>NZ_HG966617.1:1768676-2072163 GCF_000689395.1 Candidatus Phaeomarinobacter ectocarpi
TTTGCGGACGGTAGTTCGTGAAGAACGGTGTGTGACGACCACCTTCATCCTTCGTCAGGATGTAGGCTTCTGCCTTGAACTTTGTGTGCGGCGTAACAGAACCCGGATGTACCAGAACCTGACCACGCTCAATGTCTTCGCGGTTCACACCACGCAGCAGGCAACCAACATTGTCACCAGCTTCACCCTGATCGAGCAGCTTGCGGAACATTTCAACGCCCGTAACTGTCGTCTTCGTGGTGTCCTTGATGCCGACGATTTCAATTTCTTCGCCAACATTCACAACACCGCGCTCAATACGACCCGTGGCAACCGTGCCGCGGCCGGAGATTGAGAACACGTCTTCAACAGGCATCAGGAACGGCTGATCCTTCGGGCGTTCCGGCGTCGGGATGTACTCATCAACCGCAGCCATCAGCTCAAGGATCTTGTTCTTGCCGATTTCATCATCACGGCCTTCAAGCGCTGCAAGAGCAGAACCCGCAATGATGGGGATATCGTCGCCCGGGAAGTCGTAAGAAGACAGAAGCTCACGCACTTCCATTTCAACGAGTTCCAGAAGCTCTTCGTCGTCCACCTGATCAACCTTGTTCAGGAACACAACAAGCGCCGGCACACCAACCTGACGGGCAAGCAGAATGTGCTCGCGGGTCTGAGGCATCGGGCCATCAGCTGCGTTCACAACAAGAATGCCGCCGTCCATCTGCGCGGCACCCGTGATCATGTTCTTCACGTAGTCAGCATGGCCTGGGCAATCAACGTGGGCGTAGTGACGGTTTTCCGTCTCATACTCAACGTGCGCCGTTGAAATCGTGATGCCACGCGCCTTTTCTTCAGGCGCCTTGTCAATGTCGGCGTAGTCCGAAAACTCCGCGCCACCCTGCTCCGCAAGCACCTTCGTTATCGCTGCTGTCAACGTCGTCTTGCCGTGGTCAACGTGACCAACAGTCCCGATGTTCACATGCGGCTTGTTGCGCTCAAACTTTTCCTTGGCCATTTTTCTCTCGGACCTCTTATTCGTCGATCAAATCTGCGACCTGTCACCTGGTTGGCCGGGTCGCTCTGCCAGTAGTGGTGCCGGCGCTGGAAACAGCAGCGGCGCGAAATCAGTCTCATCTCATTTGGGCTCGAAATAGCCCGGATAGGTCGGGGCTCAAAACCAGCCCGGATTTGGGTGCCCAGCCCAAGCTGGAGCGGGTGAAGAGAATCGAACTCTCGTCGTCAGCTTGGAAGGCTGCTGCTCTACCATTGAGCTACACCCGCCCGGAACCAGCCTGTGTGTTGGGTCACATAAGAGCATACCAACACCAAACAGTCGTCATGTCTTCTCGAAGGGGATGGTGGAGGGAGTTGGATTTGAACCAACGTAGGCATAGCCAACGGATTTACAGTCCGTCCCCTTTAACCACTCGGGCATCCCTCCTTAAACCAACCACCCAGGAGCACCCCAAACACGAGGATTTCAAAGGTCCTTCAAGAAGTCCCGGCAACACATGTTCAGCTCAATGTTTCCCGGCAAAAACAGACAATCCATCTCATTCGGCCTACCTGGAGGAGAAGCCGACATATTGAAGAGTGTCGCTTATATGGGAAACAACGGTCCGAAGCGCCGCTGGTGGCGAGGAAATAGGCGTTTTTGCCCCCTCCTGTCAATGCCGGTATGAAGGCCAAACCGCCTGAATTCAGCCCCGGCAGCTCCTACCTGCGCACCCATCCAGCCACACACGCCAAAAATTGACCCTTCCGGCCGCTTGAACCGATTGCAGCGGCGCATTTTAACCGGTAGAGCGCTCCTATGAGTGATGACAGAAATTCAGGGCCAAAACGGCCTGCTTCAGGCAGATCGGGACGCGGCGGAAATGCCGGCGGTGACCGCAATCGCAGCAATCGGCGCGGCTCAGGCCCGCAGCGATCAGGTGCAAAGCGCACCGGTGGCAAAGGCGGAGAAGGCCGGAGCAACGCAGGAGGCTCAGGCCGCCAACACGCCGGACGCCCCCGTCAGGCCTCCCAGCAGATCGTGGACGGGCCGGACTGGCTCTACGGCGCCCATGCAGTGCGCGCAGCCCTGATGAACCCCAAACGTCGCCTGCTTCGCCTGATCGCCACCGAAAACGGCAGCGAAACCATTGCTGAGCCCGCCCGCCAGCGTGGCCTGCAGATCGAAAAAGCCGACAGCAAGGACATGGACCGCATGTTCGCGCCCGGCACAGTCCACCAGGGCATTGCCCTGCGCGTGGCCCCCCTGCCCGATCCGGTGCTGGCTGATATCCTCGGTGCCTCCAATGCAGCCGACGAGAACGGCGAACCAACCAAGCCGCTGGTGATCCTGGATCAGGTCACGGATCCCCAGAATGTCGGAGCCGTTTTGAGGTCCGCCGCTGTTTTTGGCGCGCGCGCCGTCATCGTCACCCGCCGCAACTCCCCACCCATTACCGGCACACTGGCCAAGGCCGCCTCCGGCGCCGTGGAACAGATGCCGCTGGTTCAGGTGCCAAATGTGGCGCAGGCGATTGCCGTGCTGCAGTCTGAGGGCTGGTTCACCGTGGGCCTGGAAGGCACCGGCGACAAATCACTCGCCCAGATGGACCTGACCGGCAAGATTGCGATTATTATGGGTGCTGAAGGCGCAGGTTTGCGCCGCCTCACAGCGGAACGATGCGACCTGCTGGCAAAAATCCCCGGCGAGCCGGGATTCGCGTCTTTGAACGTATCAAATGCCACGGCCGTGGCCCTTTACGAGATCAGCCGCCAGCGCGGATAAGCACCAAAATCAAAAAGTGTGGATTTCCGTCTCGCCAGAGGCCGATTTGCACGCTATACCGTCCGCGATTCAGGCGAACAGCCTTTGAGTCATGTGTGCCGGCTTAGCTCAGCTGGTAGAGCACCTGATTTGTAATCAGGGGGTCGGGAGTTCAAGTCTCTCAGCCGGCACCATTTTTCCCGAAATCCCCAAAATCCTGCACAATGGCGTTCCAAGCATGCGGGAGATCTAAAAGATGCACCATGTGACACGCGCAATCTGCGCGGTATTTGCGATGGTCTGGTGCTCAGTCGCACTGGCCGGCACGCCGGTATCCAGTACAGGCGGCCCTGACGTGGGCAGCAGGCCGAACTTTTTGTTCGTCGTCTTCGAAGACATGGGCTCACGCATCGGTGCCTTTGGGGATGCCGTTGCAACGACACCCGTGCTGGATGCTTTTGCAGCAGAATCCGTGCAGTTCGCGAATACGTTCACCACAGCAGGTGTCTGCGCCCCTAGCCGTTCGTCCCTCATTACAGGCGTGCATCAACAAGCCCTGGGCACCCAGCACATGCGCACCCGGTCACCCTCGGCTCTTCTCTCGTCGGGCGGCCCCATCTCCTACGACGCAGCACCACCAGCTGAGGTAAAAGCCTTTCCGGAACTCCTGCGAAAAGCCGGATACTACACATCAAACAACGGAAAGACCGACTATCAGTTCGGCGAGCCATTTACGATCTGGGACGATCAGGCGGCAGAACATCCCTGGCGAGGCCGCCCGGACGACAAGCCTTTCTTTGCCATGGTCAACATCCTGGAGACCCATGAAAGCACCATCTGGCCCACAGATGCGTTTTCGATGAACCCCCTGGTCAATATCGTCCGCTTACGGAATTTATGGACGCTCTCCGGCAAGGAGAAAGTGACGGATCCCGACAATGTGGACGTCCCGCCTTACCTGCCGGATACGCCGGTCGTTCGCGCCGATATCGCGCGCCACTACGATAACATTGCCTTTGCAGAAAAACGGCTGGCGAGACTACTGGATGATCTGGAAGCCGACGGGCTTGCGGACAACACCATTGTGGTTGTCACAACCGACCATGGCGACGGCTTTCCGCGTATGAAGCGAGCGATCTATGACAGCGGCATCAAGGTGCCCATGATGGTGCGGTTGCCTGATCACCGGGATGCCGGGATCAAACACGACAGGCTGGTCAGCTTTGTGGATATCGGCCCAACCTTCCTGAGTCTGGCCGGCGTCGATATCCCCGACTACGCCCGGGGACAGCCGCTGTTTACCGAAATATCCGATACCCCGCGCGAATACATCGTGGCGGGATCAGACCGGTTCGACGGCACCCTCGAACATCAACGCGCCATTCGCGATGAGCGCTGGAAATATATCCGCAACTACCGCACCGATCTCCCGTTCTTTCAGCCGCTCAATTTCCGAGACCAGCTGCCGACAATGCAGGAACTCTGGCGGCTTCATGAGGAAGGCAGCCTGACGCCAACACAGGCACAATCTTTTGCCACCCCACGCCCGGAAGAAGAACTGTACGATACAGTCGCAGACCCGCACGAAATCCAGAACCTTGCCGCAGACTCGGCCCATGCCGACACGCTGACGAGAATGCGCGCCGCCTATGACGCCTTTGCGGCCGACACTGTCGACCTCTCAAGCATTCCCGAAACCGAGATGATTGAGGCCATGTGGCCGGACATGCAACAGCCCGAAACCGCACCTGTCGTGTTTTCGGAAAGCGGCAGAAGTCTGATCCTTAGTTCAGCGACCCAGGGCGCATCCATTGGGTATCAGGTCGGTGAGAGCCCGCTCTGGCATCTCTACACAGGCCCTATCGAAATTGCGTCAGGCATGAGTATCACGGCGAAAGCCATCCGCTACGGCTATGCTGAAAGCACACCAACGCAATACATACAGGCGGAATAGTCGGGGCACGAGCCGATGGTCAGCGGCTGACAACTGCAAACTGGGCATAGCCACCCAACAATGGCGTCACCCGTGCCCGTCCATACGATCCAACGACGGCATCCAAACCTGACCGCGGCGTGACGTGGAACTGCTTGAGCCACCACATCAAGAGGCGGCTGAACCAGCGAGGCAGTTTTTCCTGCTGGCCAAAATCGACGACCAGCATTCGGCCATTGTCTGCTGTGGCAGCGTATCCACACGCCAGAGCCTGCTCCCAGGCCGGGATCATTGAGACGCTGTAAGAATAAAACACGCGATCAAAATCTGGACGGCCAAACAGACCTTGTGGGTCGAAGTCAGACCCGTCAGCCCGCGCGAGCCTGATGCGCTCCCCCAGCCCTGCCCGGTCGATTTCAAGTTGCGCCTTCTCGAGCATTACCTCTGAGATATCGAGACCGAAGAACAACGCATTGGGATAGCGCCGCGCCGCCTTGATGAGGTTGCGTCCGGTACCGCAGCCCACTTCCAACACACACCCACCCTGAGGCGGCTCGAGCTCACGGATCACACGGTCCCGACCCAGCAAATAGTATTTGCGGGTCAGGTCGTAAATGTGGCGCTGATAACGATAGATGGAATCCATCAGATCGCCGGTCGGAGATGTCACATCACTCATGCGGCGTCAGCCCTTGAAGACATACAGATGCATGCCGCCATATATCGCTGACCGATCGCGCTTGGAGTAGTCCAGGCTCTCCTCGGCCCGATAGTCCCAGCGTTCCAGGATGGCATCATCAACGCGGCCCGGCAGGATGGAAGGAGCACCTGCTGTTCGGAACACGACACGCGCACCAGGCAGCGCCGTGCGGGTGATCTCAGCCCAGAGCTCATTGAGCTGGGCATCCGTCATCCAGTCCTGCGCATCCAGCAATACATAGGCATCAAGTGCCGCGTCCTGCTCCTTGGTGAGCTGTTCGGTAAAGGAGCGATGGCAAACCTTCACCCTGTGGGCACGGTCGCGGATTTCAGCGTAGTGATCTGCCTGCAGATAGGGCGGCAACGGGCCGGACGGGCCGGATGCATATCCCCGCCCAAACGCCTGCCAGGCGAAATAGTTGTCTTTCATCTCAAAACCACAGGCGAGCTTCTCCAGCCGCGCCTTGAGAACAGCAGCCATGTCGCCATTGCCATCAGCAGCAAGGGCCTCGTACTGGGCCGGGGGAATGCCAAGACCATAAAGAGACATCTTTTTGGACGTCACCCAACGCACTAGGCGACGATCAAACAGGGGTGCAAGGGCCGTATCAAAAAACGTCCGCTGTTCGTCAATCGTCCGGGCCCAGACAATCTGACGTGGATCCGTACCATGAAGGCGAGCCATCCAGTGTGCCACGCCGATGAAGTACCCAAGCAAGCCATGGTGATATAGATCGCGGGAGAACAGTGAGATGCGCCGCTGCAGCATCAGATCGCGGCCCTCCCAGTATTTGCGACTCTCTTTATCCAGACGCTCCTGCACAAAACGCTTGTAGGCATTGACGTTCGCTCTGGCGTCCGCCTCCCCAAAGAACCGATAAAAGGCTTCATATGTCGGCATCCCTTGTGCAGCCGCCAGCTTCAGCCGCGTCAGCGCAAGATGAGCACGGTTGAGATCAACCGCGATGATTTCTCTTGGGTTTGCCGTCAGATAGGACAGCACATTGCACCCGCCCGATGCGATGGTCAGCATCCGCGAGTCCGGCGTCAGCGCTAACGCTTCGAGATCAACCGTAGGGTCTTCCCATATCTGCGGATAGACCAGCCCCTTGAAGGCGAAGGTGAACATCCGCTCCAGAAAACCGGCGCGCGACGCGGCGTCGTTTTGATGGACAGCGGATTGAAGGTTTTGACGGGTTTGCTTGATTGATGAAGGCGGCAAGGTGAACTCCTTGCAAGCCAAAATCCATGCCTATCAACAACCGACAGGGCCTGCGTGCCGCCGGGATGAATCACTAAGTTTCGTGATCTCGGTCAGTAGCAGGCAAGCCATGACGCTTTTGTCACAGGATGACATCGAAGCCGTGACACATTTACAGACGTAGCAACATGAAGAAGAGAAAGTTAGCCAACCTTAGACGCAGGCACCTTTTGCGGCCGACGGCGCGCCGATTTTGCCTTGGCTGATTTGAGCGGCAAGCTATCGTGCGGGCATTCGAACGCTGGCTTCAGTTTCTGTGTCACAGGTCCCACAGCTGGTCCGGTGACATAAAAAGTCCCCTCTTTGACCGCAGTCTTAAGCTCGTTCTTTGTAGATACGCCGTGCACATTGGCGGCACGCTTGCTCATGTTCACATGTTGAACAAACTCACCCAATTGCCCAAGCGCGGTGGCCCTAAGTCGCGGCTTCTCAGGCAGGGACAAGGTAACAGAGGTGACACCATTCGTAGCCGCCAAAGCCTTTCGCGTTACATCCCACCCCTCAAGAATAAGCACGATGTTGCCAAAGAAACCTTTGAGGGTGGCAAGTTGGTCTTCAAGGACGTGGGGCGACTTGTCGATGGGAATGTCCAGCAGTCGGATACCCATAAATTTGCGCAATCGTTTGGGGATCAACCGCGCGGCTTCGGCATAAGCAGCTCTGCCGGACACCGACTGCAAGGTCGTGTGGCTCAACGGAGCAATTATAAGGGCGCTGCGACCACGCTTTTCTAGTTTTTCAAGAGCCATGACACCGGCCTTCAACGCCGCCGTATCATAAGCAACCATTCGGGCGTCAGTATCATCCATGCGAAACTGCGTATGCAGTTCATGCTGGCTGGATGGGTTCTTACCTTCCCAGATTCCAACACAGTACGTGCTCAAAACCTCATGCCGCGCATCCCAAACAGGCAGAAAACTAAATACATCAAACGCCTGATCAATGTCGGGCTTGGGCTTCTTATCCGCTTTCCGGGACTTCTTACCGCGGCCTGCACTTGACACGTGTTTTCGACTTCCCGGTTTGCGGGAGCCATCGCCAACAACTTTATGAGTTCTGGGTTTCTTTGTGCTGCCCGGCGCAAGGACCTCCGTCACCTCAGCCTCAAAGCCCAGAGCCACATCCATCTGCTTGCCGAAAAACAGCTTCGCCAGCGCATCACACCCCTCGGCAATCTTCGCTGATGCGGTTTCAAAGTCGGCAGATCGAACGAGCACCATATAGGTCTCATCGCCCGTCCGTATAACTGTGTCTGAAGGGTCGAGAAGCTTACCGATGACCGTTTCGACTGCCGTCGTAACCTTGGCTTCCATGCGCGGCCAGTCGTCAGGACCGATGGCATCACGCACAGCGCCTAGGGAAATAATACCCAGCTTGGCGGACGCACCTGTGCCGCCGGCAAGATGCTGCGCAAGCGCATCTTCCCAGGACTCGGCTGACAGTTTCTTTGACTTTGCCATAGATGGCCCCGGACGCATGAGAACACCCTAGTGAGCCACACGAACCGTTAACGCCCTGTTTACGACGATGGTATTTTCAATCTAGGCGCGCATCCAGCGTGCACATGCCGCTTGATTGAACAAACCGAATGTCGCAACGCCGCTCCCGCTACTCGGCACCAATGCCCGCAGCGGCGACAGCGCGGCTTTCGTCAATGCCAAGTGCATCAAGCACACGCATCACGATGCCCGCTGCATCAAGACCTGCGGCTGTTACCTGCACCGAAGGCTTGTCATGGTCAATGTAGATGTCAGGCATGAAGATCGGAACAAACCGGGCATTGCCTGTATCCAGCCCCTGACGGGCCAGGCTGTCATAGACCAGCGTCGAGAAGCCGCCGATTGATCCCTCTTCAACGGAGATCAGGAGCTCATGGTTGGTGGCCAGCTGCTTCACCAGGTCATCATCAATCGGTTTCGCAAACCGCGCATCAGCGACAGTTGCTGACAGCCCCATGGCAGCCAGCTTGTCTGCGGCGGCCAGCGCATCCTGACGGCGGGCGCCATAGCTGAGGATGGCAATTTTGCTGCCTTCGCGGAGGACCACGCCCTTGCCGATTTCGAGGATGCGCCCCTGCTCAGGCATCTCGACGCCCGCCCCTTCACCGCGCGGATAGCGCAATGCAATGGGTCCTTCATCGAAAGCAGCCGAGGTCGCGACCATGTCTGTGAGTTCAGCTTCGTTGCCCGCGGCCATTATGGTCATGCCCGGCACGCAGCCAAGAAACGCCACGTCATATGCGCCCTGATGGGTCACACCGTCCGCACCCACCATACCGGCGCGGTCAATCGCAAAGCGGACCGGCAGCTTCTGGATCGCCACGTCATGAATGACCTGGTCGTAGCCGCGCTGCAGGAATGTGGAATAGATCGCCGCAAAGGGGCGCATGCCTTCTGCCGCCATACCGGCGCAGAACGTCACGCAATGCTGCTCGGCAATCGCCACGTCAAAATGGCGCTCCGGGAACATTTCGCCAAACTTGGTCAGACCTGAGCCATCAGGCATGGCAGGCGACACCGCTACAATACGCTCGTCCCGCTGCGCCTCTGAGATCAGCGCGTCGGCAAAAACCTTTGCGTAGTTGGGTGCAACGGGCGCTACCTTGTCCTGCTTGCCATCGGAAATGTTGAACTTCGAGACGCCGTGGTAGCAATCAGCAGATGCTTCCGCCGGTGCATATCCCTTACCCTTGCGCGTGATCACATGCAGCAGGATCGGGCCATCATGGTCGCGCGCTGCCGTCAGCACACGAACCATTTCATCCACATCATGACCATCAAACGGCCCCGCATAGGGCACGCCCAGATCATCAAACATGGTGGGTTGGTCAACAAAGCTCGGGAGGCCTTCTTCGGCAATGCCTTTGTCTCGCGTTGCTTCATCGGGCATGAAGCCGCGCAGCTCTGTCAGATAATCCGACAAGGCGCCTGCAGGCGGTGCAATCGACATGTGGTTGTCATTGAGGATGATCACCATGCGGCGCTTCTCAGAGCCGACATTGTTGAGGCCCTCAAAAGCCATACCCGCAGACATGGCGCCGTCACCGACAATGGCAACGACCTGGTTGTCGCGTTTCATGAAGTCACGCCCGGCCGCAAAGCCAAGCGCTGCTGAAATCGCGGTAGAGGAATGCGCGGCGCCGAAGGGATCAAACTCGCTTTCAGCACGCGACGTGAAGCCAGAAAGCCCCCCACCCGTGCGCAGCGTATTGAGACGTGACTTACGCCCGGTAAGAGCCTTGTGCGGATAGCACTGGTGGCTCACATCCCAGATGAATTTGTCGTCCGGCGTATTGAACACATAGTGGAGTGCAACAGTCAGCTCGACCACGCCGAGCCCCGCACCCAGATGGCCACCGGTTTGCGAGACAGCTTCAATCACTGCCTGCCGCACTTCGTCGGACACATGCACAAGGTCTTCCGGCGCAACACGGCGCAGGTCGGCCGGCATATCAATGCGGCTCAAGAAATCGGTCTGCTTCATCGGGGCGTGACCTTCGGCCATTCTCATATTCTCCAAAACAACACGGGACCTGCCGGGCTACTGATTGCGATCCACAACAAAACGCGCCACGGCACGCAACGTGTCCGCACTGGCACCAAACGGTGCCAGATGCGCACAGGCACTCTCCACCAGGTCTTCGGCCTTCTTTCGCGCTCCCTCAAGGCCAAGGAGCGTTACAAAGGTGGTCAATCCGTCATCCTGGCCAACGGGCTTGCCCACCTGTTCTTCCGTACCGGTCACATCCAGCAGATCATCTGCAACCTGAAATGCAAGTCCCAGATCTGCGGCATATCCGGCCAATGCCATCCGCTCACCTTCGCCGGTTCCCGCTAGAATAGCACCAGAAACGCACGAAAAGCGGATCAATTCGCCGGTTTTCAGCGCTTCAAGCTCTGCAATGGCATCATACTGCATTGTTTCGCGCGCTGGTGAGATGTCGATCATCTGACCGCCCACCATACCCGCAGAGCCAGAAGATTTGGCCAATTCAACCACGAGGGCTGCACGAACGGCCGCATCGCGGGACGTTGCAAACCCACCCAGAACCTCAAAGGCCTGAGTCAGAAGGGCATCACCGGCGAGGATCGCGATCGCTTCGTCAAAGGCCTTGTGGACGGCAGGACGCCCGCGGCGTGTATCGCTGTCGTCCATGGCCGGAAGGTCATCATGGATAAGCGAGTAGCAGTGCACCATTTCAACAGCACACCCCACACGCAATGCCTGCGCAGCCGGCACACCAAAGAGGCCGGCACTCTCCATGACCAGGAACGGGCGCAAGCGCTTGCCACCGGACAAGGCGGAATACCGCATCGCATCCACCACGGGTCCACGCGGACCCGCCACTTCAGGAATGAGTCGATCAAGTTCGTCCGACACTGACTTGGCAGCCGTGGTCATCAGGCCGTCAAGATCAACAGGCGTACCTGATACCGGGGCAGACATAGCTGCTTGCGGCTCACCTGGCGTTGTCGCCGGAGCCGCTGCTTCAATTGTCAAAATGCGCGCTCCCTACTCTGCCGCTGTGACGCGGTTCTCGGCAGTCTGATCTTCAAGGGCCGCGGCCTCCTTGGCGCGCTCCACTTCAATCTCTGCTGCCTTTTTTTCTACCAGCTCGACCAGATGGTCGATCATGCCATCATTTTCAATCTTGTGGTCCGCCAATCCCGAGACATACACCATGCCGGTGTTCTTGCCTGACCCGCCACCGGTAAAGCCGACATCGGTCATCATGGCCTCACCCGGACCATTCACAACGCACCCAATCACCGACAGTGTCATCGGCGTGGAGATGTGCTCCAGCCGCTTCTCCAGCGTTTCAACGGTCTTGATCACTTCAAAGCCCTGTCGCGAACAGGACGGGCAGGAAATGATGTTCACGCCGCGATGGCGAAGGTTGAGGGATTTGAGAATATCAAAACCGACACCAATCTCCTTGACGGGGTCAGCTGACAGCGAGACGCGAATGGTATCGCCGATACCCGACCACAGCAGCATGCCCATGCCGATGGACGACTTGATGGTGCCGGACTGAAAACCGCCCGCTTCCGTGATGCCGAGATGCAGCGGGTAGTCGCAGGCTTCAGCAAGCCCCTGATACGCGGCCACCGCCAGGAACACATCCGACGCCTTGACGGAAATCTTGAACTCAAAGAAGTCGTTGTCTTCAAGAATGCGCGCGTGATCCAGCGCGCTCTCCACCATCGCCTCCGGGCAAGGCTCGCCATACTTCTCAAGAAGGTCTTTTTCGAGTGAGCCCGCATTCACACCGATGCGCATGGCACATCCATGGTCCTTGGCTGCCTGAACCACATCCTTCACACGCTGGGCGTTGCCAATGTTGCCGGGATTGATGCGCAGGCATGCCGCCCCCGCCTCAGCCGCTTCGATCGCGCGTTTGTAGTGGAAGTGAATGTCCGCAACGATCGGCACATTCGACTGGGCAACAATCTGCTTGAGAGCCGCAGTCGAATCTTCATCCGGACACGACACACGCACAATATCTGCACCAGCGTCCTCAAGACCACGGATCTGCTCCATGGTCGCCTCAACATCCGGCGTGAGGGTGTTGGTCATGGATTGGACCGAGATCGGAGCATCGCCGCCCACAGGGACATTGCCCACATGGATTTTGCGGCTCTCTCGCCGGTAAATGTCTCGGTAGGGTCGAACGCTGCTCAAGGCTGCCGCTCCAATTCAGATCCAAGGTCGGTATTTAGATTTTACGTAGCGTAACCAGCAACGGATCGAAACCCGCGAATGGCCGCAGCGCGAACCCATACATAAGTCGTAAAATAATATGCTCTGTGCACAAGGGACAGGTCACAAATCAACTTTTCTTGGCAAAACTGTGATCTTTCAGGTCGTGGCAGAACAGCAACGGTTTGGAGAGGTGCTTCCACAATGCCCCATCAAAACTATGGTTAAGGCCCGCAAAAGCTAAAGAAATTTGACTGGCCGTGACTTGCACTGACCAAAGTCAGCCCCCACACTCTCCCTATATTCGGGGATTACATTCATTGACGGGTTTGAGGCGGAAACGCCACCCAAATCTGCAACCTTTTGACGGCTAGGCCTCTATCTCGAAAGACTGTTGAGACACATGGAACCGACGACAGATACTCAGCCCACTGAAGACACACAGCGCACCAAGCCAGTAATGACGGTTGTGCTCGCAGAACCACGCGGGTTTTGCGCAGGCGTCGAGCGGGCCATTGATGTGGTCGAGCGGTCGCTGGAGCGCTTTGGTGCGCCGATTTATGTGCGCCACGAAATTGTCCACAACAAGCATGTGGTTGATGACCTTCGGGCCAAGGGGGTCATCTTCGTCAAGGAAGTCGACGAGGTGCCTGTTGGTGCTGTTGCCATTTTCTCAGCACACGGCGTTGCCGAGCGCGTGGAAGAAGCAGCTGGCGAACGTGGGTTGAAAGCAATTGATGCCACCTGCCCCCTCGTGACGAAAGTTCATCGCGAAGGCCGACGTTACGCCGAAGAAGGCTATGACGTGGTGATGATCGGCCATCTTGGTCACCCGGAGGTCGAAGGCACGCTGGGGCGCATTCCCGGTAAGGTGCAGGTCATTTCTGAACCCGAAGATGTTGCGGGACTTGAAGTGAAAGACCCCGAAAGGGTCGCCTTCGTTACCCAGACGACTCTGTCGGTAAATGACACGCGCGACGTTATTGAGGCGCTCAAAACGAAATTTCCTGCCATCGTTGGCCCGGATGTTCGCGACATTTGCTACGCCACCCAGAACCGGCAAACCGCCGTGGCTGAAATGGCCAAGCACGTGGACATGATTCTCGTCGTTGGCGCCAAGAACAGTTCCAACTCAAATCGTTTACGTGAACTGGGTGAGACAATCGGTATCCCCAGCTACCTTATTGCCGACGCCGATGCCATGGAAAATGGCTGGATTGAAGGCAAAACACGCATTGGACTGACGGCCGGTGCTTCCGCGCCGGAGACCCTCGTACAGGGCGTGATCGAGAGATTGCGTGCGAGTTACGAGGTTGAGGTAAAATCGCTCAATGTGATCCGCGAAAATGTGACGTTCAAATTACCTCGTGAACTGCTAGATGATGCTGAACCGTCCCGCGCGGCAGGTGCCTGACACCCTCCCCGTTACGCACCAAGACCCGCCGAACGACAAACGAGCTAAAACCAGGAGTGACTGACAAGTGGCCGTACCCGTAAGACAGATGGCAATGGTTGGCGCCTATGTGATGAAGCAGCGCCTCATGGGCCGCAAACGCTACCCACTGGTGCTCATGCTCGAGCCGCTTTTCCGCTGCAACCTCGCCTGCCCCGGTTGCGGCAAGATCGATTACCCGGACGCGATACTCAACAAGCGGCTGTCAGCGCAGGAATGCTTTGATGCGGTCGATGAATGTGGCGCGCCTGTTGTGGCCATTCCCGGCGGCGAACCACTGATCCACAAGGAAATTGGTGAGATCGTTGAAGGCCTCGTTGCACGCCGCAAATTCATTTCGCTGTGCACCAACGCGCTGCTTCTGGAAAAGAAGCTGCACCTCTTCAAGCCGTCCCCCTACCTGTTCTTCTCCGTCCATCTGGATGGTCTTGAGGAAGAACACGACAAGGCCGTGGATCAGAAGGGTGTCTTCAAGAAAGCCATCTCAGCCATCAAGGCGGCGCAGGACGCAGGCTTTCAGGTCAACGTCAACGCCACGATCTTTGACAACATGACCGCAGATCAGGTGGCTGCCTATCTCGATTATTGCACCGATATCGGCGTCTCCATCACCATTTCACCGGGCTATGCCTATGAGCGCGCGCCGGACCAGGAGCACTTCCTTGAGCGCCGTCGCACCAAGCACCTGTTCCGTGACGTCTTCCGCAAGGGTGAAGAGCGCAAAAAGAGCGGCAAGAAGAAGTGGGCCCTGAACCACTCCTCCCTCTATCTGGATTTCCTTGCCGGCAATCAGCAGTACATGTGCCAGCCCTGGGGCATGCCCACGCGCAATATCTTTGGCTGGCAGCGTCCCTGCTACCTGCTCAACGAAGGCTATGCGTCCAGCTTCCAGGAGCTGATGGACGAAACCGAGTGGGAACAGTACGGCACCGGCAATTACGAAAAATGCTCGGACTGCATGGCGCACTGTGGGTATGAACCAACAGCCGCCGCTGATGCCGCAGCCCACCCGCTCAAGACACTGTGGGTGTCCCTGCGTGGTCCCAAGACATCAGG
Organism: Candidatus Phaeomarinobacter ectocarpi; assembly: GCF_000689395.1. Lineage (GTDB taxonomy): Bacteria > Pseudomonadota > Alphaproteobacteria > CGMCC-115125 > CGMCC-115125 > Pyruvatibacter > Pyruvatibacter ectocarpi. The sequence goes on from NZ_HG966617.1 coordinate 1,783,519, forward strand.
TGACTTTGCACCGGAAATTGACCTGAGCAACCAGCGCAAAGCGGTGTATGTCTACGACGAGCTGATTGAGAAGAAGGCCGAAGAGCAAAAGCTCAAAGACCTACATGACCCCAAGAAGACTCGGGACAAGGTCTCGGGCACAGCGGCCTAAGCTCTTGAACCCACGCGAACTGCCGGCGGCGAGACGTATCATCGCCGGCAGGTCCTGCGGCCGCAGCGCCAGCCTCAAAACAGTCGTCATCACCCGTATGTCGCCGCCTGGCCCAATGGCCCCGAGGGCAGCATGTGGCATGGAATGTTCGACCCCATCCGAGATGGCGCGCAGCGCCGCAAAGGGAATGCCCTTTTCCCGGGCCACAAACGCAACCGCTCCGCTCTCCATATCAACTGCATGAGCGCCCGTGCGGCGGCCAAGCGCCCGCTTGCTCGCTTCGTCTGAAACGACATCGCTCGCGTCAGCCATATCCACATGTCGCAGAACCAGTCCCGCGCGTGTAGCCGCATCTGAAAGCAACGGCATGAACACACGCGATGCTTCAATCCGGGTGTCGTCGCCCATGATGATGGCGCGAGCCAAAGCAATATCGCCGGGACGCAGGGCGTCGGTGATGGCGCCGGAGACGCCAAAACTCAAAAGCGACGTGCAGCCATGCTCCTCAATCAACTCTCGAGCGATGTCTTCCGCTCTGGCAGATGATGCCCCGGAGACGCCAACCTTCAGCCCCGCATCATCCAGCAACACGCCAAGCGATGCTTCTTCAGCCTTGACGCCACAGACGATACCAAGCCGTTTCATAGGGTGTGTTCCTTGGAGGAAGAAGCTGCCTGGATAACAGGCCGCAGTCAGTCGCTACATGCCGTAGGCGACATGCCTGTCATTGCTCTTCATCAGATTCTCGTATCGGGCGACGGCCCAAAGCGGGAAGTAAGCGGCATAGCCGTGATACTTGAGATAGAAGACCTTCGGAAAACCGGTCCCCGTATAGAGTTTCTCGTCCCAGCGCGCACCGTCACGCTTGGCGGTCTCGAGATAGGCAATGCCCTTTCGGACTTCCTCAGACTCCACTTCACCGGCAGCCATCAATCCAAGTACAGCCCAGGCGGTTTGCGACGCTGTCGATTCATGCACTTCGCTTTTGCGATGTTCATGATAGGTAGCAAGATCTTCGCCCCAGCCGCCATCGGCGCGCTGGCGCGCCTTGAGCCATGCAACAGACCGCTGCACATATGGCGCCGACATGTCCTCACCCACTGCGTTGAGGGCACAAAGAACGGACCACGTACCGTAGATGTAGTTGGCACCCCACCGGCCCCACCAGGAGCCATCGTCCTGCTGGTCACGCTTGAGATACTTCACGCCCAGCGCAATTTCCTTGGCAAACCGGTCCTTGTCCAACTGCGCCAGGAATGACAGGCAACGCGCTGTCACATCTTCTGTAGGCGGATCAAGAAGAGCGCCGTGGTCTGCAAAGGGAATGGAGTTCAGATAAAAATGCTCGTTCTCAGGCTCAAAGGCCCCCCAGCCACCGGAAGAGGATTGCATCCCGACAACCCACTCAGCCGCCCGCTCAATGCTCTCATTGTACTCAGGCTTGCCCGTGCGGTGCATGGCCATGGCAACAACCGCTGTGTCATCCACGTCGGGGTAATAGTCATTGTTGTACTGAAACGCCCAACCACCCGGACGAACATCAGGACGGCGCACAGCCCAGTCGCCAACAACATCCAAAATCTGCTTGTCCTTGAGCCAGTCCAGCGCGCCATCAAGTTCCTTGTCGCCAGCTTCAAAACCCGCTTCCATCAGCGCGTGAGAGGCCAGACACGTATCCCAGACCGGCGACACACAAGGCTGGCAGTAGAGCTCTTCATCTGTCTCGACCAGCAACCGCTCGATGGACTCCTTGGCGATCATCAAATTGGGGTCGTCCTTGGGATATCCTAAAAGGTCATAAGCCATGACTGAATTGGCCATCGCCGGGTAAATGGCACCCAGACCATCCACGCCATTGAGCCGCTCGGTGAAGAAGTCCACAGCCTTGTCGACTGCCCGCTTGCGGAGTGACTTGGGAAAGGCCGGCTCACAGAAGCGTAGAACCTTGTCGAGTACCAGGAAGCAGTCACCAACAAATGTCCCGTTCGGGTTGATGTTGTAGACCTTCTCGTCCTCAGGCGGCGTTACAAACAGTTCGTGGATGTTGATGCCCGTGGGATTGCGCGCCTCGGCCTTGAGCGAGCACAGGATCAGCAACGGTGCGATCACCGTGCGGGACCAATAGGCAATCTTCGACATGTGGAAGGGAAACCACTTTGGCAGCAGCATCACTTCAACAGGAATGACCGGCACCCCACGCCAGGGGATTTGGGCAAACAGGGCCAGCATGATGCGCGTGAACACGTTGGCTTTGGACGCCCCGCCACGCGACAGCACCCACTCACGGGCCTTTGCCATGTGCGGCGCATCGATGTCCTCGCCGGTCAACTTCAATGCCCAATAGGACTTGATGGTCGCGGAAATATCCCCGTCCCCATCCTGAAAGAGCGGCCAGCTGCCGTCTTCGTTCTGAATACGCTTGAGATAATTGGCAATCTTCGCTTCCTTGGCGGGATCAACCTCGTCAAGAAAATGCTGAAGCAGGACGTATTCGGACGGAATGGTTGAGTCAGCCTCGAGCTCGAAAACGATGTGGCCATCGTCACGCTGCATTTCCAGCAACTGGTCAGCCTGCGTCTTGATGAGCTCCTCGCGGGCCAGCCGCTCCGCTGCGCCATCGGTGTCAGATGACGGACCAAATTCAACAACAGTCACTGCTGGTACCCAATCCAAGAGTTAGTCTGAAAAAATTGTGCAGCGCGATAATAGAGCGCCAGCGCTTGCTGCGGCAAGCACGGCCTCACGGCCTAGTCCGCATCCATGCGGGAAAGGGCGACATCCGCTGCCATTCCGCCGGACCGGATGGCACCTTCAATGGTGGCTGGCAGCCCGGTATCGACCCAATCCCCTGCCAAAAGCAGGTTTTCAAACGCGGTTTTGGTGCCCGGGCGGCGCGCCACACTTTCAGGTGATTGATCAAACGTCGCCCGCTTTTCCTTGATGATCTTGCCCGCAACATAGTCACGATCAATCAGACCAAGTGCAAAACGGGTTTCTTCCCAGAACAGCGGCAGAAGCTCATCATTGGGACGATCCACCAGATCCCCGGCCGCCGAGACCGTCAGGCTGACGATATGCCCGCGCACAAAGGCCCAGTGGGCATGGGCATTGATCAAACCAATAACGCCGACACCGTCTGGTCGTGGCGCCGGACGCTTGAGCTTGAAATGCACATTGATGATTGTCTCGCCTTCGCCCGGCACCTCGATACCCGGCACCACAGCTTTCGCGCGCTGCGGCGGCACGGCAAGAATGACCGCATCATGTGGATGCACGGTCACCGTCTTGTCCCCAAAGGACAATGAGGTGATGCGTCCATCTTCATGTTCAAAGGAGCGAAGCCGGGTGTTGAACTGAACCGGGCGGTTGGTCCGCCCGAGCATCCGCACCGCCGGGTCAATGAACGCCGAGCCGAGGCCCTTCTTGGCCGTCAGAGGACGGCACGCCTGCTCACCCTTCAAAAAGGTCTCACGCATCACCGGCCACAACAGTTTTGCGGACCCTTTTTCCGGCAGCGTGTTCAAGACAGCCACCACCATGGGCTCCCAGAAACGCTGGAAGAGCGTGCCACGTGTCGGCAACAGGTCTGCAACTGTTTGATGTGGCTTTGCAAAAGGCAGCTTCAGGCCTGAAAAGTAATTGAACAGGCGAGTGTCAGGCACGCGTCGGTTTGCTGAGGCAACCCACCAAGGAATTGGTCCCCAGTTGGGCTTCAGCGTCCACCGCTCACGCGTCTTGGCATCAATAAACGGGAAAGCAGCTTTGTCAGGGCTGGACATTGCGTCACTGGACCCGATCGCATCCAGATAGGCCAAAGCGGATTTGTTGCCGCTCAGGACAAGATGATTGCCGTTATCAATGACGTGATCGAGGGTCTTGTCGTAATAGGACCGGCACCTCCCACCTGCATGGCCTGCAGATTCATACACCTGCACGGGTACGCCTGCGCCTTCAAGCCGGACGGCCGCGGACAATCCGGCAAGTCCGGCACCGATGATGTGAACTGTGGGCATTAAGTCAGCTTCCCTTCACGGCACCGCGACGCGGCGGCAGGAGGAGATACCGAAGGGCGATACCAAGCTTGGCTGCCTTGCCCAGCTTGACCGGTTCACCCATTGCAAAATCACGTTCTTCCATCACCCGCAAATAGCGCTCATAGACACCCATCATCAATAGCGCCGGGCGCACCTCACGCCAATTGAGGTGCGTCAAAAGCGCCTGAGTTTCACCGAACCAGCCCCTCGCCTCACGCCCCAGACGTCGCGCCACGTCCTGAACCGCGTCATGACCGGCAATTTCATGGGGGTCACGGGTGGAAATGCCACATTCGTCGAGAAGCTCCGATGGGAGGTAAACCCGGCCCATTTCGGCATCTTCCTCCACATCGCGAAGGATGTTCGTGAGCTGCAGAGCATTTGCAAGTGCGATGGCGAACCGATCCTCGATATCCCCCCGGCCAGCGCCGAACACGGGCATGGACAGCAGGCCGACCGCACCGGCAACACGGCGGCAATAGGCCATGAGGCGGTCATGACTTGGAGCAACAAGCGGCCCCTCAACGTCCATCACCATGCCTTCAACCAGCATTTCGAACTCGTGACGGTCGAGGTCAAAGCGGCGGATAGCGGGAACCAGGGCCACACCCACCGGTGTTTGCGGCGTCGATTCATAGCAACGTGCAATCTCGTCGCGCCAGGCAGCAAGACCGATCATCCGCTCGTCGTAGGTCCCCCCCTCGTCCGCCACGTCGTCCACTTCACGGGCAAAGGCGTAAATCGCGTACATCGCTTCACGTCGCTCACGCGACAGGATGCGCATTCCCGCGGCAAAGGACGTGCCCGACCGCTTGACGATTTCCGCTGCGTGCCGGGCCGCATCCTCAGCCGCCATGCCAATGCCTGCGGTTCCAAGAACAGACGTCTCAGGCATCCTCTGGACAACATGATCCGTCATGTGGATTCACCGTCGGGCAGCCGGCCCTTGCCGCCAAAGAAGAAACCGCTCACAGCGCCGGTAATACCCGCAACGAGGAAATCGAGTTTGGTAAGCTTCACGCGCGTGGCAAGCGGGTCACCGACCCGAAGACGCTGCGCCAGCCGACGGGCAAGTCGAATAATGATTTCAGACTCCATCGCCAATCTGCGCGAGGTCAGGGCCCGAGGAAGGTGCGCGGCCAGGGCAAGCTGTGCATCCGTATCATCAAGCACCCGATCAATAACTGCGCGCAGTCCCGGTGTGAGCTCCTTGCCATACAGATCCGAATGGCTTGCGCCGGCGGCGGCGAGCCAGGCATCCGGCAGATAGCACCGATCCATCGTCATGAAGTCTTTCCCGCAATCTTGCAGATGGTTCACCAGCTGAAGTGCAGTGCACAACCCATCTGAGTACGGATAGATTTTTGCGCCCGCGTCTGGGCTTCCCTCATGCAGGTCCACAAGAAACCGCCCCACCGGATCCGCTGACATCCGACAGTACCCGTGCAGCTCCTCAAGCGAAGCGTAACGACCCTTCTCAGCGTCCTGACGAAATGCATTCAAAAGCGCACGGGGATGGCGCACGTCATGGCCCTGCTCAGCGAGCATGCGAGCCAATTCACCCCCACGTGTGGTGTTGTCAGCATGGAGCAGGCTCTGATCCATGACATCAAGACGCTCCAACTTTTCAGATGGCGAAAGGCTTGGATTGTCTGAAATGTCATCCGCAGCTCGGGCGAACCCGTAAAAGCTGGCAATCACCGGCCTGAGATGCGCGGGGAGCAGGACCGATCCAACGGGAAAATTCTCATCCCCGGCACCCTTCCCTGACGGGGTTTCAGCCCCTGACGCATGGAGGCTGCTGGCGGATTTAGCCGCGCTGGCATCTTGGATATCCATGAGGTGGAAAGGTGCCTTTGTTCTGCCCGATCCGGGCGACTGGATTCGGTTGTGGGCGCACGCTATCGCGTCCCACATTCGGCGGCAAGAAACGCAGGCGTGAACAGCCCAAAAGCCTGTGTTACCTGTATGTTTGTGTCCCACCAGCCAAATCCAAGACCCGGTCCCAATGAACTTCCTGATCGACCTCGCCACCTTAGAACTCAGCGCCCTCACAGCACTGGCACTTCTTGCCTGGATTTATCTCACATGGATGAGGGCGGGATTCTGGAAGGCCGACATATGGTTAAAGCCCGAACCATCCACTCCGGACCCGGTCAACTCGTCCGTTGCAGTGGTTATTCCCGCCCGGGACGAAGCTGACACAATTGCCACCACCCTCGCGTCACTTACCTCGCAATCCTTCTCCGGCACTCTGAAGATCGTCGTGGTCGACGATCAAAGTAGCGATGGAACGGGAGGCATTGCTCGTGCCGCATCCACAGAAAAAATTGCAATTGAAGTCATCAATGGTACTGACCTGCCTGAAGGCTGGAGCGGCAAGGTCTGGGCCATGTCGCAGGGCGTCGAAGCGGCCTGTGCCGGGTCAGAGTTGCCCGACTACATCCTGCTGACGGATGCCGACATTGAGTACGCACCCCATGTGCTCGACAAGATGGTGCGCACTGCCGACGCTCACTCATATACCTTTGTTTCCCTCATGGCCCGTCTCGATGCCCGTGGTCTATGGGGGCAGCTGCTGGTTCCTGCCTTCATCTATTTCTTCCAGCTGATCTATCCCTTCGCAAAGGCCAATACCCGCTACGACAGTCTGGCGGCTGCAGCGGGTGGGTGCTTTCTTGTACGCCGGGATGCCCTGGAAGCGGCCGGCGGATTGGCCTCCATCAAAAGTGACATCATTGATGATTGTGCCCTTGCAAAGGCCCTGAAGCGGGCACGACCTGCGCAGGATACATTGACCGCCCTCACCCACGAGGTGCATTCGCGCAGAGACAACCGCACCATGGAAAGCATCTGGAACATGGTTGCCAGAACCGCCTTCACCCAATTGCGGTATAGCTGGCTGATGCTCGCAGGTGCACTGATTGGCCTGGTCCTGACATTCCTGGTGCCGGTGTGGGGCCTCTTGTCCTGGATATTCGGTGACGCCGGAGGGACGGTTGGCGCCATCAGTCTTGCAACCCTTGCCCTTATGGCGCGCACCTACTGGCCGACAGTTCGCATGTACGGATTATCGCCCCTATGGGCCCTGTCCCTGCCCGCAGCTGCCATCATCTATGCAGGTGCGACGGCAGCGTCGGCCATACGTCATGCTCGCGGGTCCGGCGCGCGCTGGAAGGGCCGCAGTTACCCGGCCACATAACGCCCCTGCAATGTCAGCTCTTGCGGCCGCTCCACAGACCTTCGGTTTCAAACCAATTGAGTAGGTCATTCAGCGTGTCATCCAGGCTATAACGCGCTGGTGGCAGAACTTTCCGCGCCGCCTGCATATCAAACTGTATCGGACGGCGGGCAAGTTTGACGCCCGTCAACGGGGCCTTGGGCGGCTTTCCGGTTATCCGGGTTGCCACGAATTCGTCCGCATACGCAAAGGCTTGCGCAACAAATCCGGGCACTGTGCTCTTGGGCATGGAAACGCCGCTTAGGGCCTCAACACGGTGCAACAGATCTGACAGCAGCAGGTTCTCACCGCCCACGAACAGGCCGTGGCGGGGAACATCGATATCGAGCATTGCCACAATGCTCGCCGCCATGTCGCGTGCATCTGCAATGTTCATCCAGGTTTCCAGATAGGCCGGCGTTCGCCCCGACACAAAATCCAGCACCATCCGGCTTGGCGGCGTGAGACCAACATCCCCAGGACCAAGGGGCATGGTGGGAATGGCGATGCGCACAGGCAGTCCATCATCATAGGCCTGCCGGGCCGCCGCTTCAGCCAACCACTTGGAGCGCGGATACGCACCAAGCATGTCATCCACTCGAGGCAGGTCTGCTTCCGTGACACTTCGTGGCACTGCCCCGCTTGCCCCGGCAACCCGCGTCGTTAGCGAAGACACATGGACGAATGCGGACACATTCTGCACTTTGGCTGCATCAAGCAGCATCTGCGTGCCGGTATGATTGACCCGGGCAAAATCTCGCATATCCGGTGACCACAAGTGCGGGATTGCTGCCAGATGGATGATCCGGGAGACACCGGTGCACGCAGCAGCCACGGTCTGCTCATCCGTGACGGATCCCAAAACCCACTCGGCACCGGATTGCCTATCGTCTGGCTGCCTATCAAGCACCCGAACCGAACAGCCGATTGCCAGCAGGCAATCAACCACATGGCGGCCAAGAAAACCGGCGCCGCCTGTTACCAGCGTGAGGTTGGCTGTCATTGCTGAACCGCCGTGCGGGCCGGTTGATGCGGGCTGCAAATGCCCAACCCGGCGTCCCATGCTGAAGACACTATGATCTGATCACCCAGCATCACAGCTGACGTTGCCGCCCCCGGCATGGTCCCTGGCGGACCGACAATTGTCTGTTGTGATGCGCCGTCAGCCGATGAAATGACAACGCTGCTCTCAGGCAGATCACCCCACCCGTTGATGTGCAGGAACAACGCAAAAGGGTCCGGATGAACTGCTGTCACGCTGCTTCCATCGGGCGCGATGCTGACATTGTCGGGACCACCCTCAAAGGACACGACTACCTTCGGATCCGTGTTGCCATCAAGCAGAGCCTGCTTGTCGAACACTCGAAGTGCCTGGTCTCTGGACGCAGTCATCAGGAGCGAGGCACCATCAGGCGAAATTACGACGCCATTTGCAAACGCGATATCATCAAGCACAGGCTCGGCATCCGCATTCCCGCCATCAAACCTCGATAGCCGAAGGCCGGAACTGCGTGGCTGGAAGACCCGCTCCGCCCAAACGCCCCATGCGCCACACCGGCTTTGGTCGTAGGTAAAAACAGCCGTTGATGCATCCAGCAACGCAACATCATTGGCTCTGCAAAATAGATCGCCACTGCCGCGCCCAACCATGGCAAGAGACTGACCATCAACATCAAATAACAACAAGTCGGCGGCTGACGCATCGTGCATGTCGGTCAGTCGATTGACCACCGCAAGCCGTGATGCTTCACCATCATCAAACAGCCCAATACCGTGTGGATGAAGCAGCAGGTCACCGGGCACGCGTATATCAAGCGTACTAACCGGCACAGAACCCTCTTCATCACGTCGCCACGTCAACAGGTCAACATCGACGGCATAAAGGCCGCCGCCGGGAGGCTCTGCCCCGTTTTCCATTGCACGCATGGCGGCAAAACGATCATACGCGCTGAGAATGAGCCGACCATTGCGGACATCATGTGCCATGTCTTCAATTCCAAAGACGGCTTGGCCTGCTTCATCAACCACTGAAACAGGGCGGCATATATAGTCAGAAACCGGAAAATTCTGGGAATTGGCGGGCGCAGCCGTCAGCATAACCACAAGAAAACAAAGAGCCGCTCGGTGCGCGTCCTTTGAGGAATGCGCCAGACAGACCAGAGAGTCATAAAGTTTGCGCATCATCATCAGCAAGTGAACGTCCCGCGGTCTCTAACGGCCCGGGCGCTTATACCCACCCTGCTCGACGAAGGCGCCCAGTCGGCCTTCCACCAGAGCGGCAGATTTGTCCGAGTAGTCGAACCGGTTTTTCTCAAACCCGGCGACAGACCGCAAATAGGCTTCAAATCGCGGACGAACGAAATTGAACCCGGGAAGCCCGAGCGTTGCATAGACGCGCTCAAGTTCTTCGATCGGGTTTTCATCCAGGTTCTCATAGGCAATCTCGACTCGCTGCGCTTCGGGAATTGAAGGCCATTGCGCCTCAATCAACCCCATGATGCGTTCGTATACTGACAGAACAGCCTCATCAATATCCACATGATCATAGGGTTGCAGCGCCAGCTGCTTGAAAAGCTTGGCGTAGAAGTTCCGCATGCTCTCAAAAACCTCATACGGATTGCGCCGAATATGGATAAACAGAGCATCCGGATAGAGCCTGTGCAGCATTTTAACCCGACTGGTGTAGACCGGGTTCTTGATCAAAAGTCGCTTGCGATCCTGCTGAAGCCAGAGCTTGCGCATGAAGTAAGTGAACGTGTCCTGCCACTCCTCCACTTCGCTTTGAGCGCACCCATCAAAAAACAGTCCACGGGACACATGATGGTCGAACGCCTTGGGGAAATAGATGCCGTGGTAAAATGACAGCGGCGACATATTCGCCAAGGCAATTTCATCTTCCTGCGGCGAGTCCGGCCGAACCGGAATGTTGTCGATATACCGGGTTTCGGGCAGTGCCCTGTCGATGACAGGCTTCAACAAACGACCAAGCAACAACATGTCCCAGGGTAGGCCTGTGGCAACCGGCGGCACAAACCCGAAATCGTCCTGCACCATGAGATTGTACAGGTGTGTCGTGCCGCTGCGCCAATGCCCGACAATAAAAACCGGGGGTGGCATGTCACCCGAAGACTTCAGCTGCGCATTTGTATAAATCTTCTCGACGGCTGAAATCGGCGCACGCCCGATCACAGCTCCCAGCAATCCAACCACATGGGGCATGGATTTCAACGGCACACCGCCGCTGTTCGCGAGCACTGACGCCAGCGTCCCGTAATTGCTGCCATTGAGAGGGTGCATTGCTATTCCGCATCAGCCGCTATTTGTGCGGCTTTCTTGGTGAGAGCATCCGCCAGGACATTAGCCCCCTGTCTGGCCAGCGAGGACAATTCCGAGCGTCGGCGTGCCGCTTCGCTCACCCCATTATACTGGACATCCGCAATGCCCGACCTCCCGTCTTTGGACGCCGCAACCACATAGACCAGTTGAACGGGATCACCGGATTGTCGAACAAGCTGTGTTTCCACAATGGTTGATCCTCGCGGCCCTTCTGAGTGTCCCACAGTCTCGAAGCTGATCGGCAATGGCTTTCCAAACCGACTTAGATAGTTGGAGACGACGAATGCACGATAGGCTGCAACAACGACGGCCTTCTCTTCAGAGCCGTATCCCCGAAATGCGGAAGGCCCCACGGACTGAGCGGTCAGCGCCGGAAGGTTATAGGTGTCATCCACAACGGCTGCGATGTAATCCGATGCACCTTCGGCACCTAATGTCTGCGCGTTTGTCATGAGGTGCTCGAGCCCCTCATGCAGCTTTTCAACCAGCGCCACTGCGTTGGCACCAGAAAGTGCGGTTTCATCCTGCGCAATCGCGGCGCCGGAGCTCATGCCAAAAAAGAGCAACGTCAAAGCGGTAAGGATTAGCCTGGTTTGATCTCTCATCTGCTGCTGCATTGTCGCAAAAGCTGTCATAGAATCGTCCTGTTTCATCGCATTGTGCTACCAGCACTTGGCGGCTCAACGAAGCCACGCCGGTTTGAACCCGCCATGTATGATCACCATCAAAGATGCACCATAGCTGAATGCCCCAAATTCTAGCGACTCTCGCCACCAGCATAACCCGCTTCCCGGTTTTTACCCTTTTAGTGCTTATGCTTGGTACATTTGCGACAGGATTCTACGCGACCACTCAATTTCGTGTGAATACCGACCAATCCTCGCTCATCGCACCAAATTCAGAGTTTCAACAACGGTTTGACCGGTTTCGAGACGCGTTCCCGACCTACCGCCGCACAACGCTCGTCGTGGTGGAATCAGCCTCACGCTCCGCAGCCGCCAACGGGGCAGCCGACCTGGCCGAGGCTCTGGAAGCGCGCGAGGACCTCTTTCGATCCATATTCACCACAGCCGCCATGCCCTTCTTCAAACAGAACGGGCTTTTGTACCTCGACACCGAAGACCTCACATTACAGCTGGATGCGTTGGTACAGGCCCAGCCCGGCATTGCCATTGTCGCAAATGAAAAAGGGCTGGCTGGAACTCTGAGCTTGCTGCGTCAGGGATTAACGCAGGTTGATGAAACCGGACGGCTGAATCCCGCTTTGACGGCCCTGGCCGACGATTTGACCCGCGTCGCAAACACCGTTGCAGACGATGAGGCCCCGCCTCTCAGATTCAATCTCGGCAGCCTGGGCAGCAACGATGCGCAATCAGCTATCGAGCTGATTTCAATTCAGATCCGCGAAGACACAGGCGACTTTCTATCCCCGCGTGCCAAGCTGGACGTGATCCGTGCAACCGCGGCTGACCTTGGCCTCACAGCTGAGAACGGCTTCACCATCAGACTGACAGGCAACATCCCCTTGTCTGTCGATGAACTCTCACAGGTCCGCGAGAGCCTTGGGATCGCCGGCGCCCTGTCGCTGGTAATGCTGGCGGTGGTTCTGGGCCTGGGTGTCCGATCGGGTCGCATTGTGAGCGTGATGGTTCTGACGCTGGCCGTCGGCGGTGTCTGGTCCATGGCCTGGGCCATGTTCAGTGTCGGTGAGGTCAACCTGCTATCGGCCAGCTTTGCGGTGCTTTTTGTTGGCCTGGGGATCGACTTCGCCATCCACTATGCGCTGCGCGCCCAGGAAGACGTGGAAAAGGGGATAGCCACCCGCCCGGCCCTTATCACTTCCGCACGCGATGTCGGACCCGCCATCGCACTGGGTGCTGTCACGTCCGCCATCGGCTTCCTGTCATTTCTGCCAACCGACTACAAAGGGTTTGCGGATCTCGGCGTCATTGCCGGTGGCGGAATGGCCCTGGCATTCATTGCCGCCCTAACAGTCATTCCTGCCAGCCTTGGCAAATTCGGCATTCCTGCCCATCGCAATGCTGGTGGAAGCTTTGCCAGAGTGACCAACCGGGTGTTTGCGATGAGCCAGACCCACGCACGCGGTATTACGCTGGCGGCCGTCGTCTGCGGCATCGCTGCTGCGGCAATCGCCACCAATGTCCGGTTTGATTTTTCAACCCTTGCCCTCAAGAACAGTCAGTCCGAGCCTATTCTCGCGCTTGCCGATCTGCAGGAACGCGGATTGGCCACCGACTATGCGGCCTATGTGATTGCACCATCTCTTGAGGCGTCCAAAGACACGGTCACAGCACTCAATACGCTGCCGACGATCGGAAGTGTACGAACCGCTGACAGCCTCATACCCGCGGATCAGGATGAGAAGCTTGGTCTGATAGAGGACACGGCATTCCTGTTCTTCCCACTCTTCAGCAGGATCAATGGGCCAGTTGCTGCCGTGCCGGATGATCTATCGTTCCAGTTACCCGATGACTTACATGAGGACGCACGAGCTACACTGGACGGCCTGACAACGGCACTTGCAGCACTCAAACCGACTCAACTGGAAGACCTGAACACGGCTCTCGCAGAACAGTTGACCCGCGACCTCACCCGGCTGACCGACATCTTCAATGCGGAACCTGTAACGTCGCTCGATCAAGTCCCTGCCCCCGTAAAGGGGCGATATCTGTCCGCAGACGGCCAGGCGTTGGTGATCGGCTTGCCGAAAGGTGATGTGACCCGGACGGAAGACCTCCGCGCCTTTGTGGGTGACGTGAAATCTCTGTTTCCCGACAGCACCGGCCGCGCCGTTGTCGAGGCAACCGTTGGCGACATTGTCGTCAACGCATTCGTGACAGCACTGGTCATTGCTCTGTGTGCGGTGACCCTGGTCGTTTTGATGGCCACTGGAAGCTTCAAGGATACGGCGCTGATCCTCATGCCCCTCCTGCTTGCGGCAGTAGCCACCGCCGCAACCGGCGTCCTCATCGACATGCCTTTCAACCAGGCCAACATCATCGTCCTGCCCCTGATCATGGGGCTGGGTGTGGACAATGGCATCCACGTGTTGATGCGCTATCGCAAGGATGGCTCGCTGGAGCGCCTTTTGAAGTCGTCAACTCCACGAGCCATCGTCCTCAGCACACTGACAACCATCGGTGCCTTCGGCGCGCTGAGCGTATCGGTACATGCCGGGACAGCAAGCATGGGCATATTGCTGACCATCGCCATGCTCTACCTGTTGATTGCAACGGTCTTTGTTCTGCCCGCACTGCTCAGCCTGACGGCCAAAAGACGTTAGACCGGTTTCGCGGTATCTTCTGCCTCGTCTTTTTTCTCACCACGCGGGTCCAGCACGGCAGCTTCTGGTGACGTCGGTCGTGCAAATCCCACGAAGTCGTCCTTGTCTGCGTCGGGCACCGCATCGCGCTGGCTCATCCTGTAAAAGGCAAAGGCTGCGAGTGCGCCGTGCATGGCGGCAGTGAAGGCGAAGACACCAGACGACGTCATGACCATGGACAAGACCGCTGACACCAACGGACCAACGGCCGCCCCCACACCAAACAGGACCAGCAAGCCGCCGGAGACCATTATAAAGTCCGAGGATTGCGCATGGTCGTTCGCATGGGCCACAGAAAGCCCATAGAGCGAAAACGCAGCAACGCCAAAGAGCGAAACAAGCCCCAGGGTTATGACGCCGGGCGCACCGAAAAAAACAATCGCCAGACCGGCAACTGATCCCAAGGCCCCAACGCTGCCAATCACAATACGGCGGTCAATCTGATCCGAAAGTTTGCCAAACGGCCACTGGGCCAAGGCCCCGGCGACAAGAGCAAGGCTCATGAACAGCGCGACCCCGGATGTATCAAACCCGGTTTCCTGGGCATAGACGGGCCCAAGCGTCCCGAAGCTGCCATTGGCCATGCCCACCATAAAGGCTCCGGCCGCACCAACAGGAGACAGATTGAAAAGGTGCTTCAGGTTGAGCTCAACACGCGCAGGGACCTCCGGCGCTGGTATTTTGGTGAGCGAGGTTGGGATCAAGGCCAGAGTGAACAGGATGGCAGAGACCGCAAACATGTTGAGCATCATTGGATCAAACGCCACCAATGACATCTGGCCGCTTGTCACCGCGAACAGATACACGATCATGTAAACCGAAAAAACGCTGCCCCGGGTCTCATTGCTGACACGCGAATTGAGCCAGCTTTCAATAATCATGGCCGCGCCTGCGATCGAGAATCCCGCCGCGAATCGCAGGACGAACCAAACCTCCGCGTAAACCAGCAATCCGTGCAGCAGAATGCCGACAGCCGCAATGGACGCCACCACCCCATATGTCCTGATATGCCCCACTCTGCGCAGAGAAACAGGTATCAGGTAGCACCCGGCAATGAAGCCCACCGCATAGGCAGTGCCAAACAGGCCGATTGTCAGCGGCGAAAAGCCTTCCAGTCCCGCTCTCACCGGCACAAGAATGCCCTGCTGCCCCGCCCCCATATACATAAGCAGGGTCGTGAACAGCAGCACTGAGACGGGCAGAAACGTATTTTTCACGGTGGGAAATCCTGAAACCCGGGAACATGGTCCCGTTTGGACTGCGAATGGCAATTGCGCTTTAGCGGCCAAGCGCGGTCTAATGGCAAAAATGCCTCATGGGAACATCCTGGATGACCGAAAACTCGTCGACCAACGGAAAGAGGATAGGCCTCTTTGCAACCTGTCTTGTCAATACCATGCGCCCAAGTGTGGGCTTTGCCTCGCTCAAGCTTCTTGAGGACGCGGGCTTTGACGTCAGCGTACCCGGGGACCAGACCTGCTGCGGCCAGCCCAACTACAATTCAGGCGACCGGGAAAGTGCCCGAGATTTCGCCAGAGGCTTCATCCGCCAGTTCAGAGACTTTGACTATGTGGTCGTCCCGTCAGGGTCCTGCGCTGCCATGGCCAAGGTCCACTACCCGCAGCTGTTTGATGACACCGACCCGGAGAAAGCCGACATTGATGCCATCGCAGCCAAAACATATGAGCTGGTCTCATTCCTGACCGACGTGGCCGGGCTGACATCCATCGAAGGCCAGAACACCACCACCGTCACATACCACGATGCCTGCTCAGGCCTGCGTGAACTCAAGATCAAACAACAGCCGCGCGCCTTGCTGTCGAGCATTGAAGGGCTTGAGGTCAAGGAAATGGAAGACGCGGAAGTCTGCTGCGGGTTCGGCGGGCTCTTCTGCGTCAAATACCCGGACGTGTCCGGCGAGATGGTGCGCAAAAAATCTGACGAGATTGTCAAAACCGAAGCCGACGCCATCGTGACCGGCGACGTGGGCTGCCTGCTGAACATGGAGGGCGCCCTCTCCAGACGTGGCGAACGCACCCGCGCCTACCACGTGGCGGAAGTACTTGCGGGCCTTGATACGGAGGACCCCTCCTGATGCATGTCACCTCCAAGGATTTTGACGAAAAAGCCCGCGCCGCGATTGCGGATGATCAACTGCAGATGGGCCTGTTTGTCTTCGGCAAGATATTCCCGCTGATGCGGGATGCGAAGGCGGCGGAACTTCCCGAGTTTGAGGGCCTTCGCGATTCAGCGCGGGACATCAAGACCAACGTGCTTGAGAACTTGGGCACCTATCTCGATGCCTTTGAGGCCCGGGTGGAAGAAGCCGGGGGTCGCATTCACTGGGCCCGCACCGCCGAGGAAGCAAACGCGATAGTTGAGCGGCTGTGCGAAGAAGTCGGCGCCAAGGACATCATCAAGTCCAAATCCATGGTGACAGAAGAGCTGGAGCTCAATGATCACCTCATCGGCAAGGGCTACAACGTCGTTGAAACGGATCTGGGTGAGTACATAATCCAGCTGCGCAATGAAAAACCGTTCCACATTGTGGGACCGGCACTGCATCTCAACGCGGGCCAGGTGTCTGACACTTTCTATGAAGCCCACAAAAAGCACGGCCGCACGGAAAGGGTGGAAGACAAAGTCAAGCTGGTGGAAGAAGCCCGCATCGTACTCCGCGAGCGTTTCAAGAATGCCGATGTGGGCATCACCGGTGCCAACTTCCTGGTAGCGGAAACCGGCCAGATCGTTCTTGTGACCAACGAAGGCAACGCGGACCTGACGGCGACCCTGCCCAAACGGCACATCGTCGTGACAGGCATCGAGAAGATCGTGCCGACCCTTGATGACTTGTCTGTGTTCCTGCGCATTCTCGCACGCTCCGCCACGGGGCAAGATACATCCAACTATGTGTCCCTGTATTCAGGTCCCCGCCGCGCCCGCGATGCAGACGGGCCGGAGAGCTTTGACATCGTGCTGGTCGACAATGGCCGCACGGACATGCTCGGCACACCAGTGGAAGAGATGCTCCGCTGTATCCGCTGCGGCGCCTGCCTCAACTCCTGCCCGGTCTTCTCAACCGTTGGCGGACAGACCTATGGCTCCGTCTATTCCGGCCCCATGGGGGCCGTATGGACACCAGCCCTGGCCAGCGTTTCCAGTGCAGCCAAACTGCCCAATGCCTCCAGCTTTTGTGGCAAATGCGAGGAAGTATGCCCGGTGCGCATTCCCCTCCCCTCCATGATGCGCCATTGGCGCGAGAAGGAATTTGAGGCGCATCTCACCCCCTCCGGTCAACGCTGGGGCCTTGGCATGTGGGCGTGGCTGGGCAAACGCCCCTCGCTCTACCGCGCCGCCACCAATCTGGCCGGCATAGGACTGCGCCTGATCTCCAAAGGCCGGGGCGGCAGGCGTCTGGCCACATGGTTGCCTTTCATTGGACAGGGCTGGACACAGTCGCGGGACCTTGCCGTCCCTTCAGAGCCCACATTCCTTAGTCAGTACAAGGAGGGCCGCCGCCGATGAGTGACGCAAGAAGCGCGATCTTCGCCAAGATCAAGGCGGCTGACACGAAACGCGGCAACGCCTCCCCTACCGCAGCAAAAACACGGCTGGAAACGCCACCGCCCCAACTGGTGCCCGCCATGGGCAAACCGGCCGCGGCGGACGCCCGCGACCTCTTCATCACCAAGGCCATCGAACTTGGCTGCACTGTTGCGGACTGCCCGTCATTTGAGGACGTTCCAGCAAAAGTCACAGCCTATCTGACTGAACAGGACAGTCCGTTGCAGGTCATGCTGCCAATGGACGAAGACCTGTCCTCCCTCAGTTGGCTGGAAGCCGGATTGACTGTTTCTGTCGAAACCAGTGCCCAGGCCCTTGATGGCACCACGTCGGTTACCCGCGCGATTGCCGGCGTGGCCGAGACGGGCGCTGTGGCGGTTACGTCCGGGGCAAAATATCCGGTCAGCCTGGGCCTTCTCCCGGACAGGCACATATTTGTGCTCAGGGTAGATGAAATTGCCGGTGGCTACGAAGACGTGTGGCGTCTGGCACGAGAGGCCAAGGACAATCAGGGCGTGGCCCGCGCCGTCAATCTCATCGGTGGGCCCTCCCGGACAGGCGACATCGAGGCAACGCTGGTCATGGGCGCCCATGGTCCGCGCACGGTGCACATCATCCTGATCGGGTCAGCCAACTAATCCACAACGTCGCCTGTGACTGCGAGAATGCGCGACCGCAAAAAGGAAAAGCCTGCCTGATTTGAATCATCAGGCAGGCTTTTCAATGTGTAGCGATGAAACCGTATCTAGGCGGCAGCGGCCTCAGCCTGTTGGGCCGCCGCAAGATGATCCCGGAACACTTCACGATAGGTCTCTGGCTTGGTGACACCAAGCTGCTTGCGCACATTGTCGAGCGGCGCCGACAACAGACCTTCCCAGTCTTCCCCGGCCCACCATGTGGCCCGGCGGCCGTGCCGGTAGCCTTCCCAGATGGCTTTCCAGATGCGCTTGTCACCGGATTCTCGCACGCCACCGCGCGCGCCGAAATAAATGATCATCGCGATGCCGATATTGCCAAGCTGCGCGTAGGAGAAAGCCAGCAGCGACAGTTCGCCAAGGCCGTCGCGGCCATAGCCGGTGGTGACATGCCAAAGGTCGTGCATGTCGCGGGTCCGGTTGCTGTAGAGCTCCTGGTCCGCCGTGTGGAAGTAGCGACCGCCTTCTTCGCTGGCATCCGCCAGACCATCAGCCGACAGGTTTTCGCGCTCGACGAAGGCAAGGTATTCCCGACCAAGGGATCCCTCAGGCATCGCACGCAGGGCATCACGATCATTGAGCCGGTCTGCAAGGCTCTCGCGGTTTGCCAGAACACGACGGCCAACGGATGTCTTGCAGAAACGCTTGAACGACTTTGCCCGCGACGGTCCGCTCATGGCTTTGATGATCCGGAACACCTGCGCGGTGTCTTCCGGGTTCTGCATCAGCTCACGAATGGCATGCATGGCAGCGCGCGGCTGATACCAAGCGCTATCTTTGATTTCTGGTGCTTCGCTCTTGGACACGGTTTCCATGGCGGCTGCTCCTCCCGACAATTATGTAAGTAAGGTGGTATTCCTTACGGACGTCTGCAAGACTTTTGTTCACTTCGGCCCAAAACCCGCCTAATTCAGCGATTCCTGGATGGCTGCAGATGCGGCCAATTGGCGTTCCTTGATCTCCGGATCGACATTCTTGATCGCTTCACTGTCGCCAATGGAGTCGAAATCATCCGCCATCCGCTCAAACCGGGCGGCAGCGCTGTCCTTGAACTCGGGATGGGTGAACGCATAGAGGCGGTTTTCGAGAATGCATTCGACGACCCGCTCACCGACTGCTTCAGCCGGGATACCCGCAGCCACCGCATCGCCGGCCTGCGCAATCGCATCCTGATCGGGCTCACCCTCTTCGCCATATTTCTCAGAGCGCGTGCGCCGTGAATTGCCGATCTGTGTGGCCACAAATCCCGGACACAGAACCGACACACCGATGCCGAACGGCTCAAGTTCCATGCTGAGATCTTCAGACATTCCCACAACTGCGTATTTAGTTGCGGTGTACGGACCAAAACCGGGGATCGGCACAATGCCAGCCATGGAGGCCGTGTTGACCACGTGACCGCCTTCACCGTGTTCCTTGATGAGCGGTACGAAGGCTTCAATGCCCCAGACAACACCCTTGAGGTTGACGTCGATCGACCATTCCCAATCCGATGGCGTCACCTCTTCCATGGGGCCGCCCGCACCAATGCCTGCATTGTTGCAAACGATGTGAACTTTGCCGAAGCGCTCAACTGTCTTTTTGGCCGCATCGCGCATGGCGTCGCGGTCGGATACGTCAAGCAGAACACCGTCTACCTGTGTGTTGGTTTTGGACAGAAGCTCAATGGCCTCCTTGAGGGGGCCTTCTTCAATGTCTGCCAGCATGACATTGGCACCGCGCGCGCCGAAGCTTTTTGCCATGGCCAGGCCGATGCCGCTGGCACCGCCTGTGATGAAGGCGGTTTTGCCAGCCAGATCATTGATGGGCATTGCTTATGTTTCCTCGTTTTTTGTAAGCCCGAGACCGGCAGCGAGAAAGGCCATCAATGCATCGAGCGGTTCTTGTTCTGTTGTTTCCTTGCCGGCGGCGTATTCACCTGCCTGGCGAATGATCCCTGGGATCGCGTAGCCAATGAAGCCGGCATCCACATGCGGAGCAATTTTGCCTTCGGCCTTCCAGCCAGCCAGCATTTCGCCCCACATGATGCCCCAGCGGCCCATGAGGATGGACCCACCCTCGCCGCCGTCAATGACGCTCATGTCGGTCAGTGCCGCAGCCAGAAGGCCGGGATGGGCTCTCGAAAACTCGTAAGTCAGGCGAATGGATTCGCGGATCGCCTCATAGGGGGTCAGCTCTTCGCCCGCGTGACTCTCCACATAGGCATCCAGCGATTCCGCGGCCGCTTCGGCAAAGGCGAGGAAGCACGCCTGCTTGTCCTTGAAATGCAGATAGAACGTGCCGTGACCGACACCTGCAGCCTTTGAGATGTCCTGTGGCCGCGTCGCATGGAAGCCCTTGCTGACGAACAGCTCCTGGGCTGCTGCCAGCAACCGCCCGCGCGTATCGCCGCGTTGCTGCGGCTTGCGTCCTGCGCCGTCATCGGTCCCGCTCTCGAGGTCGGCCACTGTTGTTGCGTTAGTCATCGTTCGAGTCTCACCGGTCCTGACAAATTGTCAATTCAAAAAGAAACCGGCTGCAACGAACAAACGTTGCAGCCGGCTTCAAAATCTCGTTTCCCGCTAAAGTCTAGGTGCGATAGCTGGGGTCCTGACGGTCAAGCTTGCGCAGCATCGGCGGCCAAACCAGCGGGCTGGCGGAGCCGTCAAACAGCACTTCACTTTGATGCGTGGCTTTCTCGTGGGTCCCCTGTGGCGGGTTGTTGACGTCAACACCACCGGCGAGTGCACGGATCTGCATGGTGCAGGCACGCTCGAGGTAATACATGGCGAGGAATGCTGCAGGAATGTCAGGGCCAACCGTCAGCGTGCCGTGATTGCGAAGCAGCATGAACTGCTTGTCGCCTAGGTCTTTGACGATGCGGTCACGCTCCTCATGATCCAGCGCCACGCCTTCATACTCATGATAGGCGATCTCGCCGCACTGCATGGCGTGCTGGGTGATTGGCATCAGGCCGGCAGCCTGAGACGAGACGGCTACACCATCATCCGTATGCAGATGCATCACGCATTTGGCGTCTTCGCGCGCCATGTGAACAGCGGAGTGAATGGTAAAACCAGCCGGGTTGATGTCATACGGGCTGTCCATCACCTTGTTGCCGTCCTTGTCGACCTTCACAAGCGATGATGCTGTCACTTCTTCGAACATCATCCCGAACGGGTTGAGCAGGAAGTGATGCTCCGGACCTGGCACGCGGGCGGAAAGATGGGTGAAGAGCAGATCATCCCAGCCATAGGAGGCCACGAGGCGGTATAGCGCTGCGAGGTCGACGCGCGCCTGCCATTCCTCCGGCGACACCTTGTCTTTGACGGATTCAATCTCGTCATATTTTGGCATTTCAAAAGCTACGGACATGAAGTCTTCCTTTCCCGGGCCGCTTGGCGCGGCTTGTTTACGAGCGGCATGGCACCCAAGCCCATCCCTGGAGCAGGCGGCAAATCGTCCGCCGCCAATACTCAAACCGCCTAAATCCTCGACACCATAAGGTGTTAGCTCTCGGTATAAGGCAAAATTGCCGCCATTTCGACCCCCACGCCCCAGAGACACAAAGCCCAGCTACTCAGCAGCACTTTTCAAAGGCTGTGCCTCAAAAATCTTGCCCGGATTGAGGATGCCCTTGGGGTCCAGCGCCTTTTTGATCGCCCGCATGGTGGCGATTTCCTCAGGCGTGCGGGTCACCAGCAAATAGGGCCGCTTCTCGAGGCCAACCCCATGCTCCGCGGAAACAGATCCACCGCGAGATCGCAACGGCTCATAGACGCAGGCCTCGACGCCCCGCCTCGCCTGCACGCTGTCATCCCCCACGCCGACAATGACATGCAGATTTCCATCGCCCAGATGGCCGAAGATCATGGCCGTGTGATCCGGATAGGTCTCGGTTAGTCGCGCCTTGGTCTCACTGACATAGGCTTCCATGTCCTTGACCGGCAGGCTCACATCGAAAGTGAAGATCGGCCAGTTCTGTGCCACCTGCCCGACATCGTCACGGATCGCCCACATCTTGTCGCGCTCGCTCTGGTTCTTGGCCAGCACGGCATCGACAATCAGTTCTTTTTCAAAAGCTTCTTCAAGTGCGGCCTCAAACCGGGATGTGTCCTGTTCCTGCTGTGCGCCCATGGCCTCGATCAGCACATAGTACGGCTGATCCTGAGCAAGCGGCGGTGTATGGGTAGCAGGCTCAGTTGTCAGCAGCCGGTAAAAGTCATTCCACAGGCATTCAAACGCGGACAGCGTGCCTGCAAGTTTGCGGTCCATGTGGTCCAGCAGTTTCGGCAACTTGCTGAACTCATCCACTGCGATAAAGGCTGTATCCTGACTGTCCGGCTTGCGGCGCAACCGAAGCACGGCCCGGGTGACGACTCCAAGCGTCCCCTCCGAGCCAATGAACAGCTGCTTGAGGTCATACCCGGCATTGTCCTTGATCATCTTGCCAAGGGACGACAGAACAGTGCCGTCCGCCAGCACCACCTCCAGCCCCAGCACCATGTCGCGCATCATGCCGTATCGAATGACGCGGTTACCGCCGGCATTGGTCGCAATGTTGCCACCGATGGTGGCCGACCCCCGCGCCCCCAGATCAAGTGGCAGGATCAGGTGATGCTTTTCAATATCTTCCTGAACCGTCTGGAGGATGGCGCCGGCCTGAACGGTTGCGGTCCCCGCAATCTCATCCACTTCTTCAATGGCGTGCATGCGCTCAAGCGAGAGCGCCAGTTCGCCATGGCCCACATTGGCGCTTTCAACCAGGCCGGTCAGTCCACCCCATGCGACGATGGGTTGCCCCGCCTCATGGCAAAGCGTCAGAACCTTTGAGACTTCTTCCGTAGAGGCAGGCCTCAAGACAATTGGCGGCGTGCCCAAATGGCTCCAGCCCGACTGAGCCTTGGCTTCAGCATCGGCCCCTTCAAGGTAGCCGTGCGGCCCCAGCAGGTCTTTGAGTTGGCTGATAAGTGCACTCATGACGAGTCCTCCCCATCCCTGGTGAGACCAGAGCTTTGCGGCCGCTCGTTAGCCCACCGGCAGCCGTGGAACGACTATAGCCGAATGTAAGGATGAACTCGAGACACGCTGTTTGACACACTCACTCCACGCGCGCCCGCCGGACAGCGTCCTGCCAGCCAGCGTAGCGGCCCTCTCGCCAGTCCTCCGGCTTTTGCGGATCAAAGGTCTTGTCCAACTGCCAGATGCCTTCGACATCGTCCGTTGACTTGAACAGACCGACCGTCAGACCGGCAGCGAAGGCAGCGCCCAGCGATGTCGTTTCAGTCACGGCTGGTCGTGCGATCGGGCGCCCGAGCGTGTCTGCTAGGACCTGACAGAACCAGTCATTTGCCACCATGCCGCCATCGACCCGTAACTCTGTGGGAGCCGTCAGGCCCGCCCGGCTCATGTCATCGGCCATCGCATCCATCAGATCACGGGTTTGAAACGCCACTGCCTCAAGAGCCGCACACACGATTTCAGCGCGCCCGGTATCGCGCGTCATGCCCACAATCGTGCCGCGCGCATGCGGGTCCCAATAGGGCGCCCCAAGACCGGTAAAGGCGGGCACCAGATATACGTTGGAGGCCGGGTCGGCTTCCTTGGCAAGAGCTTCACTTTCCTGAGCAGAAGCAATCAGACCCATCTTGTCACGCAGCCACTGAACAGTGGCACCTGCCATGAAGATCGATCCCTCCAGCGCATAGGTCGGCGTCCCGCCAAATCGATACGCGACTGTGCCAAGCAACCGGTTGGCACTATCCACTTTCGTCTCGCCCGTATTCACCAGCGCAAAGCAACCAGTGCCATAGGTGGATTTCATCAGGCCCGGCGCGAAACACGCCTGCCCGACTGTTGCGGCCTGTTGATCGCCCAGAATGCCTGCGACGGGAATGGGGGTGCCAAAATGCTGTTCAACCGCCGTACCAAAAACCGCTGCAGGGTCGAGAACACGCGGCAGCATTTCCCGGGGCACGCGAAGGATGCTCAGCAACTCCTCGTCCCAGTCCTGGGTCTCGATGTTGAACAACAGCGTTCGCGAGGCATTGGTAACGTCCGTGGCATGCACCTCTCCACCGGTCAGGTTGAACACCAACCAGCTGTCGATGGTGCCAAAGCACAATTCGCCTTTCTCGGCACGGGCGCGTGCGCCCTCGACATTGTCCAATATCCAGGCAACTTTGGTTCCCGAAAAATACGGGTCCAGCAACAAGCCGGTCCGCTGCTTGAACAGCGCTTCGTGCCCATCCGCCTTGAGGGCCGCACAGGCATCTGCCGTCCGCCGGTCCTGCCAGACGATGGCACGGTAAACAGGCTCGCCGGTTGCCCGGTCCCACACAACCGTTGTTTCGCGTTGGTTGGTAATGCCGATGCCGGCGATCTCAGATACACCAATATCAGCAATCGCTTCGCGACACACGGCAAGCGTGTCATTCCAGATTTCGACGGGATCATGCTCAACCCATCCATCGCTGGGAAAATGCTGGGTCAGTTCCTTCTGGGCCGAGGCCACGGGCGATCCGGCGCCATCAAATACGATTGCGCGGGACGATGTGGTTCCCTGGTCAATGGAAAGAATATGTGTGGCAGCCATTGCGACATCTCCCTGCATGCGCCCGCTTTATTGCCTCAGCAATACACCGGATGGCGCGCGCACGAAATGCATGGGCGCTAATTCTTGTCCTGGGTTTCGGCGTTGACCCAGGCAGCAAACCGCGGATCAACATCGCACGCCGCAAAGGCAGTGACCGCTGGCGTATCATAAGGATGCATCCGGACAATTGTTTCCATGGCCGCTTTGCATTTCTGCCGTGTGGTTTTGAACAGCATCGCGACTTCAGATTCGGACTGCAATGCGCCTTGCCACATATACATGGACTTCATCCCCGGCAGCATGTTCACGCAGGCCGCCTGACCGGCTTCGATAACCGCCCCCGCCAACCGCTCGGCCTCTGCCTGTGAGGGAGCCGTTAAATAGATGAAAACGATTGCATCGGGGTCTGACATCACGCGCCTTTTACGTTCTTCTTCTGGCAAGCCTTCTGGGCTAAGGTCACCACCCTACCCCATTGCCCCCAGTGCCAAAAAACATGCCCCCTAAAAAACTATCATTTGTTGCCAGTCCCCATGACGAGGCACAGGACGCGTTCAAAACGCTCACAGCACGCTATGGCAATGCGGACCCAAAGACAGCAGACGCAATTGTGGCGCTTGGGGGCGATGGCCTCATGCTGCAGACACTGCACGCGCAACTGGGCAATGGGCACCCGATCTACGGCATGAATCGCGGCTCTGTCGGCTTCCTGATGAATGATTATTCCGAAGATGACCTTCCCGCGCGCATTGAGGCAGCCGAACACACGACAATCCACCCTCTGCGGGTCCGGACAGAAGATGTGAATGGCGAGCACGCCGAAGCATTGGCCATCAATGAAGTGTCCATGCTGCGCGAAACCTATCAGGCCGCCAAGCTGCGTATCGTGATTGACGGCAAGACGCGCATGGATGAGCTCGTCTGCGATGGGTTGCTGGTTGCAACACCTGCGGGCTCCACGGCGTACAACCTCTCCGCGCACGGACCAATCCTGCCGCTGGGGGCACAGCTTCTGGCCCTGACGCCCATCAGTGCGTTCAGACCGCGCCGCTGGCGCGGTGCTTTGCTCCGGCACAATGCCTGCGTTCAGATTGAAGTTCTGGAGGCCGCCAAGCGTCCAGTGAGTGCCGTCGCCGACCATCAGGAATTCCGTTCAGTGCGCAAGGCGAGCATAGAAGAAGCATCAGACATCGGCCTGCACATGCTGTTTGACCGCGACCGCAATCTTGATGAGCGGATTATCGCGGAGCAGTTCCTGCCGTGACCTCAGCGCCCAAGTCTCCCAAGGACAGCCTCTCGGCTGTTGCAGCCGGAGGTTTGGCTTTGCCCGGCTCGACGCCCCCAGACTTTCGTACGGTTGCAACAACACTGCTCATCGCCAGCGTGGGCGGCGGCCTCTTCGCCATCGCCGGAGCGCCCCTGGCCTGGATGCTGGGTGCCATGTTCATCACAACGGGTGTGGCCATGGCCGGGCTTGCCAAGCTGGGGATCTATGCCTGGTTGCGCACCACCATGATTGCCGTACTCGGCGTCATGCTGGGCAGCGCCTTTACCCCTGAATTGCTGTCTCAGATGTTGGGATGGTGGCCGGACGTACTGGTGCTTGCCGTCTTCATTGCCTTTGTGACAGCGACAGGCTTTATCGTTTTCCGGTATGGCGCTGGCTACGACACCACCACGGCGTATTTTTCCGCAACCCCGGGCGGTCTGTCCGAAATGGCAATCATGGGCCATGAGCTGGGGGCGGATATCAGGACCATTTCCCTCATCCACGCAACGCGCATTCTTGTGGTAGTGGCCACGATCCCTGTCTATTTCCGGGTCGTGGAGGGGTTGGAGATCCCAGCCTTGCCGCGCAATGTCGGCTCGCTGATTGATCTTGGGATCTATGAAGCTGTGATGCTGAGCGGCTGTGCGCTGCTGGGGGTTCCCCTGGGCCGCATAAGCCGGGTGCCTGCGGGATCACTGATCGGGCCCATGGTGCTGAGCGCCGCGGTCCATCTGGCCGGTCTTTCCAGCGGCAAGCCACCCGCTGAAATTGTCGCGGCAGCTCAGGTGGTGGTCGGCGCTTCCATAGGGTGCCGGTTCGCGGGTCTCACGCTCGCGGATGCACGCAAGATCATCTCGGCTGGATTGATTTCCGGACTCCTTATGGTCATCGCCGCAGCCCTTGCCGCCTATTCCCTGTCGGCCTTTCTGGATCGCCCTGTGGAAGTGCTGGTGCTGTCCTTTGCCCCCGGCGGACTGGCCGAAATGGCCCTGATTGCCCTGATCCTTGGCATCGACACAGCCTTTGTGTCGGCAATGCACGTGCTGCGCATCGCCATGGTGGTCATTGGCGCACCGGTGGTTTTCAGGCTGATGGGCGTCGAATCCGGCAAATCCGATACAATTAAATCCGAGACAATTGAGGATTAGACTTTAACCGTCATTAACCGGCAGGTGCGATACTCCACACGTATTACGCGCAAACACACTGGAAATCTGCCGGGACCGCCCAAGAATGGACGCCTACGACTTTTCCCGACTTACCGTGCTGGTAGTTGATGACAACTGCCATATGCGCCAGCTCGTGCGAAAAATACTCTACGCATTTGGCTGCCGGACAATCCACGATGCAGCTGATGGCACGCAGGCCATCAACATGCTGCAGACCCATCAGATCGACATCCTGGTTGCCGACTGGATGATGAAGCCCATGGATGGCATCGAGCTCACCAAGATCATCCGCAAGGGTGACGCGGTACCCAATCCCTATGTGCCGGTGATCATGCTCACCGCCCATACCACCATACAAAACATCCTTGTTGCCCGTGAAGCAGGTGTGACCGAGTACCTGGCCAAGCCGCTGACACCGCGCAGCCTGCTGACACGCCTTCAGATGGTGATTGGCAATCCTCGCCCCTTTGTCCGGACCGCGCAGTTCTTTGGGCCTGATCGCCGCCGCAAGGACAGCTCGTTCTATACCGGCCCAGAGCGTCGCGAAGACGCCGAAAGCACCAAGGACACTTTCGAGCTCGATGATATGGAGGAAGACGCAGCCTAGCCGCAGCGTCACACAGTGCGATGGCCAAACAGGTTCAAAAACCAATCGAGTTCATTACGCCGCCAAACGTGCTGCGCGCCAAACTCGCCACCAAGACCGCACCCATCAAAAACCCTCTGGCAGCCGCCAACCGGGCTCTCGCGGACATGAGCGCTGAATGCACCAAATGGGTGGATGAAGAAATCGACCGGCTGCACGAGCGGCGTCAGGCCTTTGTGGCAAAGCCTCAAGACTCAAACACACTGGAGGACCTCACCCACACGGCCATGGACGTGAAGGGCCTTGCAGGACCAGGCGGCTATCCAGATGCAGACGCCTTTGCAGTCAGCCTGATTGCCCTCCTCACCTCCGCCGACAATCTGGCAGCCAAGAACGTCGAACTGGTAGAAGCCCATGTAGACGCCATTCGCGCCACCCGGGAAAAGGCGTATTCAGCCAAAGTCGCTGGCGCACTGGCTGCGGAGCTATCTGCTCGTACGGCCGAACTGGTGAGCGAAACCACCTGATCCGCGACTAGATGCTGTCCATGGTGATTTCAGTCACGCTGTAACCAGCGGCCGCTGGAATGGTCAGCATCATGGTGCCATCACGATCCTCGACCTGCGGTTCTACGGTCACGATGGTTCGCGCCTTTGCTGCGTCAAAAGCCTCAGCAACGGTTTTGCTCTCGGCCAGTTGCTCAAGATTCATCCGTGTCGGGAAGATGACGGTCCGCTTGCCGACCTTGGCTTCTTCAAGCGCTTGCGCCGGGCTGATCCAGACAGAGTCGACGCCTTCTGATCCGTCATGCATCGCCACGTGATCTGACGGGGCAATCGCAAGATAGAAGTGTGTGTCAAACCGCTTGGGCATCATTTTGGGCGTCACCCAATGCGCATAGGGTTCCAGCAGATCGCAGGCAAGATGCAGCTTCTCACGAGTCAAAAAATCGGCAATTGGGAGGGCGCCCTTGTCGAGCAGCGGCCGGTCAGCCTCCAGCGACAGGAGACGCTTGCCATCGATCAACGCGCCGCTCTCATCACGGGCCAGCAGCACCCCGGATTCCTCAAAGGCTTCGCGAATGGCCGCGACCCGCAAAGCCAGCAGCTCATCATCCAGATCATCCGCCCCGTCACATAGCGGCCGCACGTCCGGCAAGACATCACCCGGAGCAAGTTTGCCGCCGGGGAAAACCAGTGCCCCTGATGCAAAATCGATCTGGTGGTGTCGCACCACCATGAAGACTTCAAGGCCCTGTTCGCCATCGCGCAGCATCAGGATGGTTGCCGCCGGAACCAGCGGTTTTTGAGCTTTCTCAGACACTGACTTTATCTCCCCCGAGCCCGCTCAATCACCCTTAAAACTGCCACGAAATTGCAGCTTGAGAGTATGAGCGCCCGTTAACTTTTGTTTTGTATCCTTTGACCGATCAAAGCGAATGGCCCGGCAAACCGGGCCTTCGGTGCAAAGGGCTTCGAGCAATCATGTATCGCAATTCCTTCCGCCTCACCAATAGAGAGATTGACGAGGCCTTTGCCACGCGTCAGTTCCGCCTGGTTTTTCAGCCGAAAATTGACCTCACGCACCGCTCCCTGACGGGCGTCGAAAGCTTTGCGCGCTGGCAGCACCCACAGTTTGGTGTCATCCCACCTGCCCTGTTCCTGCCTGTGCTGGCGCGCCAGGGCCGTAACCAGGAACTCACCCGGTTTGTCTTGAGCGAAGCCATTGCACAGCTGGTGCGGTGGCGCGCATCCGGTGAGACAGCCACCGTTTCGATCAACGTCGCACCAGAAGAATTGGCCGATGGTTCCCTGCCTGTTTCAATCCGACTTGCCCTGAATACCGCTGATCTTGATCCCTCCCGGCTCATCGTTGACCTGCCCGAGCGCGGCCTTGCCGCTGAACCCGAGCGCGCCCGCGACACCATTCATGCCCTGTCCGAAATCGGCATTGGGCTGGCGCTTGAATGCGCGCAGGAACCGCTGATTGATTTCACGAATACAGACACAGCGCTGCTCGACCCGACAGCCTTTCAGGAATTCAAGATTGGTGGCCGGGCCATCATTCAATTTGCTAGCCGTATTGAAGGCACCGGCCTTGGCCTTATGCGCAGCCGTCTGGAATACGCAAAATCAAACCAGATGAAGACGACAGCGGTTGGTGCGGAATCAGCTGAAACCGTGTCGCTGTTGCCGTCATTGGGGTTTGATCAAGCGCAGGGAAATGCAATTTCATCCCCCCTGACACCGCAAGTACTGCTCGATTTTGATGCCGCAGCCGCAATGGATGACCTTTTGGGAACGCAACCGCAGGACACACCAGACAAAGCTGCGCTCGAAGACTTTTCACCCCCCACCAGACTTCCGGCAGAAAAAAAATCCCGCATCCAGGTGGTGCGCGGCAACGCCCGTGTCGAGCTGCTGACGCAGGGTAAGACTGGCGGAAAAACCCATGTGGTCAAATTGCCCAACCCGGCGTCTGTAGCGGCAGGCAAGCAACGAGACGAACAAACTGGCGCGCCCAAGATGGGCTTCTTCACGCGGTTGCAAACGCGGTTCTCGCGCACCTTCCAAGCCTGACACCCTCGCCATCGGACTTGAGTGTTGCCGCGGCTCTCCCGCGGCTCCATGATCGCGCACATCAAAAATTCGCCTACGAGGAACCTCATGGATTTGCCAGCAACCCAGTACACACCTGTTTCATTCACGCCCGAGCAGGTGGGTCTGCGCGACCACTTTCGCAAATACATGATGGCCGAGCTTGATCCGCGTACGACGGATTTTGAAAACGGCGAAAGCCCCTACCCGTTCATGAAACAGATGGTGGCTGATCTGGGACTGGCCACAGAAGCCGATCGGCTGGAGAAAACCGGCGGTGCCAAAAATCCGGATGAGAACAGCGACCGCAAGAATGACCCGGACAATGATGCGCTTATGCGCTTCATCCGCACTCAGATCCAGATTGAAGTCGCCCGCGTAAACCCGGGGTTTGCCCTGAGCTGGGGCGCCAGCATTGGCCTGTTCGGATCCAACGTGCGCAGCAAGGGCACCGTTGAACAGGTGAAAAAATACGTGCCGGATGTTCAGCGCTGCGAAAAAATCGGATCTTGGTGTCTGACTGAACCTGGCGCTGGATCAGACGCGTTTGGGTCTATGAAGACGACCGCCCGCCCGGATGGGGATGACTTCATTCTCAACGGAAGCAAGACCTTCATCACCAATGCACCCTACGCAGACTATTTCCTTGTCTATGCGCGCAACACCGATGATGGCTCCATCCAGGCCTTTATCGTTGAGCGTGACTACAAGGGTGTGGATACGTCCAAGCCGTTTGACAAAATGGGCATGAAATCGTCTCCCACCGGACAGGTGTTCCTGGACGAGGTTCGTGTGCCCGGTGAGAACCTCTTAGGCGGTGGACAAAAGGACCGCGACCATGTCCGCAAGTCTTTGGCATCTGAGCGGATTGGTATTGCGGTGCAGTCCTATGCCATTGCCGAACGCTGCTACGACATCGCCGTTGAGTACGCCAAGACCCGCGAACAGGGCGGGCAGCCTATCGGCAATTATCAGCTGGTCCAGAACCGGCTGGCGCGCATGTATGTGGACCTCTCCAACTCGCGCCGCATCGTTTACTCCAACGAGCCAATGGACCTGTTGGACGCGTGCGCAGGCAAACTCTTTGTGGCTGAGGCCGGCACACGTGTGGCCATGGAGGCCATCCATATCCTCGCCGGCAATGGCTACATGGCAGAATATGTGGTTGAGCGTATGGCGCGCGATGCAAAGCTTCTGGAACTCGGTGGGGGCACCACTGAGATTCAGATACTCACCATTGGCAAGGCAATCATGAACGCGTAGTGGGTATCAGGCTGACAGCGCCTGATCTGCTGTTTCGATCTCATGCTTGCGAGACATCTGGTACAGCAAGAAATCAAGATCATCATTCTTGAGCCCGTCAGGCTGCGTCAGAATGCGCTCGATAATTGACCGGCGGAAGTTCTCCCGGTCATGCACCTCGCCATTGAGCGATATGTCATGAAAGACATCAACGGCCGTGCGCAGAGGCAGATAAAGGTTCTGAGACAAGCGCGCCTGCTGGAACAATGCCCGCAACCCCAGACGGCCGGCATCATGGACCAGGGTCCACGCACGCTCCGGTGCAACGCGTGCCATCTGCGCCAGGGCATGTTCAACAAACCGCATTTCACCCATGCACGCGGCACGCACAATAAGAGACCCGGACAGACGGCCTGAGGCCTGCAGGTGTTCCATCAAGGCTACATAGTCGTCGATTGTCGGCAACCCATCCAGCAAAGCAATGGTGGCAGCTTCGCGGGCTTCAAGCGCCATGCGGTCGGCAAGCTCCGACCCAATGCCATGTCGTGACACAAGACGCTCTTTGACTTCATCCGTCACCAGCGCGACCAGGCGCTCAGACACGTTCAAGGGAAGCACGTCGCGCTCCGCCATGAGACCCGTGACGTCATCGTCATCATGCCAGCGGTCAATCACCCGGTTGTAGGATGACGGCGCAATATCAGCGCCCTGATTTTCAAGCATGCGACTGACGGCTTCCTTGCCACCATCTTCCGCAATCGCTTCGGTCACCGCGCTTGAGACTGTCGAGCGGCCGGCAATAGCCGCCGCCTTGGAGCCCCCATTGCTGCGCACGATGGCAATGAGGTCTTCGTCGCTGATGGCCGGGGACACTTCAAGAAAGGGCAAGGCTATTTCGTCAATGTCATTCGCCAGGGCCGCAGCCACGTCAGCTGGAATGTCCGGTGTCTTGGCGATTGATTCAGCCACAGCAATACGAACCAGACTGGCCGCATCCTGAACCATCAATCGCAGAATGTCGTTTGCAAGAAGGCGTTCCTGACCGCTCAGTCCGCCCGCATCTACCTGGGTGCCGACCTTGACGGCAACCTGCGCGCGCGCCTCTTCAGTTGGCGTGCTGAGAAGCCCTGAAATATCAGCCTGCGTGAGTGGCGGTACCATCGCGCTGTCCTCCTGTCGGGGCCGCAATTGACACACCGCGCCCCAGTTAGAGATCAGCCTGCGCCCTCAGGGTTAAGGTTTCGTTTAGCAAAAGATCAAATTCCAGCCGCGTCATAAAGGACGCCCCCGCCCCGCGCCCCATTTGCAACAGACAATCCCACTCATTGCGCCAACTCTTGCCTTAACTCTGGCGCATTCAAGCTGCAAAAGAGCCCCTTCGAAGGGGATCGTCTCTAGTGCCCGTGTATGTGTGGGGAGGCGACAAATTATGGATATCACCTGGATCATCGGCGGCGGAGCTGCGCTCGCTGTCCTGCTTGTTCTCGTCTTGATGGCTACAAGCCGAAAGCGCGCGACCAAGTCAGACCGTCTTGACCATGCCTTTGAGCGTGCCCGCTACGCCAGGCGCACCGGCACCATGGGCTCCGACCGTGGGTACATTCGCTGACACAAGCCACGGAGTAAATTGTCATAGTTGACAATTTACTCACCTGCGGCTAAATCTTGTCACAGTTGACAGGATTGGAGTGGATCATGGCCCGCCCCCAGATGGGAGACGAGCGCAGAGAACAAATTCTCGAAGCGTTTGAAAAATGCGTCATCCGCAAGGGCGTTGCCAAAACGACCTTGAGCGACGTCGCCAAGGAAAGCGATCTCCCCCGCTCGCTGGTACGATACTTTGTCGGCAACCGTGCGGACATGGTCGATCTCCTGATCAACAGGATGATTGAACGTGCCGAGGACGGTCTTGCCCATTTGCGCCCCAAGTCCCGCCCCCAGACCACACAGGACTTCGTAGACTTCCTGTTTGAGAACACCTTTGCAAATGACTTGTCCAACAATGTCGTTGGCGAGCTCTGGTACATGTCCGAGCGTGACGAGAGCATACGTAAGCGCCTCGCTGCGATGTACGGACGCGTCATCCATCTCATGGTGGCGCAGATGGAAGCAGACGGCATCGGCAGCTCCGCCGGTCAACGCCGCGACGCCGCCAACATCATCCTGTCACTCGTCTACGGACAAGCATCTTTTCGAGAACTGGGTATGCCCGGCATGGCCGGCAAAGCTGCCCATACCCATGCACTGACAATCATCGATACCCTCCCGACAAAATCCAAGAAGAAGACATCCAACAAGGAAACAAAGTGATGAAGAAATATCTGATCGGCGGCGCAGCTGCCCTCGTGGTCATCGGCGTAATCGCCTATGCATTTCTGGCCGACAACATCGACCGCGCATCAACCATCGCCACTCTTTTTAGCGGCGCTGAGCAGTATGAGAACTTCAACCGCATGGACGACATGTTCCCGGTCAATGAGGTCCCAGCGTCTACTGCTCCCTATGATTTCCCAGATGGTGATCCAATCACACTCCCGGAAACCTTCACCTACAAGGGCGAGCAGGTGAACACTGAGGCCTTGCTGTCTGAAACAGACACAAGCGCGCTGTTGGTGTTGAAGGATGGCAAGGTCGTCTTTGAACGCTACTTGCTGACCGGTGGCCGCGATGAGCAGTGGTTGTCCATGTCCGTCGCCAAGAGTTTCATCTCAGCGCTCGTCGGCATTGCTGTAGAGGAAGGCTTCATCAAGGACATTGAGGCGCCGATATCAGATACCCTGCCAGAGCTTGCGGGATCAGCCTATGACGGCGTGCGCATCAAGGATGTGTTGCAGATGTCATCTGGCGCTGCCTGGAACGAAGACTATTCAGACCCTGACTCGGACATCAATCGCTTTGGCCGTATCTTTGCGCTTGGCGGCTCGCTGAATGAATTCATGACAACACTTGAGCGCAAGCACGAACCCGGCACGGTCAATCACTACAATTCCACCGACACCCAGGTACTTGGTGCGCTGCTGGTCAAGACAACCGGCCGGTCTGTTGCGGACTACATGTCTGAAAAACTCTGGGAACCAATCGGTGCCGAAAGCGACGCTTTCTGGCTCACAGACAGCGAAGGCATGGAGATGGCTTTCGGCGGTTTCAACGCCACGGCGCGCGACTACGCCAAGCTGGGTGAACTCTTCCGCAATGGCGGTAACTGGAACGGCAAACAGATTGTACCTGCTGACTGGGCCAAAGCCTCCGTCACCCCGGACGCCCCTCACCTGCTGCCCGGCGCCAGTGCAGAAGCGTTCCTGCCGGTCGGCTATGGCTACCAATGGTGGATCCTCGATGGGGATGAAGGAGAGTACTCCGGCATCGGCGTCTACAACCAGTTCGTCTATGTGAACCCCACAGACAACGTGGTGATCGTCAAACTCTCGGCCAACAGCAACTATGCTGTTGACCTCGAGGAAAGTTCCTACCGCGAATATGAAACATTCCATCTGTTCCGCGAGATCGCGGACCGGACATAGACGCCCAAAAGAGCGGCGGCCGTTGATGCATGAGGACATGCATTGACGCCGCCGCTTGCTTATGGATGATCGCCCCCAAACAACACACGCGTTTTCGGGGAGAATTCCATGCTTGAGGGCATCCGCGTCGTCGAACTGGCCACCTACATTGCAGCACCGGCCGCTGCGGGCATCATGGCTGACTGGGGAGCGGAGGTCATCAAGGTCGAGCCACTGCAAGGCGACGCCATCCGCGGCATGCTCAAAAACGTCTCCGCCTCCAATGTTGAAGGCAACCCGATCTTCGACATGGACAACCGCGGCAAGCGCGGCCTTGCCATTGACCTGCGCAACGAAAAAGGAGCGGCCGCGCTCAAGAAGCTGGTGATGTCCGCAGACGTCTTCATCACCAATGTGCGCCCCGGCGGCCTCGCCCGTGCCGGTCTGGACTGGGCAACCCTGCACGCAGAAAAGCCTGAGCTGATTTATGCCAGCGTCACAGGCTACGGCCTGCAGGGCGAAGACCAGGATCGTCCGGGTTTTGACATGGCCGCCTTCTGGGCCCGCGCTGGTGTCGCCAATCTGACAGCACCCAAAGGTACAGACCCCTTCCCGCTTCGCGTCGGCCAGGGTGACCACACAACCGGCCTTGCAACCCTCAACGGCATTCTCGGTGCGCTGTTCGAACGCACCAAGACCGGCAAGGGCCGCCTCATCGAGGCATCACTGCTGCGGACCGGCATCTACTCCATCGCATCCGATATGGCGATCCAGCTGCGCTATGGCCGTGTCGCCTCCACCAAGTCCCGTGACCAAGCTGTGAATGCCCTCAACAATTTCTTCCAGTGTGCCTGCGGCACATGGCTGTGTCTCCTCACCCGGCACTCCGGCGATATCTTTGGCCCCATCGCCAAAGCCATTGGTCGCCCGGAGCTGTCAACCGACGAACGCTACCTGACTGCGAAGTCACGTCGCGCCAACGCGATTGAACTTGTCGAAACACTGGATGCTGAATTTGCCAAACATGACATCGAGGAATGGGGACGCCGCCTCGACGCGGAAGATGTTGTGTGGGCCCCGGTCCAGACGATGGCTCAGGTCGCCGACGACAAGCAGGCCGAAGCAGCGGGCGTCTTTGTTGACATCCCCGATGGGGCGGGCGGCACAGGCCGCTCGGTTGCAAGCCCGGTACGCCTGCCCAACGAAGACGGCACCACGGCGGATCGCGTGCGTGGCCCGGCACCCGGCATTGGCGAACATACCGCTGATATCCTGAAAGAGCTTGGCTATGACGATGCCGCCCTTGAAGACCTCAAGGCAGCAGGCGCAATCAACTAGCGGGCAAGCTCATGGATTGTCCGGTTAAACCGGACAATGGCGTGTTGCGAAGCTACCAAAAGGTGGACCGCCATCCCACGGCTTGACCGGGGGATCCAGCGTGGATCTCCAGCAGTCTAGGCAAGCGTGCCGCGCAGCACATCTGCGTATGACGTGCCAACGGCCCGCGCAGGAATCTTGTAATCGTCGTTGTCCGCATCGCGACGCTCATCGGCGGACTTGTCCCCGTTGAGCGACGGCAGTGGGTCGAGCGACGCCAGCACATCCATGACGGCCGGTGTGAGAACAAGCGCCGGGCGGGACGTCGGCACCGGTGACGACCCTGGAAGCGGGCTTCCTGACAACTGCATGGTCAATGGGCTTGGGCCACTGTGCCGGACGCTCTGTGTACTAACCACAAGCGGTATGGCCTGATGTGCGCCGGCAGGATTGGGTGCGACGGAGGCAACCTGCTGCGGTGCATCTTTGAGGGCTGCAATGGCTGCCTTCGCCTTGCCGCCGATATCGGTCTCACGGGTCAGCCGGTCATAAACCTGCGACACGGTCTTGGCGCTGCCGTCCTTGTTGTAGAAAATCGACTTGTTGGCTTTCGCGGCTCCAGGAAAGAGTGCTGACGCATTGGCGCGCGGATCACTCTCCGCAGCATTGATGAGCTTGATGGCGCCGCCCGCCCCAAGGAAGTGAGCTGTGTAAAGCTCGCCAGACGTCGCTTCACGGCCGATACCGTTTTCCAGCGCCTGCTGGCTTTCCTTTGTGAGCGCACCGGCCATGAGCGCAGACACCTCGGGGTCATGCCGCAGGGCAAGAATTGCCTCCCTGGCGTCACTATCCGTCACTTTGTGCCGACCGCGCGAGGTGGTGTCGATGGCAGCGGCATGGTCTTCAAGGCCAAAGTCTGCGCCATGACGTTTGACCACGCCCAGCCATGTCTGCTCGATGAACTGGAAAAGGCCTGATGCGCTAGATGTTGTGGCTTTAGCCGCAGGATTCAGCGAGCTTTCACGCACAGCGGTCTGCAACAGATAGTCAAAATCCGCCCCCGTCGAGGCGGCTGCGGTCTTGACCGCGGCAACCACATTCGTGGTCGATCCGGACGCTTGGAAATTGGCAACGGCAGTCATCATCAGGCTCCTTTGTGCCCCTACCTGTTCAAACCGCGTGCCAACTAAAAATCGAGGTTTTCTGTTGGTTTCCCAGGCTTCCTCGTTAGGATGTTGTTAACGAGGCCACAGAGCCCGACACCAAGACAATATGCTGGGGAGGCATGCCGCATGACCGGAAACGGCCGCGACGACGAAATTCAACACATTGCAGATGATATGGTGGAAGCCGGGACACAGACCCCGGCCATCCATGACGACGTGGCGCCGTCAGCAGACGAACCGCCCTACCCCAGCCGGATGTATGCCTGGTACGTGGTGGGCGTGCTGGTGCTGGCCTACACATTCTCCTTCATCGATCGACAGATACTCAGCCTGCTGGTCGTCCCTATACGTCGCGACCTTGAAATCTCCGACACCGAGATGAGCCTGCTCATCGGGTTTGCCTTCGCGCTGTTCTACACAATA
Source organism: Candidatus Phaeomarinobacter ectocarpi (assembly GCF_000689395.1). GTDB lineage: Bacteria > Pseudomonadota > Alphaproteobacteria > CGMCC-115125 > CGMCC-115125 > Pyruvatibacter > Pyruvatibacter ectocarpi. Next base: position 1,821,706 of record NZ_HG966617.1, read on the forward strand.
TGTGGGCTGCCAATCGGCCGCGCCGTAGACGTGCAGCACCGTGTAAGGATCATTGCCCTCGGCATTGCCTTCTGGAGCATCATGACCGCCCTGTGCGGCGTCGCCAAAACCTACTGGCAACTGTTCCTGTTCCGCATGGGCGTCGGCGTGGGTGAGGCAGCCCTGTCGCCTGCGGCCTACTCCATCCTTGCCGACTACTTCCCGCCGGACAAACGCGGCGCGGCACTTGGTGTGTACGGCATGGGTGTTTACATCGGCGCCGGTCTTGCGCTGGTCATTGGCGGCATCGTCGTTTCAGCCGTATCAGGCGTCGAACACACCATTCTGCCCATCGTCGGCGAAGTCTATGCATGGCAGGTCGTGTTTTTCGTGGTCGGCCTGCCCGGCATTCTGGTCGCGCTTTGGGCACTGACCCTGAAGGAGCCCGTGCGACGCGGCCATGTGCGCAAGAGCGTGGATGCGGATGGCAATGAGAAAGTCGAATCCGTTCCCGTGAAAGACGTTGTGGCTTACATGAGCGACAATGCCCGCACCCTGTTTTCGCATCATGTGGGCTACGCCCTGTGCGCCATGATGGCCTATGGTGTGTCGGCGTGGATCCCCACCTTCTTCATCCGCACCCATGGGTGGAGTGCCGGGGAAGCCGGCATCTATTACGGCCTTGTGGTGGTTATCTTCGGCACCGCAGGCGTTGTGACCGGTGGCTGGATGGCCGACAAGCTGACCGCCATTGGCTACAAGGACGGCAAGCTGCGGGTGCTGCTCTATGGTGCCGCAGCCGCGATCCCCTTCACCGTTCTGTATCCATTTGTAGAAAGCGCGACGCTGGCGATGGTGCTGATTGCACCCTCTACCTTCTTCGCCACCTTCTGCACGGGTGCTGGACCGTCCGGGGTGCAGGAAATCATGCCCAACCAGATGCGTGGTCAGGCATCAGCTTTCATGATCTTTGTCGTGACCATCATCGGCCTGGGCCTTGGACCAACCGCCATCGCACTGGTAACGGACTTCTGGTTTGCCGATGACACGATGCTGAATGTGTCGCTGGCAATCGTTGCCACAACAATCCTGGTGATTGCCGTCGCCGTGATCTGGTGGGGCCTCGAGTCCTACAAGGCCAGCCGCGACTACCTGGAAGACTGGCAGCGCCAGCACGAAGGCGCGGCCTAGTTCTTCCGCCCGCAGCCTCAATAGCTCTTGGGCAACCCGAGCACCCGTTCAGCCAGGAATGACAAAATGAGTTCCCGGCTGACGGGTGCGATGCGGGCAATCATGACTTCGCGCAAATAGCGCTCCACATGAAACTCCTTGGCATAGCCCATGCCCCCATGGGTCATGACCGAACGTTCGCAGGCGGTGAAGCCCGCTTCTGCCGACAGGTATTTTGCGGCGTTGGCTTCCGCACCGCAGGGCTTGTCTGCGTCATACAGATGCGCCGCCTTCATGCACATGAGCCAGGCAGCCTCCAGTTCCGCCCAGCTTGCGGCAAGCGGATGCTGAATAGCCTGGTTCTGACCAATAGGCCGCCCAAACACTTCACGCTCGCGCGCATAGGTCGTGGCGCGCTCCAGCGCCAACTGCCCCAGCCCGACAGCCTCAGCGCCGATCAGGATACGCTCCGGGTTCAGTCCATGCAGCAGATATTGAAAGCCCTTGCCTTCTTCGCCGATCAGATCCGCCGCAGGCACCTTGAGACCGTCAATAAACAACGCATTGGAGTCGACAGCCTTGCGCCCCATCTTGTCGATCACATGCACATCCACCGCAGACCGGTCCATGTCCGTGTAAAAGAGGCTGATGCCATCCGTCGGCTTGCGTACATCTGCAAGTGGCGTCGTCCGCGCCAGCAGCAAAATCTTGCTGGCACTCTGGGCCGTCGACGTCCACATCTTGCGACCATTGATGAGGTAATGATCACCAATCCGCTCAGCGCGGGTTTCAATGGCCGTGGTGTTAAGGCCCGCATTGGGTTCTGTCACACCGAAGCAGCACCGCTCTTTGCCTGCAATCAACGGCGGCAGGTGGCGTTCCTTTTGCGCGTCGGTGCCAAACACAACGAGGGGCATCGGCCCGAACATATTTATGTGGATGGCGCTGGCGCCTGAGAAGCCCGCACCGGACCGCGCCACTGTGTGCATCACCAGGGCTGCTTCGATCACTCCAAGTCCCGCGCCGCCATAGGCCTCCGGCATCGCCGTGCCCAGCCAGCCGCCGGACGCTATGTCCGCAACAAATCCATCCGGAAAAACGCCATCCGTATCGCGCGCCAGCCAGTAGTCGTCCCCATAGGCGGCACACACCTTGGCCACGGCATCCACAATGGCCTGCTGATCTTCGGATAGCTCAAACATGGGTCTTCCCGGTTGACGTCGTCGATGGTCACGTATTTACAGTCATGCCCTAAAGAACATGAGGTTGGAAATGGCTGGACTGTATTTTGAAGAGTTTGAGGACGGGCTGGTCATTGACCATCCGATCCGGCGCACCATTACCGAAAGCGACAATACGCTGTTTTCGGCAATGACCATGAATCCGGCCGCCCTGCACCTTGACCATCACTATGCGGAAACCCAGACCGAGTTTGGCAAACCGCTGGTGAATTCGCTCTTCACGCTTGGTCTCATGATCGGCCTGTCAGTCCACGACACCACCATGGGCACGACCATTGCCAATCTCGGCATGACCGATGTGGTGTTTCCCAGGCCGCTGTTTCACGGCGACACCATCCGCGTTGAAACAACTGTCATCTCCAAGCGTGAGTCAAAATCGCGACCGACACAGGGCATCGTGACGATGGACCACGTGGCCTTCAATCAGCACGGGGATGAAGTGGCACGCTGCCGCCGTCAGGCGCTGATGCTCAAGAAACCGGAAGACAAATCCTGATGCGGTCCCTCCTTTTTGTACCGGCTGACAGTGAGAAGAAACGCACCAAGGCGCTGGATACCCAGGCTGACGGCATCATCCTTGATCTCGAGGACTCAGTGGCTGCAAGCGCAAAGGCGGATGCGCGCGCGGATACAGCAGCTTTTCTGTCATCCGGTGATCGAAACGGCAAAGCCATTGTCGTGCGGGTGAACCCGCTGGACGGTGACTATTGCGAAGCCGACGTTACGGCCATTATCCCCGCCCGGCCCGACTACCTGATGCTGCCAAAGGCCACTCCTGAAGGTGTTCAGGACCTCTCCGACGTGATGGCCGCCCATGAAACAAAAGCCGGCATGGATGTGGGCGCGATCGGTGTTTTGACAGTTTCCACCGAAACGCCAGCAGCCCTGTTTGCCATGGACGGCTACGTCCACGCGCCGGACCGGCTGGCAGGACTGTCATGGGGAGCAGAAGACCTGGCTGCCGAATTGGGAGCAACATCGAACCGGCGCGCGGACGGCACATACACTGACATCTTCCGTCTTGCCCGTTCTCTCACCCTTGCAGCCGCCAGGGCAGCGGGGGTTCTGGCCATCGACGGGGTCTATACGGACTTCAGAAATGAGGATGGTCTTCGCGCTGAACTGGCAGATGCAGTGCGGGACGGGTTTGACGCCAAGCTGGCGATCCACCCTGCCCAGGTACCCGTGATCAACGAAGCCCTGACCCCATCCGCCGACGAAATTGCCCATGCCAAGGCCATCGTAGACGCGTTCGATGCGGCACCTGATGCAGGCGTCCTGTCACTCGATGGCAAGATGCTGGATCGGCCGCACCTATTGCAGGCCCGGCGCGTACTCATGCGCACGTCGCAACCCTGACCTTCCGCCGTACGGCCCAAAATTAGCCATAGTCATATTGTGTGCGGTGCAGCATAGGTGTAAACATTTGGAAACAAAGGCTTTCCGGCGTTATGGTAATCGAAAAGCCACCGAAATCTGCGCTTTTCATCAGGGAATGCCAACATGCGTCGCTTGAATATCCAGGATTCAGCCTTTCTGACCGTCGAAACTGACGAGAGCCCGACCCACGTCGCCGGCCTCCAGATCCTTGAACTGCCGCCACGCTACAAGGGCAATTTCTTTCAGGACATGTTCGACCGGTTCGACCTGTCGGCCCCCCCCCAGCCTCCGTTCAATCTGAAGCTCGGCGGCGACCTTTCGCGTCTGGAGCTGACCCCGCGCTGGGTTGAAGATCAGGAATTCGACCTCGACTACCACATTCGTTTCGTCCGCCTGCCGGAACCCGGCACGATGGAACAGCTGACGACATTCGTCTCACGCCTGCACGGCCAGCGCCTCGATCGCAACCACCCGCTGTGGGAGTGCTATTGCATCGAAGGCATCGAGGGCAATCGCGTCGCCATGTACATCAAGGTGCACCACGCCCTTGTCGATGGCGTGGCTGCAACTGCGATCATGTCCTCGACCCTGTCGCGGTCCTCACGCAACAAGATGGACAAAGGTTTCTGGCAGATGGCGCCCCAACGCGCCAAGGTTCCTGCGAAGCAGCCGATCAAGCGGGACATGCTTTCCCTTGCAACAGAATCTCTGGGTCAGGTAGCCGAAGGTGTCGGCACCACAACACGCACGGTCAGCGAACTTGGCGGACGCCTGCTGCGCGGCGGCTTCCACATGCTGTCCGGTGACAGCCGCGAAGCACCGCTTCCCTTCCAGTCGCCAAACACGGTCTTCAACACCACCATCACACGGCACCGCCGGTTTGGTGTTGCGACCTTGCCGCTGAGCCGCGTCAAGGATGCCGGCAAGAACCTCGACGCCACCATCAATGATCTGGTGTTGGCGATTTGCTCCGGCGCGTTGCGCAAATATCTTAAGCTGCACAATTCCCTGCCGACCAAGCCACTGACGACCATGTGCCCGGTTTCTGTGCGGCCCAAGGACGCGGTGCAGGAAGGCAACTCGATCTCGATGATCATCACCACGCTGGCAACCGACGTGGAAGATCCGCTGGAGCGCCTCGAGGTCATCAAGCGCTCGTCACGGGCTGCCAAGGACAAGGTCAACCACTTGTCCCGCGAAGCAGCGACCAACTACTCGCTGCTTCTCAATGCAGCCGTGCTGGCGACAAATGCCGTTGGCCTTGGCGGCACGGTTCCCCCGCCCGCCAACCTTGTTATTTCCAATGTGCCGGGTCCGCGCGAGCAGCTGTTCATCAATGGTGCGAAGCTGGTCGCCAACTACCCGATGTCTGTCCTGGTTCACAGCCAGGCCCTGAACATCACCGTGACCAGCTACATGGACTCCATCGACTTTGGCCTGATGGCTGACCGTGAGACCATTCCCGACGTGGATGTCATGGCGGAAATGATCACCGAGGCCGCGCTCGATCTGGAAGAAGCATTTGAACGCAAGATGGAAACCCAGGCGTTCCAGGCATCTGAAGCCCTCGCGGGTCATAAGCGCCTGAAGGAAGCCCAGGCCGAGGCTCAGGCGAAGGCCGCTGCAAAGCGCAAGCGCAAAGCAAAAGCTTCAACCAAGAAAGCCCCGACTAAAAAGGCTGCTGCCAAAAAGAAGGCAGCACCCAAGGCCAAAGCCAAGCGTGCGTCCAAGCCAAATGCAAAGGCAAAGTCTTCGCCCAAGGCAGACAACACGAACAAGGCTGAAACAGTGGCTGTCACAGCAACAGTAGACACGCCGGTGCCCACGCCTCCTGGTGAGACCTTCTCATCTGCAGCTGAATAGCACCCATCACAACGTGATCGCAGGGGGCTGGCCTAATTGGCCAGCCCTCCGGCACCACCGCGTCCAGCGAGGATGCGGAACCGCAGACTGATGACAGTCGCGGAGAAGACGCTGGCAACCAGGAACGCTTCAAGCAATCCGATGGGCCCGCGCTCCAGATGCAAACCCAGATACCACGCCAAAGGCACCATGATCCCGAAGTAAGAGATCAGGTGGAAACCTGTCGGCACCCATGTTTCCCCCATGCCACGCAACGCACTGGCCATGACGGTCTGCACCGTGTCCAGCGGCAGAACCAGCGCAATGAAGGCAATCATGCCTGCAGCAAGCACGATGAGGTCCATGTCATCGCCATAGGCACCGGCAATGGGCTCGGCAAATATGATCAGGACCGCACCAAGCGCCGTCATCACCATCAGGTTGAAAGCAAGACCGGTCCAGCCGGCAACCGCCATCTGATCCTTGTCGCGCTGGCCGTAGTAGAACCCGACACGCACCGCTGTGGCCGTGCCAATGCCAATAGACACCATGAAGGCCACGGCAAAGGCATTGAACGTCACGGCATAGCCCGCAAGCGCTATGGGGCCCATCAGCCCGGCCATCAACTGCATGATGGAGAAGGCCGCGTTCTCCGTGCCCAGACTGGCACCTGCTGCATACCCCAACTCACGCTGACGTTTGCCGCCGTTCCAAAAGGTGCGCCAGCTATCGGCAACACGGCGCCGAATGCCAAACATCTCTCCATCGCGCAGATGCCAGATGTACAAATTGACCAGCAGTGCCTGAAACGTCCAGACAGTGGCCGTGGCCACAGCAGAGCCTACAGCCCCCATGGCCGGGAATGGCCCGACACCGAACACCAGCATCCAGTTCGCCAGCACGTTGAGCAGATTGGCTGCGATCATGATGATCATGCCCGGCAGAGGCCGCTTGATGCCTTCAAGGAAATAGCCCCCCGCCACCGTCATCAAAAGGAATGGCAGGGCGATGCCAAGCACAATGCTGACCTTGCCGCCTTCAAGTGCCAGTTCATCTGACTGCCCCGTGAGTGACAGGATTGGTCCACCGAAAACGCAGAAGATCAGACCAAGGCAGCCCAACCCGAAGGCATAGGGCACACCCCGTCGCCAGGCGGCGCCACAGGCAGGGTGCTCACCGGCCCCATAGGCGTTGGACGTGACAACCAACTGACCCATGATGCCGCCGAGCAAAAACAGCATCACAAACGCATAGGGCACATGACCAATGGCCTGAAATGCCAGTTGCTCTGACGAAAAATTGCCAACCATGACCGTATCCACCACTGACATGGTCAGCACGCCACCGCGCTGCACCATTGTGGGCGCCGCAAGACGCACCAGCTCGGATAAATGCGCGCGATAGAGCGCCAGACGCTCTGCGGAAAATGTAAAAAGGCTCATGGGAACGGCCGCTATGGAATGATGCCGAGTCCGGCAGGGCTGCGCACGCTATCACGCAATCCATGCTGGTGAAGCCCGTTCCTGTCACATCGGCCATGCGTCACGCGTCCCGGTCTTACCGCGAGGCTGTTGGAACAATATGTCGTGTAAACTTGTCTGGTATCGGAACAAGTGCTCACCTATCTCAGGTAAGGCCCCATTCTGGTCCACAGGCCTATTCTGGTCCGCAGGGAGGACATTATGCGCACCAAACTGATCACGTTTCTTATCATCGCGGTTCTTGGCGCTGCTGGTGTATGGCAGATACTGCAGACCAGCCGCCCCGGCGCGATCGTTTTCGGCGCATCCATGCTGGTCGTAGGCATCGCCGTGCTGTTTGCACGCAGCAAAAAACCGTCGGCAAAGAAGCCTTCCGACAAGATGCCGGGCCATGCCGTGGCACTTCGACAAAGCCGTGCCATGGTGCGGGGTGAGGATGGCGAAATTCGCGGACTTCCCGGCGGACCGGCCTAGGCCCGTAGGCGACCAGACCGCGCCGTCCCACCGCCTTGAGGTAACTTCCTGCATGACGTCCCCTGGTTCCACTCGCGTTACGAAAAAGACACCTCCTCCGTCGGCAGATGATCGCAAGCGCAAGTCGCGCTCCTTGCACACTTTGGGCCTCATCGCCGCCAGCCTCACAGGCGCCGCGCAATTTTCCGGGGCACAGGCTGCCGCAGAAAAAGATCTCTTCCGCTACCAGTGGAACGACACGCAGATGGTTGCCCAGCGCGCGGGTGACACAAACGGAACCCGAGTCATCTTCATTCATGGGACGCCGGGGTCTGCCGGAGCATGGGACGACTATCTCGCAGACGTACCGGACGGCTTTGAGTATGTGGCCGTGGACCGTGCAGGATTTGGTGAAAGCGGACCAGACGATGCGGTGACGTCCCTCGCGGACCAGGCAGAAGCCTTGGTGCCTCTCGTTGACACGGCAAAGCGCGCGGGCGTTATCGTCGTTGGACACTCTTTGGGCGGACCGGTTGCCACCATGCTGGGCGTACTGCGCCCGCACAGCGTCAAGGCACTGGTGATTGTGGCTGGCTCACTGGACCCGGCCTTGGAAGAAATCCATTTCATGCAGACGATTGGCGAATGGTGGGGCATACGCCACGTGCTGCCGCGCATGATCCGCAATGCAAACCGTGAACTGATGGTTCTGGAGGCCGAACTTGAAGCCCTCGCGCCCTTGATGGCGAACCTCAAAATGCCAATTCAGGTGGTTCACGGCACGCAGGATAATCTGACGCCATTCCAGAATGTGCCGTACATGGAGGCACATTTCACTTCTGCCCCCCTGACAGTGACCATTCTTGAGGGCCAGAACCACTTTTTGCCCTGGAATTCCAAGGCAGAAATTGATGCAGCCATTGACCGGGCCGCCAATTCCAGCCAATCAACACCCTCTGAAAGTGAGCTTTCAGAAACGCCGTAACCTACCTGAAACGCGATTTGGGCGATCCTGCCAACACGGGTAGATTGCCCGCGACCTGATTCACTCCTGCGCCGGACACCATATGGACCTGTCCTACGAAGGGCTCCTGGCCCTCATCGAGTCGTTTTCCGACAACCAGTTACTGGTGATGTTGGCGATTACGATTGGCACCCTCATTCTTGAGGATGCGGCAACGGTGACGGCTGCCCTGTTGGCGTCAGAAGATGTACTGCCTCACAGCGCAGCGCTGCTGTCGCTCTATGTCGGCATTCTGTTTGGCGATCTGGGCCTTTACGGGCTGGGCGCAGCCGCAGCCCGTTGGCCGCGCGCCCGGCGGTGGGTGTCTGAACACAGAATAATGCGAGGGCGGGAGTTTCTCGAAGGCTCGCTCTTCGTCACATTGTTTGGCGCGCGATGTATCCCAGGCATGCGTCTTCCGACCTACACGGCGGCAGGGTTTGTCGGCATCCCCTTCCCCCGTTTTGCCCTCTATGCAGGTGCATTGGCTGCCGGATGGTCCACCGGGCTTTACACCATCATCGCCATTTTGGGTGAAACGGTGCTCAATGAACTGGGCCCGTGGCGCTGGGGCGTTGCCGCATTTGTGATTGCCCTGGCCATTGTGTTGCCGCGCGTTACAGAGAAAATCATCAAGAGCCGCAGTCAGAAAGCAGCTGCGCCGACTGATACGCCCTAACGGCGCCTTTTCTCTTGCACGACACGAAACCAATGACCGGCACTGCGATTTCTCCCAACCGCCCCATTCATGTGGGCATGCCGCCTCTGGATATGTCCGGTCCGCCGGTTTCGTTTTTTGAGTTCTGGCCGTCCTGGCTGTTTTACGCCCCCATCGCCCTCCAGTGGTGCTGGCTGGCCCTGCGCTATCGCGGGGCGGGCCTGGCGCTCCTCGCCAATCCGTCGTTCCCCGACGGCGGCATGGCCGGCGAAAGCAAACTCGAAATCTTTGACATCCTTGACGGCAAGGCAAAAGAAGCCACCGCCTGCTGGGTGCCCTTGACGCGCACGACTGCCGGCGAGACCGGTGCCGCCACTGATCTGGAAACCGCTTTGTGCGCTCTGCGGGACAACAATATCGAGTTGCCCATTGTTGCCAAGCCGGACATCGGCTGCCGCGGCGTCGGTGTACAGCCGATCCGGTCGGTCGAGGATCTCACGACCTATCTCACCAACTTCCCTGCGGGTGCCAGCATGGTGCTGCAGGACATGATTGAACATGAAGCTGAGGCTGGCGTGTTTTACATCCGCCTGCCGGGCGAACCCAAAGGCTTCATTTTTTCGATGACGTTGAAGTATTTTCCCCACGTCATCGGTGATGGCGTTTCAACCCTCAAGGAGCTCATCTGCGCTGATATGCGCGCTGGGGTGTTGCAACACATTTACCTGCCTCGCCACACACACCGCCTTGACACAGTGCTGCCAAAGGGTGAGCCCTTCCGTCTGGCGTTTGCCGGCAGTCACTCCCGCGGCACAATCTTTCGGGATGGCGCGGCCTACATCACCCCACAGATGGAAGATGCGTTTGACGAAGTCGCAAAAAGCATCCCCGAATTCTATATCGGCCGATTTGATATTCGCTTTGAGAGCATGGAGAATCTGCAGCAAGGTGAAGGTTTCACGCTGATGGAAATCAACGGGGCCGGCGGGGAGGCAACCCACATCTGGGATCGCAAGACCACACTGCGCCAGGCCTACACCACGTTGTTTGAACAAAACCGGTTGCTGTTTGAAATCGGCTTCCGCAATCGCAAGCGCGGGTTCAAGCCACCGAGCATCTGGCGGCTTTATGACGCCTTCAGGCGCGAGCAGAACCTCTTCAACCGTTACCCGCTGACCAAGTAAACAAGAGCGGGCGCGCGATCACAGTTCAGGGCGCCAATGGCTCATGCGGTCATCAAGGTCCGGCCGCACCCGTTCGTTTGGTGGCGTAACGACTGACCCGAAATACATGAAACCCGCCACGCGCTCATTTTCGTGCAGGCGCAACGCCTGCAGAACCATCGAATCATAGGCATACCATTCGGTCAGCCACTGCCCGGCCAGACCCATGGCGGTTGCCGCATTGAGCATGTTCTGGCACACCGCACCGGACGACAAAATCTGTTCCCACTCGGGAATTTTGGACTCTGGATTCACGACCGAGATAACCGCGACGACCGCCTTGGCACGGGTAAATCTTTCACGCTCGAACTGCCGCCGGTCATCTTCGTCCGGCATGCCGCTGGCAAGATAGGCCGCCTCCAGCACCCCACCGAACTGGGCGCGGGCGTTTCCTTCAAAGACGATGAAGCGCCACGGACCCAATTTGCCGTGATCCGGCACGCGAAGACCGGCTTTCAGAATGTCTGACAACTGATCTGCATCCGGACCATCCTGCCCCATATCCCGGGCAACAATGGAACGGCGCGTTTTCAGAAGCTGGACGAGGTCGTTCGGCGAATTGGTCATACTCACAAGCCTGCAGATTGGCGACATTTACCCGCCAACGTAGTGGCTTTGCGTGCAATCGCAAGCATAAGCCACACAGCTTACTGAGCGACAGTACCCTCAATATCAGCACGGATTTGCGGCGCTGGAGATGTGAGCAATCCAACCACATCAATGTCAGGTGGGGATGATTTTCCAGACCCGTTTACGCCGGAACGCAACTGCGCCAGTGAAAAATCCATCCGCACGTCGTAGGTCCGTTCGGTCTGATTGCGCAGACGCTGCTCCGCCTCGTACCAGGCACGCTTGGTATTACCATCCCTGCAGGACGCGAGTTCCGCAGGATCAGTCGCACCCCACCGCCGCTCCGGGCAGTGATACGGGTCAAACGACAGATCAAACAGCCGCTTCTGCACTTCATCAAATCCAAGTTCAACCGGGGCACCGGCTGAGTTTGTATAGGTGATGGAGCACGCAGCGACTTCCTGACGATAGACAGACAGCAGATCCGCCCGAACATCCGTGCCGGTGTATTTCACCCGCTCACTGCCGGTCTCCACCAGCTCCACGAACCGGGCGATCTCGTCGCGCAATTCCACGAAGGATGTTTTCAGCCGCGCATCACGTGACGGCGTGGAATATGTCTCCCACTCTCCGCTCGTCCCATAGATGTTTTGCGGTAGCCGCGATGGTTGAGGCTTGCGGTTGATGCCGCCTGAGACGGCCTCCTCCACCGCATACACCCGATAGGTAAGGTCATCACACAGACCACGCATCATGTTGCGTGTTTCCGTCAGCGGATCATAGACGAGGTTACGTCCAGCAACCGCGGTGCGGACCCAGTCATAATAGTCGAGCCGCTGACCATTGAAGGCGAAGGACGCCCCCTGCCACTGACGCTTGTTCTGCGCCCCAGTGCCGAAATACTGATCGACAGAGAAGTCTTCCAGATCGCTGTTTTGCGTGTAGGTGTATCGGCCGCCAACCAGGCTGCCATCTGGGGCGCGTGTGGCACCGACGAGTTGAACGGGCCGCCAGTTCTTGAAGCCCGCCCCCATGGTCGGCCGGGACCGGACGAATTTGCGGCCATAGACACCGCGGGTAATCGAATTGTCCGGGTGTGCGTCGATGTAGTGAATGCGCCCATCCGGATCGACCCGGTACACCACGGCCACGTGACCATTGGGGTCATAGATATTTGTGCCCGGACGAATGGAGCGCGGGTCAACGCTGCTGGAATAATGATCCGCAGGCAGACCCCGCTTCTCTTCGGGGTGATAGCGATACATGGCCGTCGACACATAGTTCGACACCCGGCGCAGCACATCCGGCCCATCCATGGGTTGCTGACCAGGCCAGTTGATCACCACGGCTTTTTCAATAATGCGGTTGCCCGATGCCACATATCGCACGTCTCGAGTATAGCCATTGGGCGCCACAGCAGACGCGAATGCGAAGGGCAGACCGTTCATCCACGCGAAATAGCCGCGCAGGGTGTAAGGCAGGTCAGCGCAGTCGGCAAAATAGTTCACGCCGCGTGGGTTGCTGCCGCGATACACATTGGCCGCATGCTTCAGGCACTGATCCGTCGTGCGGCAGTTGCTTTCGCCAATGGCCGTGATGAAATCCTCATAGGCCTTCTCATCCGTCGCCGTCCAGCGATCACGCAGGATGCGCCACGACCTGTCGGTGCGAACCGGCGGAAGTGGTGCCGTCGCATCTGACGATTGTTCGAACTGTGTTGGACCTGTTTGAGCAAGTGCGGTCGAGGAAGCGGTGGCACCAGCCAATGAAACAACACCCGCAATAATTGCGGACGCGCCAATTCGAGATTTCATGCCCAGCCCTTCGATATCTTCAACAGCACCCAAGCGGAAGGTTAACAAGTTCTGACGCTCGCGTCGCCGCAACTTTTCTGCAACCAGGCCGGGTTTACGCAACCTTAAAGTGTGACATCTAATTATCCGCGCGGGGTCGAGCTGGGACGTGTCAATGCACGCGCCCGGCCTGTTAGGGGCTACAGAATGCACATCAAATCGCTGAATTCCATGAAACTGTCGCACAAGCTGCAGGCGGTCATCGTCGGACTTGCGGCAACCGCCGCACTTGTTACCAGTGTTCTTGGCTTTTTCGGCGCCCGGTCGGCGCTGGACCATGCCATCGAAAAAGAGCTCATGGTCATCTCGACCGATCGCGCAACTGCGGTTGAGACATATCTCAAAAGCATAGATGAAGAGATCAAATTCCTTGCCAGCAACGACATGATTGCAGATGCGGTCATTTCGTTCACGGACGGCTGGAATGCATTGCAGGGTCAGCCGACATCAACCCTGCAGAAGCATTACATCACCGAAAACCCCAATCCCATCGGGTCCAAGGAAGTCCTTGATCAGGCGCGGGATGGCTCGCTGTACTCGGATTATCATGGCTATTACCACCCATGGTTCCGCGACCTGCAGCAAAGCCGTGAATATTATGACGTCTTCCTGTTCGATACGGATGGCAACCTGATCTATTCCGTCTTCAAGGAACTCGACTACGCAACCAATCTTGTGTCCGGTAAATGGGCCGAAAGCGGCCTTGGCCGGGTTTACCGCGCTGCGTCCAAGGCAGCAGCCGGGGAAACCGTATTTGATGATTTTGCGCCTTACGCGCCATCCGCTGATGCGCCCGCCAGCTTTATCGCGACACCTGTTTTCGATCGCAACAACACCCGCATCGGTGTGATCGCGTATCAGATGCCATCCGGCGTCATCAACCGGATTATGGCTGAAGTAGAAGGGTTGGGCGAAACCGGCCAGAGCTACATCGTTGGTAGCGATCTCCTGATGCGCTCGAACTCCCGCTTTCAGGAAGAAAGCACGATGCTGACGGTCGAGGTGGATAGCCCTGCCGTGCGTCATGCGCTGGAAGGTGGCCATGGCGTCGATATTGAACCCAGCCTCGAGGGCCAGGAAGCATTTGCGGCCTACTCACTGATAGATGTGTTTGGCATCAAATGGGCTGTGATCGCCGAGATTGAAATCGCTGAGGCAGAAAAGGACGTAACCGCCCTGCTCTACACCTTCATGGTCGTCGGCGTCATTGTCATTCTCACCGCAGGCGCCTTGGGTACGTTGATGTCCAGACAGGTCTCCAAACCTGTTACCGCGATGACAGGCGCAATGCGTCGCCTGGCTGACAGAGACTGGTCCGCAGAAATTCCACACACCGATCGCCAGGATGAAATCGGCGAGATGGCAAGTGCCGTCCTGGTGTTCAAGGAAAATGGTCAGGAAGCAGAGCGTTTGCAGGCGAACGAGGCTGAACGCGAGGCGCGGGCAGCTGAAGACAAACGCCAGGCCATGAACCAGTTGGCAGATTCCTTTGAAACCTCCGTTGGAGAAATCGTGGAAGCGGTTTCATCGACAGCCATGGACCTGAAGGAAACCGCACAGGGCGTTGCAGCCATTGCCGAAGAAACCACCGCACAGTCTGCCACTGTTGCAGCAGCTGCCGAGGAATCTTCCGTCAATGTGCAGACCGTGTCGTCAGCAACAGAAGAGATGTCAGCGTCTATCTCGGAAATGCAGCAGCAGGTCATGCGCTCCCGCGATGTGTCCGAACATGCCGCCGAGAGCGTGGAAAAGGCAGTCGGACAGGTGACAGGCCTCTCCGAGGCTGCCAACCAGATTGGTGATGTGCTGGGCCTCATTCAGGACATTGCCGAGCAGACAAATTTGTTGGCACTCAACGCAACCATTGAGGCCGCCCGTGCGGGTGACGCCGGCAAGGGATTTGCGGTGGTTGCCAGCGAAGTGAAGTCTCTGGCAACGCAAACCCAGAAAGCGACGGAGCAGATCCGTCAGCAGATCGAAGGTGTGCAGACAGAAAGCCAGACAGCGGTTTCCGCCATCGGTGGCATCCGGGAGGTCATCAGTCAGGTGACTGAAATCTCCCAGTCCATCGCTGTTGCCATTGAAGAGCAGACAGCCGCAACCGGCGAGATTGCCCGCAATGCGCAGCAGGCGGCCGGTGGGACCCATGAAGTGTCTTCAAGCGTGAAGGGCGTCAGCGAGGCATCGCAACAGGCATCTGCTGCCTCAACCGAGCTCCTTGCCTCGTCCAACAGTCTGGCAGAACAGGGCGACACTTTGCGTGAGCGCATGAATACGTTCATCCAGAAGGTCAGAGCCGCATAGTCAGAATACGGACGGCCTGAACCAAGACCATGACACGACTGAAAGGCGCCCGGGGCAACCGGGCGTCTTTCTACTTTTACGCGCATTGTTATCCACATGCGCGCATGGAGGGTTCACCCAAATTTAGGCTGCAACCCATAGCGTCGTATTCCGATAAATAACCCGCCACGCCACCTTCAGTGACCCTCGGAGCAGCTTGATGCGCGCACCACGCCTTTCTGAACTCACACTTTCTCAAAAACTTCCCGCCGTCATGATCGGCCTTACAGTTGCAGCGGTGACCATCACCACATCGCTGGCTTTCTTTGGTGCCAAAGACGCCCTGGACACGCAGGTCAGCAACAAGCTCCAGAACGTCGCAGCCGACCGTGCCCTCGAGGTGGAAGAATATGTCGATACCCTGGGACAGGAGCTGGCAATTCTGGCCACCAGCACGACTGTCATTGAAGCCATTGGGGCCTTCGACGATGCCTGGCTGTCGCTGGGCAGCAACGCCGCCGAGCAACTTCAGCGCGATTACATCACGGAAAACCCCCACCCCCCTGCCCAGCGCCATGAGTTGCTGACAAAGGAAGACGGGTCCTTCTATTCCCACACCCATAGCTACTACCACCCGTGGTTCAAGGACCTGCAGCAGCGTCGCGGGTATGACGATGTCTATCTGTTCACCACATCAGGCGACCTCGCCTACTCGGTGTTCAAGGATTCAGATTTCGCCACAAACTTCACGCAAGGAGAATGGGCGCAATCTGGCCTCGGCCGGGTGTTCCAGGCAGCAAAGGCCGCGGACCCGGGCACAATCATCTTTGAGGATTTTGCCGCCTACGGCCCATCTGCCGGCGAACCTGCAAGCTTCATCGGCATGCCGGTGTTTGACCGTATCGGCAACAGGGCCGGTGTGATCGCCTATCAGATCCCCGCAAGCGTCATCAATGGTCTGATGACCAAGAGCAATGGACTGGGCGAAACAGCGCAGAGCTTTCTGGTCGGGCCGGACAAACTCATGCGGTCAGATTCGCGGTTCAGTGCGACACCCACAACACTCAAACGCACTGTCACTTCCCAAGCGGCCACCCTTGGACTTGCAGGCAAGACCGGCGTCGTTTCCTCCGTCGATCTGACCGACGAACCAGCTTTTGCGGCCTATGACAGCGTCTCCCTGTTTGGCAGCGACTGGGCCGTCATTGTTGAAATCAGCAAGGCGGAAGCCGAAGCGGGCATCTCTTCCCTGCTCAACCAGTTTCTTCTGGTCGCAACGCTGGTGCTCATCGGCGCAGCCATCGTTGGCTTCTTTGTCGCTCGTGGCATTACACGCCCGCTGACCGCAATGACGTCCGCCATGGAGGGCCTCTCCAACAAGGACTGGTCAATCGACATTCCAAGCCTCGACCGCAAGGACGAGATTGGCGCCATGGCCCTGGCGGTGGAGAAGTTCAAAGGTGCAGGACAGGACGCCGAACGGCTTCAGAGCGAAGAAGCAGCACGCGAAGCCCGCGCCGCCGAAGACAAGCGGAATGCGATGAACCAGATCGCATCGGACTTCGAAGCCTCCGTCGGAGAAGTGGTGGAAGCCGTTGCGGCAACAGCCATGGACCTCAAGGACACTGCTCAGGGTGTGTCCTCCATCGCCGAGCAGACCACGGCACAATCCGCCACCGTCGCGGCCGCTGCTGAGGAATCGTCCGTCAACGTACAGACAGTGTCGTCAGCAACAGAAGAAATGTCTGCGTCCATCTCGGAAATGCAGCAACAGGTCATGCGCTCTCGCGATGTGTCCGAGAAGGCAGCGGAAAGCGTTGAAGAAGCCGCCGGCAAAGTGACCGGGCTGTCTGATGCAGCCCATCAGATTGGCGACGTGCTGGCACTCATTCAGGACATTGCCGAGCAGACAAACCTGCTGGCACTCAACGCCACCATCGAAGCCGCCCGCGCAGGCGATGCCGGCAAGGGGTTTGCTGTCGTGGCCAGCGAGGTCAAGTCGCTGGCCACCCAGACTCAGAAAGCCACCGAGCAGATCCGCGTCCAGATTTCTGGCGTGCAGTCTGAAAGTCAGACGGCGGTTGCTGCCATCAGCGGTATCCGGGACGTAATTTCCCAGGTGACGGAAATCAGTCAGGCCATTGCCCTGACCATTGAAGAGCAGGCCGCCGCCACCAATGAAATTGCCGGTAATGCGCAACAGGCGGCCAGCGGTACTCAGGAGGTTTCCACGAGTGTTCAGAGTGTCAGCGAGGCTTCACAGCAGGCGTCGGCGGCGTCCAGCCAGCTTCTGTCGTCATCAAACACCCTGGCCAAACAGGGCGACGTGCTGCGCGAGCGCATGCAGGCATTCATAAGCCAGATAAGAGCCGCATAACTCTCGACCCGCATTCAACAAAAAGGGCGGCACCCATCAGGATGCCGCCCTTTCTGTTTTCATTAGCAACCGGTGCTACTCGTCAGCCGCTGCAACCTTCGCGGCATGAGGCGGCAGGGCCTCTTCGGCAAGCAGCCTTGCGGCTTCTTCCAACGGCAGAATGGTCTGGGCCTTGGAGCCGAGCCGGCGGATCGCAACGGTGCGTTCCTCTTCTTCGCGCTGACCAACCACAAGCAAGGCCGGAACCTTCGCCAGCGAGTGCTCACGCACCTTGTAGTTGATCTTCTCGTTGCGGAAATCAGACTCCACATTGAGACCATGGCGCTTGAGCACGTCGATCACTTCGCGACCATATCCATCAGCATCAGATGTGATGGTGGCCACGACACACTGCAGCGGTGCAAGCCACAGCGGGAAGCGACCCGCGTGGTGCTCGATCAGGATGCCGAGGAACCGTTCCAGAGAGCCGAACAACGCCCGGTGGATCATGACGGGCACATGCTTGTCGCCATCCTCACCGATGTAGAAAGACCCAAGACGACCGGGCAGGTTGAAGTCCAGCTGTACGGTGCCGCACTGCCAGTCACGCCCAATGGCATCGCGCAGAACGAACTCGATCTTGGGGCCATAAAAGGCACCCTCGCCCTCATTCAGTTCATACTCGAGACCCGTCGCTTCAATCGCGGTCTTGAGAGAGGCTTCCGCCTTGTCCCAGACTTCGTCCGAGCCGACGCGCTTTTCAGGCCGGTCGGAGAATTTGAGCCGTACATCCTCAAAGCCGAAATCGCGGTAGATCGACAGGATGAGATTGGTAACGGTCACGCATTCGTCCGTGATCTGCTCATCTGTGCAGAAGATATGTGCATCGTCCTGCGTGAAGTGCCGCACACGCATCATGCCGTGCAACGCGCCGGACGGCTCGTAGCGATGGCACTTGCCGAACTCGGCAAACTTGAGCGGCAGCTCGCGGTAGCTGCGCAGCCCATGCTTGAAGACCTGCACATGGCCCGGGCAATTCATCGGCTTGAGGCAGAAGGTACGGTCATCCGGCGTAACGGATGTGTACATGTTCTCGCCGAACTTTTCCCAGTGACCGGATTTCTCCCACAGGGATTTGTCCATCACGTCAGGCGTGTTGATTTCTTCATACCCGGCCTTGTTCTGCTGATCCCGCATATAGTCGATCAGCGTCTGGAACATCCGCCAGCCATGGGGGTGCCAGAAAATCGAGCCCGGTCCTTCTTCTTGGAAGTGGAACAGGTTCATTTCGCGACCCAGCTTGCGGTGATCGCGCTTTTCTGCTTCTTCCAGCATCGTCAGGTGACGCTTGAGGTCTTTTTCATTGGCCCACGCCGTGCCGTAAATGCGCTGCAGCTGCGCATTGTTGCTGTCGCCACGCCAATAGGCCCCGGCAAGCTTGGTCAGCTTGAAGGCTTTGCCCACGCGGCCCGTAGATGGCAGGTGCGGCCCACGGCAAAGGTCCTTCCAGTCGCCCTGACGATAGACCGTGATCTCTTCGTTCTCGGGCAGGTCTGAAATGATCTCGGCCTTGTAGGCCTCACCTATAGACTTGAAGTGGTCAATCGCTTCGTTGCGATCCCACACTTCACGCGTGATGGCTTCGTCACGGTCAACGATTTCGGCCATGCGCTTTTCGATCTTCTCGAAATCATCCGTCGAGAACGGTTCCTCGCGGGCAAAGTCATAGAAGAAGCCGTTTTCGATGTTCGGGCCGATGGTGACCTGGGTGCCGGGAAACAGTTCCTGCACCGCCTCGGCCAGCACGTGCGCCGTATCATGACGAATGACCTCGACGCCCTCAGGTTCATCGCGCGTCACAAGCCGCACTGTGGCGTCCTGCTCGATTGGCCGCGTCAGATCCCAAAGCTCGCCGTCCACATCAATCAGGACGACTTTCTTGGCGAGTGATTTTGAAATGTCTTCCGCGAGCGCCAGTCCTGTGACGGCGTCTGGGAATTCACGAATAGATTTATCGGGGAGCGTCAGCTTGACCATCCCTCTCCTCCTCATTCTCTGCACACAATGCAGGTAAGCCCGAGAGCGTTAGTGGTGTGGGACAAATGGAGTCCCTATGAACCCGGGGTGCGTCGCACCCCAGACAGAAAGTCGACCGATTTTAGTCGGGAAACTTTTCCCGAATATGGGCACCGGTCCAGCGCCCGTTTTTCCAGGGAGTAAGCGCACTCACGTGCTCCAACTCCTCCGGCACCGGATCAAGCCCCTGTGTGCCCAACGGATGGCACCTCAGAATGCGTGACACAGCTAACCAGCCGCCCTTCCAAACCCCGAACCGGGTAATGGCCTCCTGCGCATAGTCAGAGCAGGTCGGCACATGTCGGCATCGCGGCCCCAACAGGGGCGACACGGCGTTCCTATAAACCCAGATGAGGCCCAAGGCCAGATACTTGAACGGATTAGGCATCGCCGCTTCTCACAACGTCCAAGCTAGGCGGACAGGATTAATCATGTGTTAACCCTGCCCGCCTTTGAGGACAATCGGCAAGCCTGCAGCCCTAATATGCGAAGCGAACCCCGGCGACAAAGGCCGTGGCATCCGTATCCTCGCCGTCTGCACGGGCAAAATCAGCCGTCTCACCGAGCTTGGCTTCGTAATTGACGCCGATATAGGGATTGAGACCGCCCGTCACCACATAGTGGAAGCGGAGTCCGGCTTCGATCTTGGAGAAACCGGAACCAATCTCACGTGCCTGATTCTCGCTGGCACTGATGTCCAGTTCCACCAGGGGCTGAACAAACGTGCGGCGGGTCAGGAAGATTTCAGTCTCAATTTCCGTACGAAAAGACACGTCCCCGTCATCAGACAGATAAGCATTGCCCTCGAACTCAACCCACTGCTCCAGCAGGCCGGTGAGGCCCAGCACCAGATGCGTCGTCTCCGGGTCCGGTGCCAGATCATGACGCACGCCGCCCTGGACATCGAAGAAGTCCGAGATCGGCCGCCGGTACAGAAGATGCACCTCCGAGCTTTCGAACTGGCCGCCACCAGTGCTTCGCTCAGCCTCAATGCCCAGAACGACCTTGTGGTCGTCATTGCCGATGACCAAGTCACCTTCAACGAAGCCCACATCATCGCCATCCTGGACACGGTATTCGAGCCGTTCCACTGAGGCGTGACTGAGGATCATGTTGTCCATTTCTGCTGCAACCGCCGGCAGAGTGGACACAGCGAGCACGCAGCCCGCTGCCACAAAACGCGCCCACATCAGTGATGCGCCTTTGCAGGAGCGTCCGCGTTGGCCATGCCCCAGAGCGTCTCAAGCTCCGGGTCGACCATTGCCGTTTCTTCAGGCCCGCCTTCCACGATGACCTTGCGGAACATGCCTGCAGCCATGTGGTACATGAGGTGGCAGTGAAACGCCCACTGCCCCGGCGCATCCACCTCGACATCCGCAGATATAGTGACGTTGGGCGGCACGGTCAGAACATGCTTGAGCGGGTTCCATTTGCCTGCCCCCACATCAACGATCTTCCACATGCCATGCAGGTGCATGGGATGCGCCATCATGGTCTCATTGATGAAGGTGAAGCGCACCCGCTCTCCATATTGGAGACGCAGGGGCTCAGCCTCCGACAGTTTCTTGCCGTTGATGGACCACATATAGCGCTCCATGTTGCCGGTGAGCCGGAGCCTGATCTCTCGGTCATAAGGCCGCTCTTCATAGAGTGGTTCCTGCGCGCGCAGATCAGCCAGCGACAGGAACTTGCCACCATTGGCTGCGTCCGGTTCCAGCCCCGAGCCAGGTGCATAGAACGGGTCATCATCCCCACCCGACATCGCACTCATGTCATGACCCATGGCCGCATGGTCCATCTTGGAATGGTCCATGGTTGCCATGTCGTGCCCCATCGCAGCGTGGTCCATACCGTCCATCGATCCATGATCCATGTCGGCCATGGTGAGCCGGGGTGGATCGCGAAGCTCCGGCACGTCGGCGAACATGCCCTCACGCGGGGCCAGCGTGCCGCGGGCAAACCCGTCGCGCGCCATGGTTTCCGCGAAGATCGTGAACGCCTTGTCCTCGCGTGGGCGGACAATCACGTCATAGGTTTCCGCCACCGCAATGCGGAACTCATCCACCGGCACCGGACGCACATTGTTGGCATCCGCCTGCACCACGGTCATCTTGAGGCCGGGAATGCGGACATCGAAGAAGGTCATGGCTGAGGCATTGATAAAGCGCAGGCGGATACGTTCACCCGGCTCAAACAAACCCGTCCAGTTCTGGTCCGAGTTTTGCCCGTTCATCAGATAAGTGTAGCCCTGCACATCGGAGATGTCGGATGGCATCATCCGCATCTCACCCCAGTCCAGCCGGTCTGAGATCGCTGCATCAAGACCATCCTCGGACGCATCCCTGAAGAACTCACCAACTGTGCGCTGGATACCATTGTAGTGATCCGGCGACCGCTTGAGGTTGCGGAACACCTGCATCGGGCTGTCTTCGTGCCAGTCTGACAGCACCACTGCATAATCCTGGTCATAGCGGAACGGTTCGCGACCTTCGGGCTCAATGATGATGGGGCCATACATCCCCGCTCCTTCCTGCAGACCGGAATGGGAGTGGTACCAATAGGTCCCCGCCTTGGGCGCCTTAAAGCGATAGGTAAAGGTCTCACCCGGCTTGATGCCTGGAAAACTCATGCCAGGGACGCCGTCCTGATCGAACGGCAGCACAAAGCCATGCCAGTGGATCGACGTATCAACCTTCAGCGTGTTGGTGACATTGATGGTGAGGTCTTCCCCCTCCTTGAAACGCAAGAGTGGCGCCGGCACCTGGCCATTGATGGCAAAGCCCGCCACAGGCTGACCAGATACCTCAAGGGAGATTGGACCCACTTCAAGGTCATAGGTCCCCGCCGCCGCAGGGACGATGCCTGCCAACAGACATAAAGCCGTCAGAATACGGAGTTTCATCACTGGCTACTCCACATCTACCGTGCCGACCATGCCGGCCGCATAATGGCCCGGCACGTTGCACGCAAACTCTATGTCACCGCCGGACGTGAAGGTCCACACAACGTCACCGCTCTTGCCCGGCTCAAGCAGTACGCTGTTGGGATGATCATGGGTCATCATGTGGCCGTCTTCGCCCATGGGGGTGTTCATCATCTCGTGATTGATGTGATCGCCCATCAGGACGCCGTGCTGCTGCATCATCATCATCTCGCCCTGATGCGCTTCATGATAGGACGGCGTGCCCAGATTGAACTCATGAACCAGCGTGCCGTTGTTGGCGATCTTGAAGTGGACAGTCTCGCCCGCCGAGACCGATAGCGTTTCCGGCTCAAAGTAGTTGTCACCCATGACGATCTCGATGACCCGTTCAGCATCCGCCAGCTTGCCCGGTTTGCCGAAGGACATAGGGCCTGCCATTGCCTGCTGTGCACCATGCATCGAACCATTCATCGAACCGTGCCCGGCGCCATGATGATGGTCCCCTGAACCGGCAGCATGTGCACTCCCGACAGAGATAAAGGCACATGCTGCAATCAGTGAGGGCAGCTGATGAAAACGAATTTTGATAGACATGAAGAAGCTCCGCATATGAGCGCGAGGCGTCCCGGTCGGGCACGCTGGCGCAGATGGATTGTCTGAAAGGCTCAAGCTGAAGCCGCCGTTGAAAACGGCAGCGACCTAGCTCAGACGGGGCGGAGGTGGATCGAGTGTGTAGGTCTTGCCAACGCTGGCAGGCGTAAAGGCAGCCTCAAACGAGGCATGGACCCATGGCTGCGCAACGCGCAACGGTCCCGATGCCGTTTTGATGCCGACCATGCAGGACGCTGCTAAAGGACACAGACGAAGTTTGGACGGGTCCGTTTCCGGGTCCACGGGCATGTCGTGGCCGGTGTTGTCCATCTCCATCATGTCACACCCAAAGGCATGCGCGCCCGCCATGTCAGCGGACGCAAAGGCCGGAGCAGCAGCCGTGATAAGAATCAGGACGGCCAGAAATGGTGCAATGAAGAAGCGCATGTGAGAACGATGCACCTTCCAGCAGGGGGAAGGTCAAGCAGCACTTTGTGTTTCAACCTGGCCGATCGCATCAAGCGTCGCCTCGAAGGTGAGCAGGATCGACTGATGGCGATTGCGGAACTCACGGGCCGGCTGAAGAACCTCGAGATCGGACCACTTGCCCGTGGGGGGCGCACCCTCCTCCTTCAGCATGGCCCGCATGGCATCCCGCGCCACTTTAACCTCATCGCGAGTGGAGCCGACGATATGTGCGGCCAGGACTGACGAGGACGCTTGCCCCAGGGCGCAGGCCTGAACCTCATGGGAAAAGTCACTGACTTTTCCTTGGGCCATCTTGAGATGCACGGTCACTTTGGACCCGCACATCTTGCTGATGGCCGTCGCGGACGCGTCTGCATCCTCCAGAACGCCAATCCGCGGAATATCTGCGGCGAGTTCCAGAATCCGGCGGTTGTAGACCTCGTTGAGGCCATTTTCGGTGACTGTTTGGCTCATGACGCTGAATTTGTGCTCAAATCGGCAGAATTCCAAGCCCTCTTGTCATCCAACCTTGCGCAACACACGTATGTCTTAACGGTTTCAGACAAGATGTGTTCGCGGCTGATATCGCAAATGTGCAATACTGTATGCGCAGTTTAAGCAATGTGGACCGGGCCTGCCCGTGCCATATATCCACTACCGGCGCGCGTGCCGAATACTAAAAGACTGAGCCGTTACAAGGCTTCGCGCCCCGATTTCACCAATGAAGCGCCTCGCCGCGCCTCATTCCCGGATGTTTTCGCTACCGGGACGGGGGGCCGCGCGTGCGCAAGGAAGGACCAGACCGATGGACGCCATGGTTGATAAAATGGATGCCACCGACATGACTGAAACGACAGAGACCCGCCCCAGCCGCTCCGAAGCCGAAGCAGCCGTGCGGACCCTTATTTCGTGGGCCGGTGACAACCCGGACCGCGAAGGCCTGATCGACACCCCATCACGGGTTGTCCGCGCCTACGAGGAATTCTTCGAAGGCTATGATGAGGACCCTTCCGAAGTGCTGGGACGCACCTTTGAAGAGGTTGAGGGCTACAACGACATCGTGATGCTTCGCGATATCTCGCTGGAAAGCCACTGTGAACATCACATGGTGCCGATCCTCGGCAAGGCGCACATCGCCTATATGCCGATCAACTCTGTTGTGGGCATTTCCAAGCTGGCCCGCGTGATCGAGATCTACGCCAAGCGCCTGCAGACGCAGGAGACCATGACGGCCCAGATTGCTGAGACCATTGTCAGCGCCCTGAAGCCTGCCGGTGTCGCGGTGATGATTGAAGCAAAGCACCAGTGCATGACGACGCGCGGCATCAAAAAGCCCGATGTGGCCACGATTACGACCCAGTTCACGGGCGTCTTCAAGGACGATCCGCGCATGGAAGAGCGTTTCTTCCGCCTTGTGCGCGGCGACCGTAGCTACTAGAACCTGTCGCTTCAGACATGATTTCTGCGGCCCTGCATATTATGTATGCAGGGCCGTCGTTGTTTGCAGATGTTATTTGCGAGTTAGACCCATGACCACAAAACCTGAATTTGCCCCCCGCGTGACCGTTGAGCAGGTGGAAGAAGGCCACGACCTGGCACCGAAGTTCGATGCCAATGGCCTGATGCCGGTTGTGACCACGGATGTGCATACAGGTGACGTGCTGATGGTCGGCTACATGAACGACGAGGCTTTTGCCAAAGCCATCGAGACCGGTGAAGCGCACTACTTCTCCCGCTCGCGTCAGGCTGTCTGGCACAAGGGTGCGACCTCTGGCCTTGTCCAGAAGATCGTCGAGCTGCGCATCGATGACGATCAGGACTCGGTGTGGATGAAAGTGGACGTGGCCGGCTCGGGCGCCTCATGCCACGTCGGCTACATGTCCTGCTTCTATCGCGAAATCCCCATGGGGGAACGCGAGACCGAAGGTGACTTCAAGTCGGTGGTACTGACCTACAAGGAAGACCAGAAGACGTTCGACCCGGTCGAAGTCTATGGCGACGCGCCGAACCCCACCAAGCTCTAGAGCATCACGCGCACCGTGTCCGCGGACTTGATCCGGGGTCCACTTGCAGGTCGGCATCTGCGAGCCTGTCGGTTTAAGTCCTTGCGCGCGTCATGCGCATCACCCCGCCTGCACCGCTCTCAATCAAGCGGTCTGCGAGTAGGCCCCGGATCAAGTCCGGGGCTACGGTGTGACCTGGCGTGGACCGCCCCACTGGTCCCGGTTCATCTTGCAGAAGAAATGCGGCAGACCGACGTGGTCCCCGTGATGGGTGAACACGAAGCCTGCGCCCTGCATGACTTTCTGTGAGGCAGTGTTGCGTACGAGCGTGAAACACCATGCTTCTTCAAGGCCGGTGCGCTCAAACACATCGTCCACGCAGGGCCGTGCAAACTCGTGACCCCGCCCCTGCTTCCAGAAATCAGGCGCCACTGCATAGGCCAGTTCCACAATTGGCTTGCCGTAAAACAGCACAAGCCGCAGTCCGGCATAGGCACAAAACCGGTCCGTCTCCTTGTCGGTGATGTGCCAGATGCCAAACCCATGGAGGTCCCAGTGGGCCGCCCATGTGCGCGCGGCATCACGGCTCTTTTGCTCGGGAAAGGGCTTGCCGTCGGCGGACAGGGTATCGGTCGCGCGTGCATCGGCCTGAATGGCTCTGAGATCCTGCCAGTCACCCGGCTGGAATGGACGGAAGGTCATGCGGTCGGTCTCAAGCTCCATCGCTCACGTCTCCTCAATTCTGTCGCCCAAGAGTGACTTGCACATATGGCCAATGCTGGCATCCTGCGGCCAACGATATTGACCAAGAGTCGCATGAGCCAAAACGGCTGCGGACCATAAGGATTTTGAGGCTATGACGCGACCCCGAATTGGCTTGGCACTTGGCGGCGGCGTCGCGCGCGGCTGGGCGCATATCGGCATCATGCGGGTGTTGATGGAAGAAGGTATCAAGCCGGACATTATTGCGGGTACCTCCATCGGGGCTGTTGTGGGCGGCTGTTACTCCGCCGGCAAGCTGGATGAAATCGAGGCCTGGGCCCGTAGCCTCACACCCCGCCGTGTCCTGGGATTGCTCGACATGACCTTTGGCGGGTCTGGTCTTTTGTCCGGCATGAAGCTCGCCCGGCTCCTGGAAGATGATCTGGGAGACGTCGAACTACAGGAACTGGGCACGCGCTTCATTGCCGTCGCGACGGAGCTGGCAACCGGTCATGAGATCTGGCTGCGGGAGGGAAAGCTCGTTCCCGCCCTGCGGGCGTCCTATGCCCTGCCCGCTGTCTTCACGCCGGTCAAAATCGAAGATCGCTGGCTGGTGGATGGGGCGCTGGTGAACCCGGTCCCGGCCTCCGTATGCCGTGCGTTCGGCGCGCGCCTCGTGATTGCCGTGTCCCTGTCCTCTGACACCTATGGGCTTGGCATGGTCACCGAAGGTGAACAGATAGACAAGCTGGACTTTGGATATGACGAACAGCAAAACGGCGGCGGCGCATCCCTCGCCCGTGCCATGGTCTCCCGCGCCACGCGGCCTGACCGCGCGCTGGTACGTCAGCTTTTTGGCTGGGACAAAAAAACGCCTGGCATCACGACAGTGATGATGGGCGCCCTCAACATTATTCAGGACCGCCTCGCACGCATGCGCCTTGCCGGTGATCCACCCGATGTGATGGTGGCTCCACGTATCGGCCACATCTCCCTGAGCGATTTTCACAAGGCAGACGAGTGCATCAAGCTAGGCGAAGAAGCCGCGCGGGAGGCCATGCCGGTGATCCGGGAGGCCATGGATTTCCTCAGTGGCAAACCCGACATGCCCGGCGAACCGGTTTCGGAGTAGGAGCGCCAGATGGCCATCGACCTTTACACCGCGGCCACACCGAATGGCTGGAAGGCCTCGATCATGGTGGAAGAACTCAAGGAGGCCGGTGCAGCGCTGCCAGCGGTCTCGGTCCACACCATCGACCTGCGCAATGGAGATCAGTTTTCCGACGCCTTCACCGCCATCAATGCAAATCAGAAAATTCCGGCGATCATCCATGATGGCCGGGCCATAATGGAAAGCTGCGCCATTCTGGAATATCTGGCGGAGCAATTCCCGACCCCGCTTCTGCCTTTGGATGAGCGCAAGTGGGATGTGGTGCCATGGCTCTATTGGCAAGCAGCCAATCTCGGCCCGACGTTCGGAAACAAGCTCAGCTACACGCGCTACATGGACGACGTGGAGCCGATCAAGAAAGAGCACCCGCTGACGCGCTTCAACAATGAAGCACAACGTCTTGTTGCGATTCTGGAATCGCGGCTTGAAGCCCACGACTTCATCTGTGGAAATGAGTTTACCGTCGCCGACATTTCCATCTGGCCATGGGTGCGCGGCTGGAAATGGAGCAAGGTGGACATCACCAAGTCCCCCCGCCTCATGGCGTGGGTGGACCGTGTAAGGGCGCGTCCAGGTGTTGAACGCGGCATTGCCTATGGTGTGCCAAAGGACGAGATCGACCAATGGAGCGCAGAACGCAAAGCTCAATACGCCAAGTCAGGCGCAAGCATTGCGTCCAATACGCCCCAAAAATCGACCTAACGGCGAATCAAAACTCTTAGCCGCTGGCGATATACGCCTTCAAAGATTCAGCTTCGAGTTCCGCATCAGCGATGCGCCGCTTCACGACGTCACCGATTGATATGATCCCGGTCAGCTTGCCGTCTTCTGTGACAGGCAGGTGCCGCATGCGCCCTGCCGTCATCATTTCCATAAGACGCTCGGTTGAATCCTGCAGGCTGCAGGTCACAACTTCGCGGGTCATATGGGCCGATACCGGTTCTTTGAGCGCATCGCAGCCGCTGCTTGATGTCGCCCGCACAATGTCACGTTCAGACAGGATGCCTGCCACGCGCTGTGCAAAGTCGGTCACGACGATGGCGCCAATGCGCTTTGCCGCCAGCATATTGACCGCGTCCTGTAACGTGGCCTCTGGCGTAATCGTCGCAACATCCCGACCCTTGTCCTTCAGGATGCTAGATACAGTCATCACACGCTCTCCCTTATCCAGCGATGATGAAACAAACGCGAAGCACCGCTTATCCGCAGAATTCAGCCGAATATGGCCCATTTACTGCGGAAACACGTACGAATCCTTCTCAGGAACACTCCGCGCATACGAACCGCAAGTATGAGCGCGACATTCCGACGCGACAAGCCAAGAAGATGAACAAGGTCAACAAGTTAGGACAGCTATGTTGACACATTTAGGGGCTTTTATGACAGATTTCAGAGCCTAAGCTGGCCGCATTTCCGGCGCATTACCCGCCTACTCGCGTTCCACCACATATTCCAGGGACGGCCCGACCATGATCCTGCGGCAGCAATATCTCAAACGCCTGAAGGGCGATCTCGACCGCTGGTCCCAGCGTGGTCTGGTGGATCCAGCCAAGATCCCCGCCATCATCAAGGACGCTGAAGGCACCGGCAGCGGCACGTCCCTCACCACCATTCTGGCTGTGCTTGGTGTGGTTCTGCTCGGCTTTGCGGCCATGAGCTTTGTGGCCGCCAACTGGACCGAGATGTCGAAGCTCACAAAACTGCTGATGCTGGCATTTGGCATGTGGGGCGCGGTGGGCATTGCCGCATGGCGCATCCGTGTGGATGAGGAAGGCGATGAGGTTGGTCGGGCGCTCTACACCGAAGCAGCCATTCTTCTGGCGGTGATACTGTTCGGTGTCTCGATCATGTTGATCGGCCAGATGTATCACATCGGCGGCGAGTACTCGGACGGCCTGATGCTGTGGCTGGCAGGTGCCTTGCTGACCGCCTGGCTGGTGCCATCACGCGCTGCGCTCATACTGGCCATCATCCTTGCGCCCATGTGGAGCGTCGCCGTCCTGACCGAGGACCCAAGCGTCCTGCACTGGCAGTTCCTGATCCCCATCTCCTTTGCCAGCCTGCTTGCCGCCGGCATGGGGTGGCGCCCGGCGGCTCACCTCATCATCTTTGCCTGGGGTGTCTGGTTCTTCGTGACGGCCATGTGGCTGCTGGGGCACCTCGACTGGTCGCTGGACAGCGTGATGGTGCTGGCAACCCTGGTGGCCCTCACCATCTTCGCCAAGGGGCATATCTCCCTGCGCGTCATTGCTCCCTTTGAGGACGCGATGATCCATTGGGGACTGTTTGCTGCCATGGCCGTGGCGTTCTGGTTGCCTCTGGCAGCAGAAGGTCTGCTGCCCGACGAAGACCATTACATGTGGCTGGCTGCCCTACTTGGCGCTGCTGTGTTGGGGACCAGCGGGTGGGCCTTTTCCCAGTCGCGCCTGCTGTTGCCGGACATGGCCGTGATTGTTGGTGCCGTGCTGGTGCTCATCGCATTTCCCTATGCACGCCTTGCCTGGGGTGACGTCATCGATTGGCTCTTCGTCATTGCCTATTTTGGAGCGTCGGTCTGGTGCGTCAGTTATGGCACCCGCACCCATGACCGCTTCAGCATCAATCTGGGCTTTGCAGCCTTCGGCCTCATGGCGCTTTACGTCTACTTCGAAACAGTAGGCACTTTGCTGGACACCGCCGCCTTCTTTGCCATCGGCGGCCTGCTGCTCATCGGCCTGAGTGTAGGCCTTGGCCGCATCAGGACGCGGCTGCTGGCACAACAATCCAAATCACAGACGGAGGGCTGAGCCATGACGGACTGGCTTGAAAGCATTTCGCGTGCGCCTTACCGGTTCTGGGGCTTGATCCTTGCGGGCGTTTTGATGACCGCCCTGCTGGGCCAGATCGTGATCGAACGCATCACCCTGCTCTCCTCGGGAACGGAAGTCCGGCTGGCGACTGCACCAGTCGATCCGCGCGACATCTTCCGGGGCGACTACGTCATCCTGACTTATGACATCTCACGGCTGCCAATGGACAGCCTTGCAGAAGACGCCGACGACCTGACTGCAGGTAGCCCTGTTTATGTGACGTTAACAGAACATGCAGACGGGCTATGGCGTGCCAACGGTATTTTTCCGGACTACCCGGATACTGAAGGAACCGCAGTCACCATTAAGGGCCGCATAGCATGGTTGGATAGAAGTCCCACCACACCGACCACCGTTGCCCCCGACGTGGACGGCATCACGCCGACGCCAGCCGTACCGGAGTCTGAACGTTGCGTGCGCTGCCTGCAGGCGACAATTGAATACGGGATTGAAAGCTACTTCGTACCGGAAGGCGAAGGGCGTGTACTCGAAGACATGCGCGACGAACGCAGCATAACGGTGATTGCAGCCGTTGCTGAAAACGGAACCGCCGCCATCAAGGGGTTGATCCTCGACGGCGGCGATCCTGTGTATCTGGAGCCTTTGCTCTAGCAGAGCCGACCTCTTGGACTAGCCTCTGATCTAGCCGAGCCGACCTCTTAGACTAGCCTCTGCTTTAGCAGGGGGCAGGTCTCAGAACGAACTAGTCGTCGTTCTTGGTGTCCGGGAAGCGGTTCAGCGGGAACGGCTTCTGATCCTGATTGAACGTCACATAGGCCAGGCACTGCCAGACGAACTGAATGAGGTTGCGGCTGAAGGTCTTGAGTTCTTCATTGGCTTCACCTCGAACAAGTATCACCACGAACTGCAAGGCACCGAGGAAAATCGAGATCGAGAAGGCCAGATTTCCGAGGAACCAGAAACCAAGCATAAACAGCAGCCGGACCCAGAGCGCTTCATCACCATTGGCATCAGAACCGAGGCGTTTGGTGGTGGTGTCTTCGTTGGGTGTTTCACCGGCGTTAGAAGCTGTGGCGTCGCTCATTTTGAACAATCACTCCTGAAAAAAGGATGCTCCGCAGGCATCCGACTGCCGCATCAAGTGACACGTCTGGTGCGCGGGGCGTGTTCTGGATTTGGGAAGTCACGCAACGCTTTCAATAGGTTAATCCCTATTTTCCGTAAGTTGCTTGTTATTCATCTGCCTCGACCCCCGGATCGAACCGGCGGAACAGCAAAATCCCCGCAACGAAGCCCGCAATATGAGCCTCCCAGGCAATGTTCTGGGTCTCGGATGTGGCACCGACGCCCAAAAAACCCATTAGCAAGGCCAGTCCGAGCCAGACCCCAACAAACATCATGGCCGGGCCGCTGGACAGCACTTTGTGGGCAGGGCGGCGTGGAATGGCACGCAGGGCCTCGGTTGAGTGATCAAACCCAAAGCGCGCCAGGGGGCCGCTGCTTTCGAAAACAAACAGCGCCGCCCCGGCAATGACGCCGGAAATGGCACCTGAGGCTCCGACAACAATCACAAACTCGCCGACATGGGCCGTTGCGTAAACGATCCCGGCAATGATGCCGCAAATCAGGAAAAACCCGATAAACCGGAATGTCCCCAGCCGTCGTGCGACAGGGGTGCCGAAAGCCAGCAACCAGACCGAGTTAAAGACCAGATGCATCCAGCCGCCATGCAGGAAGATGTAGGAGAGCGGAGTCCATACGGCGCCCCAGACCGGATAGGGAAAGACCAGCTGCGCCCCGTCGGGCCCCGCCCCATAGCGCGCCGGAATGAGCGCAAAATTGGCAAGAAACTGAAAATCCGCCTGTATGTCGAACAACAGCTCACGCGCCAGATGAATGCCAATAAAGACCGCCACCAGGCCAATCAGGATGGTTGGCGCCCGAAACATGGGATAACTGGCTGGCGGCTGGCGGTCATCGGAACCCCCCGATGGGGTCAGGTCGTCATTCACGCGGCATCTCCTGCGGCTTTGAGGGCGGATTCAACAAGTTCCAGCCTGTCATTGCCGAAATACATGTCCGTCTTGTTAACGAACATGGTTGGCGAGCCAAAGCCACCACGCTCAATGACTTCTTCTGTATTGGCTCTCAAACGACCCTTGGCATCGTCAGACTTGATGGCCGCCTGGAACCCGTCCCAGTCCAGCCCCGCCTGATCGCAGATCTCGTTAAGGATTTCAGGCTGCGAGATATCCTTGAGATCACCCCAATAGGCCTCAAAAGCCGCGCGGCTGTAGTCCACGACCTTGCCTTCATCCAGCGCATAGATGGCCCCACGCATCACATCAACGGCCCGCACGGGGAACACCGGCGGCATGCCGATCTTGACGCCGCAGAACTTTGCCCAGTCCTGCAAATCCTTAACGTAATAACGCCCCTTTACGGGATGCGGATTGGCACGCTGCTCATAGACCGCTTCGTTAACCTTGTTGAAGATGCCGCCCACCAGAACCGGCCGCCAGTCGATGGTCGCCCCTGCCCGCCTGGCCACATCTTCCACCCGAGAGAAGGCCAGATAGGTCCAGGGGCTGGAACAGTCGTAAAAGAACTCGAGGGTCGCTGGCACGTGATCTCTCCCAATAAGCTGCATTTTGCGTCGTTTTCAGCCCTAGATGGCCGTAACCGCACCAAATTGGCAAGCCGCCCCAATCCACCATGCCCCGTTTAAGCACGCCCTGAGCAGGTGAGTGTCCCGCTTTGGATCAAACCGGGACATCTCAGACTGGCACGGTTCTCGCGGTTGTCAGCTTCATGAACGATCGCCACCAGGCCCCACCACTGAAAACTGCCGTTTCCATGGTTAATCCGTATTCGGACGGCACGGTTTTTCACTGGCACGGCCATTGCTCCTATCGGTCTGTGCGCTACCCCCGGACGCACATCAACGAAGGAAAGCGACACGCCATGTTGGGCTCTACGCAAAACCAGAAAAAAGCACAGAAGCGTACCGAATGGTTCGCAGCTGTTGCCGGTGGCGTTGCAGCCCTGGGCATTGCAGCCCTGAGCATGACGGCAGGTGAAGCTCTGGCGGCCAACGAGCCGTGGGAAGAGAACTACACCATGAACACCCCATACGGTGATCAGCCGGGCGAAACCAATCGCGCCTTCAACCCGTCAACCCGTGATGCAAATGGGAATCGGGTCGTTTCCAATACGTTCACTCAATTCAGCAACACTGCAGGTGTCGCTGGTGAAGGTTCTGGCGTCGGGACTTCTGGCATCTTCGGCTCTGCGTTGGCCGTCGGTAACCAGCTCAACGTCGTAACCAATGGCAACAACAACACAGTGATCGTCAACTCAACACAAATAAACAATGGCGATCAGGAGGCCGTTCTCAATGGCACGCTCGATCTTGACTAAATCCCCGACAAAGACACGCACCCCGCTTCGCGGCATTGCACTGACGTTTGGCGCGCTGGCTCTGGCCGGCTGCATCAGTCCTGTTGCAGGCCCCAGCGGCACCTACGCGACACCAATCGGCAACGCGCCGGTGATCAGCAACGAAACGCCGTACTCCACGGCACTGCGTTGCCTGTCCCGCCACGTGCGCAGCCAGGGCATGTCCGGTCCGCGCATCGCGGTTGGTCAGATTGCTGACTACACCGGCAAGGAAGAATTTGAAGGCGGCCGCAAGGTCACCCAGGGCGCAGCCCTGATGGCCATCTCCGCCCTTGCCAAGTCCGGCGTTCGTCTCGTCGAACGTTTCGACACAGGCGTCTCCGAGCTTGAGCTGAAATATGCCAACAACAAGCTGATCGGCGACACGGGTGAAAAGGGTGCGTACCGTCAGGTACACGCCGGCCAGATCCCCGGCTCCGACTATTACCTCGTTGGCGGCATCACGGAACTGAACTTCAACATCCGCTCCGGTGGTCTTGACGGTCTGTTCTCTGAAGAAAACCCACTGGGCACAACGGCAACTCTGGTTGCCAAGCAGTATGTGCTGAATGTTGGTCTTGACCTCCGCCTGGTGCGCACATCCACACTCGAAGTTGTGGACGTGATCTCCTACCAGAAGCAGATCATCGGCCGCGAACTGCGCGCAGGTGTGTTTGACTTCTTCGGCGGCAACCTTATCGACGTTGGTGCTGGTGAAAAGGCTCTTGAGCCAATCCAGCTGGCAGTTCGCTCTGTCGTGGAACGTGCCGTGCTTGAGATGGTCGGCAGCCTCTACTCTGTTGGTCCACAGACCTGCAACGGCAACGATCCCCTGGGTGGCGGCAGCCTGCACAACAATCGCTACGTGAACGACCTCAACGGGTCCTCCCACGCAGTGAAGGTTCCCCACGCAACACAGGGTCACACGACCCAGACCTACGCAGCTGCACCGACCTACAATGCACCTGCTCCGATCCAGGCTGCTCCGGCTTACCCCGCAGCAACACCTTACTCCCCCCGTGCAGTAGCTCCACAGCCTGCACCGATGACGACTTCTGGAGGATACGACTATGGCACACGCAATCGCCCGTACGGCTGGTATGCAGGCTCTAATGGCAACGTCGATAGCGGTCTTCGCGGCTCTCTCTAGCGCTGCCTACGCTCAGGAAGCCACCACGGGTGGTGCCACGACAGGCGGTGTAGGTGCCGACGCGATTGTTGACGCCATTGCAGACACCGATGCCTCAGACGCATCCTCTGCAGCCCCTACGCTGCCAACGTCTACGGTCCTCAACGGCCAGATCAACCTCAACTCGGTGATCTCGGATGTGAAGGTTGTGTATGACGACGGCTCCGGCGTGGACGCAACTGCGGCTTCATTTGCCAACGATTTCACGGCGGCGACCCGAGGCTCAACTCTGGACCTCACATCGAACCAGACCAATGACGGCCAGGTGCGTGCAAAGGTTGACGTGACTGTGGACACCATCGACGGCTATGTGGGTGCAAACTCTGTGGCCATCGGCAACAAGGTTCTCGCCGGCTCCAACTTCACCGGGTCCAACATGGCCATCGGGCAGACCAACAACGCCCGGGTGACAGCAACGACCAACCTCACAACCAGCGATGGCTGGGGTCAGGTACACGGTTCGGCCACAGCTATCGGCAACTCCGTTCATGGAGCCGCCGCCGGCTATGGCAATGAGGCACCCCTGAACGCGACGAGCAATCAGACGAATAACGCCAACATCAAGTCTTCTGTGAACCTGAAGACGGACAACACAAACCACGCGGCCTTCTCATCTATCCAGGCCACGTCAATCGGCAACACCGCCACTTACGGCTCAGACTGGTAGGCCACGCAGGGCAGACTTCTGAGACGTATCGAGCAGCGCTAACAACCGTCGGGGTTCTAGGCGCAAACACTAAGGGGAGATCCAGAACGGATCTCCCCTATTTTTTTGTGCCGTGTGGATGTGTCAGCGCGGCCGTGAGACAGGCAACTGCGACGTCAGGGTATCGGCAAAAGCAGCAATCTCTTCGACGGTGCTGCCCGCCTCTATGCGCTTATCGACAATGAGCATGGACGCCCCATGCACGAGCGACCAGGCGGCTGTGCAGGCGGTGTCGATGTCCGCATCACTTGCGCCTGGCAGGCAGGCCGCAACGCCGTCACGCAGCATAGTGAAGCTTTCAGACGCAATGACGAGCAGATCGTCATATTTCTCGGCGACGGCAAAGCGCGGACCATGCATCAGGCGAAACAGTTCCGGATTCTCAAACGCGAAAACGATATAGCCAGCGCCCAGGCCACCCATATGGGCGCCGGAGTTTTTAGCCCCCGACGACCGTTTCGCCATCTCGGCAGATAATCCGGCAAACCCTTCAGCTGCGATGGCGGCCAGAAGTGCATCCTTGTCTGCAAAGTGATGGTAGGGCGCGGCCTGGCTGACCCCGGCCTCCCGCGCCACGCCGCGCAGGGAGAGACCTTCAACGCCGCTTTCCTCCAGCACACGCCGCCCTGCAGCCACCAGCTCCCGCTTCAGGTCGCCATGGTGGTAAGCCGCAGATTTGCTCGCATTTGCAGGTTTTTTCGCCGGTTTCTTCGCCATGGTCATTTCTAATCTTGACAGCGTTAGAATGCAACCTATCTTAACGGCGTAAAGATTGTTTCAATCCGCTCTGCAGGGAGAGCTCAGAATGACCAAGGACTCCAACAGCCAGTCGGCCAGCCAACCAGCAGGCCAGTCAACGGGATTGACCCGCCGCCGTGCTCTTCTCACCGGCACAGGTGCCGCCGCGGCCGCCTTGATCCCCATGTCCGCTCAGTTGTCGACCAGAGGTTTCATGTCATCAGCACACGCATCAACAACCACGAAAGCGGCCCCTCACTGGATGACCCTGCTGGGGGTCTCTGAACAGGGCGGCCGCAACTATGTGCCCGAAATCGAAGGCACCCTCCCCGCGGACATGTCCGGCACGCTCTACCGCAACGGGCCCGGCCTGTTTGAGCGCAACGGCTACCGCAAGCAGCACCTGCTGGACGGCGACGGGCTGGTGCAGCGCCTGGCGATCCGCGACGGCAAGGCCCATTACTCAAACGCCTTCGTCGACACGCCGAAACTGCAGGCCGAGGAAGAAGCCGGCAAGTACCTGCACGCCACCTGGACGACACGCCGCCCCGGCGGCGTCCTGTCCAATCTCATGGGCGGCGACATTTCAAGTCAGGCCGGTGTGACGGTCTATCCCGTGAACGGCAAGATCGCCGCGCGCGATGAAGGTGGGGCGACGTTCCTGCTCGATCCTGAAACCCTCGAGACGCGCTCCACCCTCCCCACCTCTGCCATCTCCGGCGGGTACAAGGCGCACGCCAAACTGGACCCCACCACCAATGAATGGATTCTGGCCGGTCAGGGATTTGGCCCCACCATGTCGCTGCATGTGTCCGTCTACAAACCGTCCATGGAGCTGGCGACCGAGTTCAGCTTTGACTCACCGCGACAGGTCTACATCCATGATTTCTTCGCCACGAAGTCCAGCATCATCTTTGTGCTGCACCCGTGTAATTTCTCGCCGGTCGGATTCCTGGCAGGCTTCAACAGCGTTACGGATAGCCTGACTTTCGACAAGTCGCAGGGCACCATTCTGGCGGTTGTGCCCAAGTCCGGCGGCGACCCGAAGTTCTTTGATGTGCCCGGCTCGTTCATGTGGCACGCCCTGAACTCATATGAGGCAGGAGATGAAATCATCGCGGACTTTGTCGGCTACGATGACCCGGACCACTTCATCGGCGACAACCCGTTCTTCAAGCAGATCATGAACGGCAAGATGGGCAACGCCCAGCGCCCCGGCACCATCCGTCGCTATGTCATGTCACTGAGCACCGGCAAGGCGCGCGAAGAAATTCTTGATACGGACAATCACGAGTTCCCCATGACGGATCCCCGTGTTCAGCTTGGCGCACATAAGGTCGGCTACTATGCAGTTGGCGGCATTGGTGGCGTGAACAGCGGCGTCAAGCGCATGGACATGCAGTCGGGCAAAACGCAGGTGTTTGATTTCGGCATCGACAATGCGCAGGTCGGCGAGCCCGTGTTTGTGGCCCGCGATGAACAGTCCGGCGCCATTGACGATGGCTGGCTGATCGCCCAGTGCCTTGACGCAAAGAGCGAGCGCACCTTCTTTGGTGTGTTTGATGCCAATGCCGTTGACGCAGGGCCACTGGCAAAAATCTGGCTCAGCCACCACGTACCGATTTCTTTTCACGGCGGCTGGGCAGCCTGATTGACCTGCAGGCGGACTGCACAAAAGAAAGCGGGCGTTCAGGTCCCCCAACCTGAACGCCCGCTGGTAAAGATGAAGGCTGCACCAAGGACAGTCAGCGCGCTTTCACCTTCAACTCTCCTGTCGGAAAGCCTCTAGTAAACGCGACCGCCAACACCACCCGTGAGCACAAGGCCGCCAAGATCAGCGGCACTGCCGTGACCACCGCTCGCAGCACCTGTGCCACGATGAATAAGCACTTCGGCGAGCGGGCCACCAGCGAGCTGCGCATGACCGAGGTCCGCACGACGTTCTTCAGGAGCACAGGCGAGACGGCCAGCCTGGCCAAAGCGCAGAGCTTCACCGCCCTGGCACTCGATGACAAAGCCATTGGTGTAGTCAGCGTGGCCATTGACCCATTCACCCACCGTGGCCCCCAGCGCATATCCGGCGGGGCAGCGGAACACTTCGCCCTTGTAGTCCACACCGATTTCAGCCGGCGCAACACGCCATGCGTTGGAAAGATGACCCTTGCCGTCAATGCACTCTGCCTTCACAGGCTTGGGCGCAAGAGGCTCCACCACGTCGATCTTGCCCAGGGCAACCGGTGTCGGCTGCATGATGACAAAAGATGATCCGCCGCCACCGCCGATAAAGACGGTTTCGTTGTTGATGACTTCACGCTCGATGATGGTGGTCTCGCGAATGGTTTCGCGCTCGATGATTGTTTCTTTTTCGCGGAACGTCTCCGTGCCACCGTCCTTCTTGTCTTTCTCGCCGTTAAACATCGGCACATGCACGTTGGGAACGGGCACGGATACATTGAAGACGTGGGTGGAAACCTTCGGCACGCCAACGGACACATGCGGTGCGTTTGGCATTTTCGGGCCGTGGCCGCCGTAACTTCCCTTGCCCTTTTCAGGACCGGCGAAGGAAACAGCGCCAAGCAGCGTTGCAGTGAGAGACACTGACAAGGCGCCGACGGCAGCAATCCGGGATACGTGTTTCATTTTGGCACTCCTGCGGGTCATTCAGGGGGGCAAATGACCCAGTTTCTGTCCTAAAGCGGCCAATTCGCCGCTGATGTGACAGAAAATGCAGTTTGTGTGCCGCCATGCCGACATTTCGCCAACATACTAATTTATTCGATTGACAAGCCAAACCTGTTACTGTTCAAGTGACCAGCGAATTGTTATTCATTCGAATAATTTTGAGGCTGCTCATGCTGACCCTGTTTCACAATGCTGTCTCCACCTGCTCCCAGAAGGTGCGGTGGATGCTTTCTGAAAAGCAGATGGAATTCGCGTCGCGGGAAATCGACCTTCTGGCCGGGGAGCAACACGCGGATTGGTACACCAAGATCCATCCCGATCACGTGGTGCCCGCCCTTCTCGACGATGAAACGGTCATTCTCGAGTCGTCCCTGATCATGATGTATCTGGATCAGATCGGTGGCGGCGAACCGCTTGTCCCCGATGATCCTCTTGAAGCGCATCGAATGCGGTCATGGACACATCTGATTGATCACAAGATCCACGCAGAAGCAGCCGTCATCACGTTCGCGCTCGGCCCCCGGCACCTCGTAAACGCACAGCCCGCTGAAACACGCGAGGCAGCCATTTCCCGCATCGTCGATCCAATTGCCCGCGCACAGCGGCGGAGTGTTCTTGAGCACGGCGTAGAGGCCCCCGAATTCAAAACTGCGATCGAGCGCTTCATCAAGATGCTGGATGAAATGGAAACGCGGCTCCAACACGCCCAGTGGCTTGCAGGAGCGGCACCAACAATCGCCGATGGCGCAGTCCTGCCCTATGTGCTGCGGCTGGAGCATCTTAGCTTGGACAACATGATCGCAGCCTATCCCGGTGTCACCGCATGGCTTGCACGCATGAAGCAACGCCCAAGTTTTGCAAGCGCCGTTGAGCAATGGATCCCTGACGAGGTCATCGCCTTCCTGAGGCAGATGGCCCCTGGCGACCAAGACGCACTCCAGCAACTTCTCCATGACATTGAGACCACAAAGAAGGACGCATCCTGATGGTTCGTGATGATTCAAAATCTGAAAACGCCGCATCGGCAAAGTCCGGCGGCACCGCGCGCTCCAAAAAGCGTGAAGAAACATCCGCCCGCATTGTGCATGCAGCGCGGCAATCCTTTGCCAAGCGTGGATTTCATGGCACCAGCACCCGTGACATCGCCAGCGTGGCAGGCACCAATCAGGGATTGATCACCTACCACTTTGGCACCAAGGACGTGCTATGGCGCGCTGCTGCGGACAATCTGTTTGAAGAAATTGGCGAACGCCTGTTTGACCGCCTCACCCAGCCGCAATCAGCTGACGAGCGGGAGAACGCACGCGAGTCCATAAGAGAGTTCGTCCGCTTCTCTGCAGAATATCCTGAGTTCTTCTGGCTCATGGTGGATGAGGGCAAGAACGCGGATGAGCGGCTCGACTGGCTGATCTCGACCCATCTGCGCCCACGCTTTGAGGCCCTGTCAGACTACATGCTCAATGCACTTGGCTACGCCGAAGAAGACTTGCCCCACGTCTACTACACACTCGCTGGCGCCGCGTCCCTGATCTTTGCGGTTGCGCCTGAGTGCCGGCAACTCACCGGAATCGACCCCCTGAAAAAAGAGACTGTTGAACGCCACGCGGATTTTGTCGCGCGGCTCATCATCACGTGACGCCAGACAGATCCAGACGCAAGACCGGTCCAGTCAGCAGGCAGGAAAAGGAACACACCCATGAAAACCATAGAAACTGACGTTCTCATCGTTGGCGCCGGCCCCGCAGGTCTTACAGCTGCAAGTCTGCTTGCCCGCTCAGGCGTTGATGCGCTGACGCTGACCAAATACGGCACTGCTAACGCGCCCCGTGCACACATCACCAACCAACGCGCCGTCGAGGTTTTCAGAGACCTCGGCATCGAGGAGGAAGCGCAGGCAAATGCCCTGCCCCACCTCCTCATGGGCAAGCAGGTATACGCAACGACATTCGCCGGCCGCGAACTGTCCCGGATGATGACCTGGGGCACGGGCGATGACCGGATCGGTGACTATCGGGCTGCCAGTCCGTCGGAGATGTGCAACATCGCGCAGAACACACTGGAACCCATCCTGCTCCGCCGCGCGCAAGAGTTGGGCGCGGACATCCGGCAAGACCATGAAGTCCGCTCAATCAAGGACATGGGCGACTTTGTGGAAGCCCATGTCGTGCCCAGAGACGGATCACCGGAATTCAAGGTCAGGGCGCGCTACGCTATCGGTTGCGACGGATCGCGCACGGTCGTGGGCACTGACGGCGGATTTGAGTTTGAAGGTGTAATGGGTCTC
This sequence comes from Candidatus Phaeomarinobacter ectocarpi, assembly GCF_000689395.1. Lineage (GTDB taxonomy): Bacteria > Pseudomonadota > Alphaproteobacteria > CGMCC-115125 > CGMCC-115125 > Pyruvatibacter > Pyruvatibacter ectocarpi. The sequence continues at coordinate 1,862,979 of NZ_HG966617.1, forward strand.
CGCGATGCCGTGACAGTCTGGATCGATGCCGATCTGAGCCGCTATACGGCTCACCGCTCCGGCGCGTTGTTTGTCACCCTCACGCCGGGAAGCACCGGCACCATGGGCGTTTGGACCTGCGTCAAACCGTGGACCGAGTGGAGCACCATTTTGTTGCGCGCCGAAGGGGACCCGCACGACCTCGGTGAAGAAACGATCAGGGAGAGTATCCGCGCATCCATTGGCGACGACAGTGTCGAGTTTTCAATCCGCAAGGCCAGCTCCTGGCAGTTCAACCATATGGTTGCGTCCAACTATCAGCGTGGCCGTCTCTTCATCGCCGGGGACGCAGCGCACCGCCATCCTCCTGCAAACGGGCTGGGCAGCAACACATCCATTCAGGACAGTTACAACCTGGCCTGGAAACTCGCTTTGGTGGTTAAGGGTCATGCAAGCGAAGACCTGCTGCGCACCTACACGGTAGAGCGGCAACCGGTGGGCCGGCGGATCATCGACCGGGCCATCCAGAGCGTCATGGAGATGGTCGAATGGATCAACATTTTTGACTTTGGGCCGCAGACAAGCTGGGACGAGGCAAACCAGAAAATTGATGAGATTTTTGGCCCCGATGGAGGCCCCGAACGGCAGAAGATTTTTGAGGCTCTGAAGTTGCAGAACGGACAGTTCAATGCCCATGGCGTTGAACTGGGCCAGAGCTATCAATCCGACGCTGTGGTCGGTGACGGATCAAGCGTCAAGCCGTCTGACCGGGACGCAGACCAGTTTCATGTGCCGACAACAGTACCCGGAAACCCGGTTCCCCATGCATGGCTGACGGTGGGTGACAAAGACACGTCAACGCTTGATCTGTGCAAATACGATCAGTTCACCCTCATAGTGGGGGCCGACGGCGGCAAATGGATGGACGCCGTGGAAAGCGTGGCGTCTGAGCTGGGCGTAAAGATGGAAGCCGTCCAAGTATCTCTCGGCCTGCCCATCAATGATGTGTACGGAGACTGGACCGAGAGGCGCGAAGTCAGTGACGATGGATGCGTTCTGGTCCGTCCCGACCGCATCGTAGCCTGGCGATCCATGGACATGAGCAGCGACCCGGAGGCCGCGCTGCGTGACGTGATGTCGAAGGTCCTTGGCTCAGGCAAGACCGCCACGTCAGCGGATTCAATCGAGAGCAAGGAACCCGCCGCAGTCGCTTAGTAAAAGCCGCCCCTACTCCGCAGGCGCAATGCGCCCCTTGAGCCGCTGTTCTTCTGCCCGCCTTGCTTCGCGCCGGGCGATCCAGATGAACAGGGCTGGGGTGAAGTACAGCGCCAGGATGGCTGAGCCGCCCACACCACCGGCAATGCCGGTGGCCATGGGCTGCCAGAAGCGACCGCCGAACAGGATCAGCGGCAGGAAACCGCCGACCGTTGTCAGGGTCGTGGAGATGATGTGGCGGCTGGCATTGATCACAACGTCTTCCGCCGCCTGCAGATCGCCCTCCTTGGCCCCGTCATCGGCCCTGAGTGCCGAGAGCACGATGATGGCCCCGTTGATGGCAAGGCCCACCAGACCCATGGTGCCGACGATGGCAACGAAGCCGAGCGGATTGCCGAACAGCCAGACACCGAACAGCGCCAGACCGACGGACAGGAAAGCCACCGCAAAGACGATGCCCGCATAGCGGAACGAGTTGAACGACAGGATGATGGACGCAGCCATCAACACCAGCAGCGGACCGGCAAAGGCGGCAAAGCTGCCCAGTGCCTCTGACTGGTTTTCCGCGTCGCCACCAAACTCAAACCGGTAGCCGCGCGGCGGCTCGTAGTTTGCGTCTGCCATGTGCTGACGGAACTCGGCGAGATTTTCAGCCGGCAGTTCAAACGGCACCAGGAACCCCTGAATGGTGTTGGTGCGCTCGCCATTGCGCCGGGTGATACCCGCAAGCTCGGGAACAAGTCCGATTTCCGCAATCGCCGTCAGCGGCACGCCGGGCATGCCGTTATTCGTCAGCGGGCCTCGAATGGTCGGCAGAATGTACTCGGAGCGAATGTCGCTGATCTCACCGCGACCCCCATCACCCACGCGCACCCGCACGGGCAGCTCTTCTGTCGCCTCCACAACGGAGCCGCCAACAGACCCTTCAAAGGACGCATCGAGCGAGCGGGCAATATCAACCGCCTGCAGACCCGCATTCTTGGCCTCGTCCTCATTGGCAATGACGCTTAGCTTCGGCTGGCCGCCAGCCAGCTTGGCAATCGTGTAGGTGACGCCGGACGTGCGGTGCATGATGGCGCGCAGCTTTTCGCCCTCCTCCCGCAGCACGTCCAGATCCGGACCAACAACGCGCACTTCAAGCGGCGCGTCGGCCGGTGGCCCCTGCTCGAACGGGACAGCCAGGATGGTGGCGTTCGGGAACGTATTGCGCAGGTCGTTCTGGATCTGCGGCAGATATTTCAGCGTGGCATCTCCCGAGACCGTGCGCACAAAGGCACCCGCATAGGACGCCAGCCCTTCGGATGAATTGGTCATGGTGTAGAAGACGCGCGGCGCGGGATCGCCAATCACCCAGTAGCTGTCGACGACGGACTCATGGCTGTTGAGCCGCTCGCGGATCTTCTCGACTTCCACACGCGTCTCCGCGAGGGATGTCTGCGCCGGCAGGAACACCTGCACCTGAAACATGTCGCGGTCATTGGCCGGGAAGAACTGGTTTTCCAGCGACCCGGCCATGGTGAAGCCCACAATTGGCAACACCATCGCAACCGCGACACCGATGATCGGCCGCCGCAGAATGAGTCGGATGCTCCTGCGATAGAGGTCAGCCAGCTCGCGGTTGACGTAGCCGTCTTTCCACCACACCTGCTCGCGGCGGGTGTCGGCGTCATTGTCGTTGGACACGAACCCGGCGATCGCCGGAATGACGGTCATGGCGAGGAAGAACGAGCTGCTCAGTGCCATGATCACGCCGATGGCCAGCGGCCCCACGAACTCTCCTGCTCCGCCCGGCGCCAGGAAGATCGGCGCGAAAGCCAGACAGGTGGTCAGCGTCGACGCGAACAACGGCACAAACAGATGCGAGATTGTTTCCGATATGGCTTCGCCGGGACTCGCGCCGTTTTTGCGCGCGGCATTGAAGTCATCGACCACCACAATGGCGTTGTCGATCAACAGGCCCAGCGACACGATGATGCCCACCATGGATGTCTGGTGCAGCGGCATGCCGATGAGGTTGTAACCGATGAACACCATCAGCACGGATAGGGGCAGGGCTGCGCCAACAAGCAGCGCCGATTTCCAACCCAGGGTAATCAGCAACACGCCCATGACGATGGCTGCACCCAGCAGCATGTTGGAGCCAAGCTCAATAAGGCGCGCCGACGTATAGACATTCTGGTCAAACACAATGACCTGCTTGATGCCGCGCGGCAGGTCTGCCTCGAAGTCCTCAAGGATGTCTGCGGCGCGAATGGACCACACGTCCACACGTCCACCCGCTTCCATCTCGGCCGAGACCATGACGCCGCGTTCACCGCGCACCAGTGCCAAGCTGCGCGGCGGGTCACGCACACCCTTGGTGACGGTCGCGATGTCGCGCAGGCGAACAATCTGGCCGTCAGGGCGTTGCTTGATCGGCAGATCGGCAATCTGCGTGATGCTCTGCAATTCGCCTGTCACCTCAATGGACAGATCATTGACCGAGTTGCGGATTTGACCGGCGGACACCTTGGCGTCTGCCAGCGTGATGGCCCGCGAAATTTCCGCGACGCTGAGATTGAGCGACGACACCGCCACCGCATCAAGGGTCACGAGCACTTCTTCTTCGGCCTCGCCATGCAGGTCCGTTTCGCGGGTGCCGGGAATGTTCAGCAGGCGGTCTTCAAGGTCATCCGCAAGGCGGGTCAGAATATCAACCTGGGGCGGTCCTTCTTGATCCCACACCAGACCGACCACGATGGTGACGGCGGTTGATGAGCGATCCTGAAGGTCGGGCTTGGAAGCCGCAGGCGGCAGCACCGCTTCGGCTTCGGTGAGTTTGTTGCGCGCCTTGGACCAGATCTGGTCAGGCACCATCACATAGTCATGCAGCTCGATACGAACGAGGGACGTGCCCGCCCGCGAGTCAGAATTCACTTCCTTGATCTCAGGAACTTCGCGCAGACGCTCTTCAATGGGCTGCGAAATCAGGCTCTCCATCCGCAGTGCGTCAGCACCGGGCATGAAGGTAATCACCGTGGCAAAGCGCCGGGTCAGTGCCGGGTCTTCCTGGCGACCCAGACTGGAAAACGCCAGCCAACCCGCAATGATGATCAGGCCCAGTGTCAGGGCTGTCAGACGCGGATTTCGATAAAACAGGTTCGACCACATATGCGCTGCCGCCTTTGCTAAACGCTACTGGACGCTGGATTGACTGACTTGGGCAGTGCTGTTGCCCGCCGGTGGCTCGACGATCCGCACACGCTGACCCGGCGCCAGACGGTGCGATCCTTCCACAACATAGGCTTCGCCATTCTTGAGTGTGCCGCGCACAAAGGCCCGGTCTGCTTCCGTATGGAGCAGCTGCACCGTGCGGCGTTCAACGATCCCGGCGTTCTTGGGTGCCTGAGCTGCCGCATCGCCTGTGGCTGTGTCAGGTGCCACAACGAACAGCGCCCACAGTCCGCGCCGCCCTTCGGTGAGCGCTGCAAGCGGCACCCAGAACCCTGGTTCGGTCATTGTCTGCGTGAGTGTCACACGGGCAAGTTCACCGGCACGCACCTGAGAAAACGGCGCTTCAACAACGAAGATGGCGTTGACCGTGCGCGTCTCGGCATCAACCTCGGACACGACGTTGGACAGGGCTGCGGGGTAAAGCTGACCGCGCACTTCAATCTGATGGATTTTGCCGTCATCCAGTCCAATCAAAGCGTCCGGCGGAATGCCGATATGCGCTTCAAGGCTGGCGCTTTCCAGCAGGCGGAAGATCGGCTGTCCGGCATTCACCACCGTGCCCTCATCCACCATGCGCGCGACCACATGACCGTCATAGGGCGCGCGGATGGATGCAAGCTCGATGGCTACTTCAAGCGACGTGATGCTGGCGCGGGCACCGGCAAGCTGCGCCGCAATGGCCTGCCCCTCAAAGCGCGCTTCGTCGTAGCGCTGCTGGGAGACGTTTTTGCGCTCAAGCAGCTTCTTCTGCCGCTCAACGGTTACCTTGGACAGGGACAGTCGCGCGCTGGCTTCACGTTCCTGCGCGCGGGCCTGTGCCAGTTGCGCTTCAAGGCTGCGGATGTCGAGGGAGGCAAGAACATCACCCGCCTTCACCACGGCCCCTTCATCAACAGTGACAGAGGCAAGAAGACCCGGACGTTCAAACCCAAGATTGCTGGAGCGGCTGGCATTGATGCGTCCGGCATAGCGGGCCTGCACATCATAGGTGTCGGTCATCTCGACTTTGGCAGTGACTACCGGCATCAACCGGTCCCGGTCGATGCTCTGGCTGATCGCATCCGGCGCGCCGCTGAAGAAGAAAACCGTGGCGCCCGCTACCAACAAAACGGCGATGCCCAACAAAAGACGTCTGTTCACGCTCTAACCCCACCCACTTTGCGCGCCGGCGATACATGCCGCCGTCAGCCACTGGTCAGTTACGCTGGGCAACCGCAACCGGACCACAGCGGATCCGGATAGTCAGTTGCACCACGCAACTTAGGTTGTCATGGTAGGTTGCTTCATGCAACGTACTAGACACAAAATTCCCCAAAAAACTGCGGGAAATGCCCGTTAAGGAGATACATGGGTGCGCCGGACCAGTTTTGCCAACTCTGATTGCACACTTGCCGGGTCGCTGGAGATCATCGGCGAATGGTGGACAATGCTGATTATCCGTGAGGCCCTGACCGGTTACCGGCGGTTTGAGGACTTTCGGGAGCGCCTCGGCATCGCCCGCAATATTCTGACGCGCCGCCTCCGCCATCTGGAAGCCAATGGCATTCTGGAACGTGTCCAGTACCAGGACCGTCCGCCACGCTATGAGTATGTGCTGACCCAGAAGGGCAAGGAACTGGGCATCGCCCTGATGGCGCTGGCCCAATGGGGCAACAAATGGAAGACGGCCGGCGACACCCCCGCCCCCATCCGCTTCAACAGCGCCGAAACCGGGGCCCCGTTGGAAGTGCGCATCATCGATACGGCCACTGACCAGCCGATTTACTATAAATCCGTGGTGGTCACCCCGCCCGACGGCATCACCCGGCACCCGGGCAAAGACAGCGAGTAACGCAAAAACCGCTGTTTTCTGGGCCCTTCCGGCCTTTTCCACAGAAAAATCACTCTTATCCCACGGCTCTCCCCACTGCGACGCGGGGCTGGCATGGCGTGTGCTCTTTTACGTCCAACGGGCCCAATCGGGGGCTTTTCTGTGCCGCAGCGGCACGGAAGTGTCCCGGATAAGCCCATCGGATCAATCAGGGACGCTTTCTTAGGACACTTGGGAAAGCCGACAGCCAAAAGAGCGCGTATCCAATGACCAAAACGCGAGCCGCACGAGACCTCCTTGCTTACTGGTACCGGTTGTCTGCCGGCCGACAGGCCCCGCGCCGCGACGAGATTGAACCGCGCGACATCAAACGGCATTTGCCCGAGATGTTCATTCTGGAACTCGAACGGCCCGGCGTCTTCACCTTCCGCCTGGCAGGCACGGCGCTGTGCGCCAATTATGGCTTTGAACTGCGCAACGAAGAGTTTTCGTCCCTCTGGCACGGCGAAAGCCGCGTTACGGTGACAAGCCTGCTGGAGCGCGTTGTCGGCAACGCTGAACCTGTGCTGGTTGAGTTTGCTGCTGAGAGCATGCGCGAACGCAATGTGCGCTTTGAACTTCTGCTTCTGCCGCTTGCCGCATCAAACGGCCGCCTCTCCCGCGTCCTGGGCTGCGTCGCCCCGCTGGAAGATCCCTTCTGGCTCGGCACTGACCCGATCGTGCGTCAGTGGACTGAAACCATCGAAGTGCTGGATGCCGAAGAAGGCGAGACCATTCCCATGACGGAACGTGTCGAGCTGGACGTGGAAGATAATCCCCACGCACCACCCGCCATCGCGTTTCGCGAAGTGCGCCCGTACCTGCGGCTGGTCAAGACAGACAATTAGCAGGCTCACGCCCTCGCTCGTCAGGCTGATGTGAGACACGTTTCTACGTTGGTATTTACTTGAGTAAACTGTCTACTACTCTTGGCAGAGCTAAAGGCGGCGGCGATGCAATACGGCGGGAAAAAATATAGCTACATTCGCGGAAGTGACGTGGACCGGGACGGTATGTTCATTGAGGTCGCTGATCATCTGAAGCCAGCGGAACCGGTCATCGAAGTATTTTACTCCGATGAGACGCACAAAATGCGCGTTACGCTTTTTGAGAAAGATGTCCCCTTGGAACTGCTGCAATGGGCAATTTCACTCGCGCAAGAGCAGCTCCCGCCACGCACCTAGGACGCGGCGGGCATCACCAGTTCATCATCAAAGTCGATGAGCTGAACGCGAAGTTCGTCCGCACCCTTGGCGCCTCGCAGGTCCACACCACTGAGTGTGGCTCCACGCAGGTCAGCGCCGCGCAAATCAACATCCACCAGAATGGCACCGGTCAGGTCTGCGTCCCGCAGATCGGTCTTGAAAAGGGACCCGCCGGTGAGATCAATGCCGCGCATGTTTGTCTTGCGAAGGTCGCCGCCCGATAGGACCGCGCCATGGGCCCGCACCGGCCACTTCTTGCCGCCAAGGCCACCGATGGGCATGGGCGAAAGATCAGCATTCATCATCACAACACCATTGGCCTTGATGCCGGAGAGCTTTGCACCACGCAGATCAGCAAAAGCCATGCGGGCCTTTCTGAGATGCGCGCCTTCAAGGTCGCTCATGGTGAGGTTCACGTGAGACAGGTTGGCATCCGCCAGGACCGTGTCGCGCATGTCGGCAGCCGGCAGTTTTGCCCGCGCCGCTTCAAGGCCGGTCGCATCAATGCCGCGCGCCTTGAGCTGGCGGCCATGCTGACCAAGACTTGCCACCCACAATCCATGGTCCTGGATCATGTCTTCGATGGTTTCGCCGTCGGCGGTGCGTTTTTGAGGGATGATGGCACCGGTCACATCTGCATGGGTCAACTCACTGCGGGTAACCTGAGAGGCTGTAAGATCAGCACCCTGAAGGTTCGTTCCGTCCAGCACGCCACCCACAAGCGTTGCACCACGCAGGCAGCAGCCCGACAGGTCAGCATCAGTCAGGTCGCAACCGGTAAAGATCACACCTGAGAGATTTGAATCGCACAGTTGCGTCTTGCGCAGCTTGGCATTGGTGAAATTTGCGTCCGTCAGGTCCGTGCCGCTCAACTGCGCGCGAACAACACGTGCGCCTTCAAAGTTCACTTCCCGCAGGGTCGCGCCTGACATATCAGCACTGGCATCAATGCCATTGAAGTAGGCAAGATTGCCGCCGCCATCCCGCGCCATGATCATGCCGTCACGAATGTCGGCGCCTTCAAGATTGCTGCCCTCAAAATCCGCGCGGGCAAATGTCCCGCCGCGAAGATCAGCGCGCATGAGATTGGCGCCGCGAAAAGACGCACCGGTGAATTCGGCACTGAAAAAATTGGCGCCCGTCAGATCTGCGCCATCAAACTGGGCGCCGTCACCGCTCACACCGACAAATTCCGCTTCCCGCAAATCAGCACCGCGGAAATCCATATGCTCAATGCATTGAAATGACAGGACCAGCCGCTGACCACCTTTGCGCCCGGTGATGAAGTTCCGGTGACGCGCCAATGCAATGCGCAGACTGCGTTCGTCCGGGCCTTCCTGCGTTGCCACCACGCTTGACGGCATGGCGTTCGCCGGTGCGGCTTTGAGACCTACGCCAGGACCAAGCGGCGACCGCGTCCGAATGCGCCCGCGCGTGCCTGATGTTTTTGCTTTTTGATCGCCCATAACGTGGGAATTCCTCCATTCAGGAGAAACTACAACCAAACACTACAGGGCAAGATAAGGCAGCAGCCCGAACTGGACTAAAATCAATTTCAAATTTTAGACAGTTCGGGCCCGATACCTGCGCAATAAACCTACTCAGCAGCTGCTGCTGCCTCGCGGTCTTCGGCAATCTTTACATTTTCAGGCGCAAGCGCAGACCGGCCACGGATCATGTCGGCGGTCTTTTCCGCAATCATGATGGTTGGCGCATTGGTGTTTGCCCCGACCAGCGTCGGCATGATGGAGGCATCCACCACACGCAGACCCTCAACGCCCCGCACCTTCATGCTCGGATCAACAACCGCCATGTCGTCGGTGCCCATCTTGCAGGTCCCGACCGGGTGATAGAGCGTTTCAGCTGTTGCACGGATCCAGGCATCCAGCTCGTCGTCGGTGTTGACGTCTGCCGGTGGCTTGAGCCGTTGACCGCGATACTGGTCAAAGGCCTGCTGGCGGAACACTTCTTCCGTGCGGCGAATGCCGTCGCGCATGGCGCGGCGGTCGTTTTCAGATTCGAGATAATTCGGCTGCAGCAGTGGTGCGTCCAGTGGATCAAGCGACTTGAGCGCAAGGTATCCACGGCTTTCAGGCCGCGTTGGATACATGACGCAGGAAAAGCCGTGCTTGTCCGTAATGCCGTCGCGACCGTGCGGATCACCCATGGCAACACTCACATAATGAAGCTGGATATCCGGCAGATCGAGGTCAGGCCGCGTCTTGAAGAACGCGCCGGCCGCAGTTGGCGGGTAAGACGCGTCGCCCGTGCCGAACAGCAGATAGGAAAGCCCTGCCTTGATGCGGTTGATTGGAGAAGCAGCCCGATGAAGCGTCACAGGCTGCGTGCATTCAAACTGGCTGACAACACCCAGGTGATCCTGCAGGTTCTGCCCAACGCCCTTGACGTCGGACACAACATTCATGCCCCACTTGCGCAGATAGTCGGCATCACCAATGCCAGACAGCAAAAGGAGTTGCGGCGAATTGATGGCACCGCCGGACAGGATCAGTTCCTTGTCCACCTGCACCTGCTTGGTTTCACCATCCTGCACATATTCGATGCCGGAAACCTTGCTGCCATTGAACAGGATACGCGTTGTATGCGCGCCCGTTTCAGCCACGAGGTTGTCGCGGTCAAGCGCCGGCACCAGATAGGCCTGCGCAGCTGAGCAGCGCTTGGAGCCCTTGATTGTGTGTTCGTAGCGGGCAAAGCCTTCCTGCTGCGCGCCATTGAAGTCGTCCGTAGCCGGATGACCGGCCTGTTGGCCAGCTTCGACAAACACATCCATCAGGATATCATTCGTCCGAACTGATTTTTGAACGTGCAAGGGGCCTTCCTGACCGTGGAACGTCGTGTCGTCACGGTTGGAGCGTTCGGCTTTCTTGAAGTACGGCAGGCAGTCCGCATAGGCCCAGCCCGGATTGCCGAGCTGACGCCACAAATCGTAGTCGCGCGCATGACCGCGGGTATAAACCATCGCGTTGATGGACGATGACCCGCCCCACCCGCGACCGCGCGGCCAGTAGAGCTTGCGGTTGTTCAGATGCGTCTGACCTTCCGTTTCGTAGCCCCAGTTATTTTCATTCTTGCTGCCGACAATCTGGGAATAGCCAGCGGGCATGTGAATGAAGGTGTTCTTGTCCTTGGGACCGGCTTCCAGGATCAGCACCCGGGCGCCTTCGTCCTCGCTCAGACGGTTCGCAAGCACACAGCCCGCGCTGCCCGCACCCACAATCACATAATCAAACGCTTCCATCGTTTCCTGCCTTTACTGCAAAGGCGCGCGTTACTCTTTGGCTGTCCCAAATGAGCCGCGCCGCCCTACGCGCCATATAGTCGACGCGGCTGCCCATTTCGAGCAGCCGCGCCAAATCACATAAGTGACAATACCGTAAAAAGTGACGCCCGCGTCAAGTTCTATTCAACGCAGCGTCAATAGCGGGCGGAACTCCGCCCGCAGCCTTACGGAACCAGCTGGATTTCCACCCGGCGGTTAAGCGCCTCGCGGACATTGTCGCCCGTCTGCACAGCCAGCTGTGTCTCGCCATAAGCCACTACACGGATCGCATCAGGCAGCGCGCCCAGCTCGATCATGGTGGCTTTCACAGCTTCTGCGCGGCGCAGCGACAGCGCATCATTGTAGGACGCCCTGCCGGATGTATCCGTGTGGCCACCCAGAACAATCTCGCCGTGCCCGCCGGTGCGTGCGGTTTCCATGGCAGCACCGATGACGTCCAGCGCGTCCGCGCGCAGGAACCACTCATCAAAGCCGAAGTAGGATGTGAAGGTGGCCGGATCTGGGAGCGTCACCTGCACCGGCGGGGGTGCGATCGATGCTTCAAGTGCGGCGATGCTTGAATTGAATTCCGACTGGCAGCGTGACACCGCAGCGGCATCGGAGTCTGGATCAATCGCCCGCAGATACCAGCAATCAAAAGCGGCCTGGGCGTTGGCGGCCTGCGCCGGCGCGGATGTGCGGCCGGACGACAATGCGCTCGTCAGACGGCTGCGCGCCGCGTCAAACGTGGCAATTGAGCCCCTGCCTGGCTGAAGAGCACCGGACACCGGCACCACGGGGGCAACAACCGTTCCCTGCGCTGCGGCAATGGCGCGCGACGCAAAGGCGTTGGACAGCTCTTCGTTGTCTTCTTCGTAGGCCCGGGCCGAATGATTGAGATAGGCGTCATAGAGCGCCTGTGTGAAAGGATCGCCCGACGGCGTCATTTCACGGGCATCGTCCAGCTGGTAGCTGGCGCAGGAAGACAGAAACACAGCAATCGCCACAAAGGCCGCATGCCGAATATTCAAACCAAATAGCTGACGCATGTTCTTATTGATCCCCAACGCAGGCGTTAACCGTAATTGCGGGGACAGTATCAGCGCTGGCAAAGCAGGCCAATGGCAGAATTGGCCGGAATTTAGGGAAACAATGCCCCAAATGACCCGCCCCTATGCAGCACTGCGCCAGCGGCGGGCAGACCTATATCTTGATGCCCTTCTTCGAGAGCCGCTGTTTCAGCCTCTCCATGGCTTGTGGCATCCGCGACTGCATGGCCTGCATGCCCAACTGCATCCCCTTCTGGGTCAGTGCGGGCATCTCCTCAATCATCCGACGTCCACTGTCGGATCTGTAGAACGCGACATAGTCTGTCAACTCCTCCTTGGTGAACGTATCTGCATACAGGGGAGCTGAAATCAACAGAACACTCTCGACCACACCGTTCAACTCTTCGGACATGACATCCGAGACAATCGCCAACTGGTCGCTTGTAAGTTGCGGATGCTGACGTTTGATGCCGGCAACCTGCAGCGGAACGAGCGTATCGATCATCCCTTTGGTGACATTGCCCGCCTGGCTCAGCTCTATCATTTCCTCAGCCAGCTGAAGTTTCTCGGCTCGCTCATCTGCATATGTTGCTTGCGTGGACAACGCCGACGCCAAAATGATCACCGCCAGTGACCGTGTCCAACCAAGATACTTTTCCACGCCCGTCTCCATCCCTGCCAATTCACAACCAAACACACCTGAACACCACTATCGCAATGTTTCGCTATGGGGTCGACTGCAAATTTCTGGAAGACGGGCCCAAATGGCAGCCGCTAGAATTCTTCCTTATACGGACGAAGATCGAGCTCAAGGGTCCAGGTGCTGGCATGCTGCATATGCAGGTTCCAGTATTCCGCCGCGACAGCATCCACGTTCAGGCCGCCATCTTCGCCTTTGGCTTCAAGGTATTCCGCAAAGCGGGACTTGAGCTGGGCGCCATCAACGCCGCCATCAATGACAGCGTGCCCCACATGCAATCCGCGCTTGCCGAACTCGCGGGCCATACCGTGGGCAAGAGCGCGCTCGGCAGCCTTTGCGGACGCAAATGCCGTAAAGGGTGGCCGCGCCCGCATGGATGCGGTTGCCCCGGTGAAGATGAGCGTGGCCTGGGTGTCGCGCACGCCCTCGCCTTCCGGCAGAACCCGCTGCGCCATTTCGCGGCCGACCAGGAAGCCACCGAAGGCACACAGGCGCCACAGATCCTCAAAGAACTCGTCCGACATGTCCGTCAGAGCGCTGAAGCGGTTATTGCCCGCGTTGTAGACAACAAGGTCAGGCTTGCCCGCACCCTGCTCTGCTGTATCGAACATCCGCTTCACGTCAGCGGTCTGGGTCGTATCCGCGACAATCGCCGTGGCCTTGCCGCCTGCGGCTTCAATTTCACTCACCACAACATCAAGCTTCGCCTGCGTACGACCAGCGACATAGACGTGCAGCCCTTCCGCGGCTGCGCGCCGGGCAATGGCCCCGCCAATACCTTCGGACGCGCCCACACCGACGATGAGCGCCACTGAACCTTTTTCGATCTTCATTCGATTTTCCCCTGCTCTGGTTGGCGGCCCGACCCGTTAACGCTTTGCTTACCCTGCAAATCCAGGCCCGCCGCCATGCGAAGCCCGTTCTGATTTCAAACCCACATATTGGGACACCCGGACGCCTTCGCCACAAAAATCTCTACCCGCAAATGCAACCTGCCGTTAACCCGCTCCATGAAACCATGACGGTCCGACATTCACCGACAACGCCCAACTGGGCGGGAGCGACACAATGGGCAGCATGGCAGACATCGAGCACGACGAGCGCCGCACATATCAGCGGATTCCCGTTGGCTATACGTCGCGTTGCCTGATGCCCGATGGCGGCGAATACGAAGGCATGGTGTCCAACATCTCCGCATGTGGCTGCTACATCGAACTTGATGCCTTCGCCACACGGCCTGACCCATCAGAGCGCGTCGTTGCCTATGTAGACAAACTCGGCCGCTTTGAAGGCGTGGTTGTCCGCAGTGCCGAAGACGGTTTTGCCCTCGAGCTTGAAATGACACCGCCAAAGCGAGAGCGCTTTGCCGCGATGCTGGCCAAAGTCGCCAATGGCGACCAGGCCGCCCTTGAAGAAATCCGCCGCCACCCCCGGGTGGACGCGGCTGACAAGCCCACCACACTCACCCTGGCCAACGGGTCAACGGGCAGCTGCAAGATCATCGACATGTCGTTGAGCGGTGCCTCCGTTGAAACCCACCTGCGCCCCACCATCGGTGTGTATGTGGAAATTGGCCGCATGCGCGGTCGCGTGGTGCGCCACCACGAAAACGGATTTGCCGTGGAGTTCGCCGAAGTGGCACCAACGCCCAAAGCCGTGATGCGCCATTTCGAGCCGTCTCATCAGACAATGTAGCCGCCTGTGCGTCTGAACGCGTATCGACGGCCTCCGTGTGAGTGAGGCCTGCGGCATCGTCTCGTTCGCGGCCACAAAAATGCCACTGGACCAATCAGGCGTCAGGCCAGTAGCGTCCGACTTATGACATCGATTCATTCTGCCCCATTGCTGGCGGCCCCTTTCCTGACTGCCGCTGCCAGCCTCACGCTGCTGGCCGCCATGATGGTAACCGCCACGCCCGCACACGCGGCGTCGGATACCTGTGGCAAAGACCGCCACAGCATTGCGTCCGTCCAGATTGAAAATGATCTTTTCGGCAATGGCGCAGACCGCAACTACACCCACGGTACCGCTGCCTCCCTCGTATCTGCCGGCCCTGTGCCGCAAATCCTCAAGGATATCGGCGACGGCACGCCGGGCTTTCGCCAAAGCGACCGGATGCAATTTTCCGTCTCTTTAGGGCAGTCCATCTTCACCCCGGACGACATTTCGGTTCCCACGTTGCAACGTGATGACCGGCCCTATGCGGGCTGGCTGAACATGGGCCTTGGTGTTGTTGCCTTCCATGATGGCTGCGATGGGGAGCCGGGACGCATCGATTCCCTTGAGATTGCAATCGGTGTCGTCGGTCCATGGTCACAGGCCGATGATGTTCAGATCACCTGGCACGACTGGATCGACACCGTGGAACCGCGCGGCTGGAGCAACCAGCTGAAGAATGAGCCCGGCATCGTCCTCACCTATGAACGCCGCCTGCCGCGCTCCATCGATGTGCAATGGATTGAAGACGCGCTGCCGTTTCGTCTTGAGGCAGACGCAACGCCACACTTTGGCTTTTCGGCTGGCAACATTTTCACCCATGCCGTCGCCGGTGCCACGCTGCGGGTGGGGACGGATCTGAGATCAACCGACGGCGTGCCGCGCATACGCCCGAGCCTGCCGGGATCGGCCTATTTCGAGCCAAGCGACAGCATCGACTGGCAGTTGTTCGCCGGAACGGAAGTGCGCGCGGTGGCCCGCAACATCTTTCTGGACGGAAATACCTTCCGCAAAAGCCACCGGGTGGAAAAAGAGCCGCTGGTGGCTGACTTCCAGGCCGGCCTGTCTGTCACCATCGGCCCGGCCCGCGTCAGCTTTACAAATATCTGGCGCAGCAAGGAATTCGTGAAACAGGACGCCTGGGACGAATTCGGCTCGATTTCCGCCGCTTTTCACTTCTAGCCAGGCCTGACACGGACCCGAGACCCGATTGCCGGGCAAAATGTCGCCAAACTGGAGTAGAATAACGCGTCTGCATGACTGTTCACGCTTAGGAGAAGACCATGACCTTGAGCTTCAAGTCGGTGACCACCGGGTTTTTGGCCCTTTTCGGCGCCTTAGCCATCCTCGCAGCATCGCCAAATCCAGCCCGCGCGGAATGCAGCGACACCAATACCGGCGGCATTGTCGGCGGCATCGCCGGTGCGGCCCTGGGTGGTTGGCTCGGCTCTCAGTTCGGTTCCGGTGGCGGCAAAACCGCCGCAACCATTGGCGGCGTGGTGCTTGGCGGCATCGCAGGCAACCAGCTCGGCAAGAACCTCACCTGTGAAGACGAGGAATATGTCGAAGACACCACCTATGAGTCCCTGGAAACCGGCGAAGACGTGGCCTGGAGCAATCAGGACAGCGGCAATTACGGCCATGTGCGCCCCGGAGAGGCCTACACCAATGCCCAAGGTCTTGAGTGCCGGACATTCGAACAGGAGATATATGTGGAAGGACGCCCGGTGAAGGACACGGGCACCGCCTGCAAGCAGCCCGATGGCTCCTGGCAGATCAGTTCCTGAGCCTATTTGGGGCTGAAAATGCCCCTTTGAGGGTGTGAGATCACCCTCAGACCGGACCGGCTGAAACTTTTTTCCAGTTTTTTGCATCTTTTTTGAAGGCGCGAGTCCCCAACAGGACCGCGCCTTTTCGCAGTTTCAGCGTCCGCGATGCGTGCCCCGCCCCAAGTATACTGGCGCCGGCTCAGCCTAGACCCATGCTGTTTTTGGCTGAATCCATGGCGTTTTGAGCGTAGGGACAATTCGGCACAAAACACCATAAAAATCGAAGTACAATCTAATCTGAATTAGCGCGATATGTAGATAAATATAGATGGGATTTATACTTATATCTACTTAAATACAGATGCGGAAATCAGAAGTATAGAAAAGGAATAAGCGCAACCTCTGCACATCTTTCAGAGTGACCAAGGGGTTGGTTCAATGTTTATTCTACGCAGCGCACTTATGCTGGCAGTCGTATTCGCACTTGCCGCATGTCAGACCACCGGCAGTTCGGCTTCGCCTAACGCGCCGGCTCAGTTTTCAAACGCAGCCATGCCTGCCACCAGTCAGTCCGCCAGGACCATGGTGGAAGGCGACCGGGCACGTCCGCCAATCGGCTATATCGGCTTTTGCCTTCGCCACCGCGAAGACTGTGAGCCGGACGCGGGCATTACCACTGCATCGACAGGTGCCGCGACCACAGCGAACCTGTCTCACGTGACTTTGACGCCGCAGAAGTGGCGCGAGCTCAACGAGGTGAACACCTATTTCAACCGCACCGTCCGTCCGGTCGAAGACATCGACCTTGTGCAGAAAATTGAGTGGTGGAGCTATGCCATCAACTCAGCCGGTGACTGCGAGGACTATGTGCTTGAGAAACGCCGCGCTCTTATTGCGCGAGGCTGGCCTGCCGACGCCCTTCTGATCACTGTTGTAAAGCATTGGAATGGCCAGGGTCATGCCGTGCTCACCGTCGTAACCGACAAGGGCGACCTTGTTCTCGACAACCTGGCAATGGGTATCGTGTCTTTCGACAAGGCCCCCTACTCCTGGCTGATGCGTCAGTCCCGCCAGCACCCAATGCACTGGGTGAAGCTTAACGGTGAAGGTACGTCCGTCCAGACCGCTGCCCACACTGCTTCTACCCAGAGCTCCAACTTCGTGGCGGAGGGCACTTCGGGCCTCTAATAGCGCCGACCCCGACGGAGGGTTTTCTGCCACGAAACCGATCGATCCTGCCGGACAGCTGGATCAATACCCGACCCCGCCGGACAGCGAGGTCAAACTAAAGAAGGCCGATACCGCCGGACAGCGGTGTCGGCCTTCCCGGTTTTTTGACCTGACGTTAAAGTCTAGCGACCCTTCCACACAGGCTTGCGCTTCTGGGCAAACGCCATCGGCCCTTCGATCAAATCTTCACTCTTGAAGAGTGCGTGCACCGCATCGTATTTGCCCGTCACTGCCTTTTCGAGATTTGCCTCATCCAGACCGCCGTAGACACTCTGCTTGGAGGCGCGAATGGACATCGGGCTACACGCTTCAATCTGCTTGGCCCAGTTCATCGCCACGTCCATGAGCTCCGCATGCGGAGCGACTTCATTGACAAAGCCCAGCGTCTGACCTTCAGCCGCAGGTACCACACGACCCGTAAGGATCATGCCCATGGCCTGCTTGACGGGTATCTGGCGCGGCAACCGGTGCAATCCGCCAGCAAGAGCAGCAAGCCCCACCTTGGGTTCCGGCAACGCGAAGGTCGCCTTGTCTGACGCAATGATGAGATCGCAGGCCAGGGCAATTTCAAACCCACCGCCCATGGCAACACCGTTGACCGCAGCAATGACGGGCTTGGTAATGCCATAGCGTGCGGTCAGTCCGGCGAACCCTGTCTTGGGAACTTCAATCGCGTTGCCTTCTGCCTGCCATTTGAGGTCATTGCCCGCAGAAAACGCGCGGTCGCCGGCACCGGTGATAATGGCAACCCAAAGATCATCGTCAGCCTCAAAAGCATCAAAGATCTTCTCCAGCTCAAAATTGGCTGGTGGATGCAGCGAGTTCATCCGGTCGGGACGGTTGATCGTGACCTTGAGCACATTGCCGTCGCGTTCAGCGGCAGAAAACTCAAGATTATTGAAGGCATCACTCATGGGGGCGCTCCGTATGTTGATTGTTCGCATGACGTTGCGTGGCGCGCCTGGAAGCCCAAAGCGCACACCACGTTCGCGGGCACAGTGCGACGGAGGCCCCGCCGCTTCAAGCCTGCGACGCACGCAAAGCTACATGCGCACACAAAAAGCCCGATGGACCCTGCGTCGGAGCTTCCCTATTCTTTTTGGCGAAGCATCTGAATTGATTCGGTGCAGATTTCATACGTGCATCTGACAGCAAGCGGAGAAGCGCCCATGACCGACCCAAACCAATCGGCGGCTCCGGTTCACGAGGAGCCCTCAAGCGCGCCTGACCCGCTGATGGCCCACATCACCTATGGCCTGTACGCCGTCGGCTTCCTCAACGGGCTGACGGCCATCGTCGGTGTTGTGATCGCCTATGTGCGTCGTCCAGACGTGAAGGGCACCTATCTTGAAAGCCATTTCACCTATCTGATCCGCACCTTCTGGATGTCGCTCCTTTACGGGATCATCTGCACACTGCTTTTGATCATCGGCATCGGCTTCATACTTTTCTTCGCTCTGGCGATCTGGGTCATCTACCGGATTGTCAAAGGCTGGATCAGACTTGCGGATGCCAAACCGGTCGATGATCCAACCAGCTGGATCTAGAAACACACATCCCTATGACCGACGCGCCTCACAGTCCGGGAGATGCAAGCCTCGACGATCCGTTCGACGGGCGCTGGGTGCTGCAGGTCAGTGGGCGCATTTATGGTCCCTATACGGGTCACGCTCTGCGCGACTATGTGCGGGAAGGCCGCGTCGTAGCCCACTCCATGCTCGCCCGCACCGGCCAGCCGGCAGGTGAAGAAGAATGGATGCCCGCAGCGCAGGACCCGGTGCTAAGCCAACTCTTCTCGGCAGCTGACACGGAACTCCTGCAGGTGCGCCAGGAGATGGACACGCCGTCCCCGTCGGGAGGCGGGCCGCAGGGGTTTGGATCAAAGAAGACGCAGACCGATCGACGCGACCAGCCCACGTCTTTCAACATCGTCATCATCACCGATGTGAAATCACGCTCAAGCGGCCCACTTGAAAACGCGTTGATGTCGCTGGGACCTGCCTACAAGATTTCAGCAAATGTCTGGGTCGTACATACGCCCTCCGGCGCACCGGAAGTCGTGAACCTGCTCACGCAGCATCTGGGCGGCAGCGACCGGCTGTTTGTCGTGGACGCCACGCGCAACCGCACAGCCTGGTTCAACATGGGCCCGGAAACCGACGCAAAGATCAGACAGGTCTGGAAGCAGGACAAGTAGGATTGGTTGCGCAGTAGCGCTTTACCGGTCCGGGCGCGCGCCGGGAACCGGCACACCGGACGCAGCATTGTCACCCACCCCGCCGCGTAAGGAGAGGGGCCCCGCAGGTGCAGACTGTGTAGCAGCACCCGTGCCCCCACGGTCTGCAACTTCGGCATAGATGACAGCTGCCCGGCGCCACTGCTCAAACATCGCAGCATTCATGGCCCCTGCCGTCTGGCAGGTCTCGGCGTTGTTGTCGCCCGCATTGCAGGACATGGTCGTCGTCAGCAGTTCCTGCTGGATGGCCAGGCGGGTTTCAAAGTCGTCATAATTGTCCGACGCAACAGCACGGTCTTTCAGGGTGGAGATGGCGCTGCACCCCGCCTGCTGCCGCTCAAGTGCAAGAGCAACCGCACGGTGGGTCTCAGACAGGTCACCCGCCTTGACGGAGCTGCACAACCGCCCGGTCAGATGCGCCTGCACATGATCAAACAGGCGGATGAGTTCCCGCTCGCGCGGCGCAAGATCAGCATATTGCGAGGCCAGTTCTTCACCCTCTGCCCCCTCAAGCAGCACAACAGCTCCATTGCCGGCCGGGCGCGGTGCCTGACCCAGCAGCGTTTCCACGTCCACATTGTCACGTGCCAGCGCAGTCTGAAGCGCATTGGCCATGTCAGGACGACCCGTATCGCTGGAGGGAATGTAGAGAAACTGAATGCCCAGCGGCCGGGACTCAAACTGGAAGAACGCCTTGACGCCGTCACGTTCGAGCAAACCCTGCGCGCCCTCGCCGACCCGCTGGCCGTTAAGGGCAAATACCTTGCCTGCTGAATCCGTGTACTGACCAACAACGCGGCCATTGTCCTCAGCAATGCTGGCAACCACCCCCTCGCTCAGGGCAAAGCCAACATACCGGCCAGAGAAAGTGCCACCGGATTGCGCATGGGCAGCCGGAAGCAGCAACAGGCCTGCCACCACGACAGCCAGCAATCGAGACGTGATGACCCTAACCCGCAACCGAAAACTCCTACTGACCCTTGAACTCGGGTTTGCGTTTCTCAAGGAACGCCATCATGCCTTCCTTCATGTCTTCTGACCGCATCAGCGGCAGAAGCTGCAGGTAAACGTGATGCACATGATCCGGGAACGTCTCATTAAGTCCGATCCGCATCATGCGCTTGGAAGCCTGCACCGCCAAGGGGGCATTGTCAGCAATCTCCCGCGCCAGTTTGCGGGCTTCCCCCATGAGATCGGCAGCCGGGACCACGCGGGACGCAAGGCCCCACTCGACACTTTCTTCAGCTGAAAGCGTGCGGCCGGTAAAAATGAGTTCAGACGCCTTTTCCCACCCGATCATCCGCGGCAGGAACCAGGTCCCGCCGGATTCAGGCACCACGCCGCGCTTGGTGAAAGCCGCCGCCAGCTTGGCAGTGTCGGCCATCAAACGGATGTCGCAGCCAAGAGCCGTATCCATGCCGTAGCCGGCAGCCCCGCCATTGACGGCGCAGATGGTGGGCGTGTCCATCGCCTGCATGACGGTGGGGGGCGTGTTGCGCAGGTCCAGCGTGGCGCTGACCTTATTGCTGTTCATGCCACCACTGATGCCGCCCCCGCCGGTGGCTTCCTCAAGATTGAGCCCGGCGCAGAACGCGCGGCCGGTGCCAGTGAGGATGACGCATCGCACATCGTTGTCCTCTTCAGCCTGCACAAGAAGGGCCGTCAGTTGCGACAGCATCTCACGTGAAATTGTGTTCATCCGCTCAGGCGCATTGAGCGTGATGGTCGCAATGGCGTCCGTCACGTCATACAGCACCTCGTTGGATGCCCCTGTATCAGACGCTTGTCCAAGATCATGTGCTTCGCTCACGATCAGCACCTCCCGAATTCGTTTGTTGAATGGCTTTTTCCAACCCTAGCGCCGTTTGATCAGTCCGCCAACTTGCGCATGGTCTTGGCAAACTGCTTCCAGTTTTCGACGTAATGCAGGGCGGACAGTTTGAGGGCTGCGCTGTCTTCGGGAGTCAACTCGCGTACAACCTTTGCAGGTGACCCGACCGCCAGAACGCCATCGGGGATTTCCTTGCCCTCGGTCACCAGGGCATGCGCCCCGATAATCGAGCCCTTGCCAATTTTCGCGCCATTGAGAACCGTGGACCCGATGCCGATCAGGGAGCCCTCGCCGATGGTGCAGCCGTGCAGCATGACCATGTGGCCGATGGTGACATCCGGCCCGATGGTGAGCGGCATGCCGGGGTCTGAATGAAGCACGGACCCATCCTGCACATTGGAGCGTTCGCCAATGGTGATCGGCTCGTTGTCGCCCCGCACTGTGGCGCCGAACCAGACGCTCGAATCCGGCTTCATGATGACATTGCCCATGACGGACGCACTGGGCGCCACCCAGAAATTACCGTCACCGGGCAGCTGCGGCTTGAGGTCGTCGAGTTCGTAGATTGCCATGAGGTCTCCCTGGACGCCTGTTGCGGCGTGCTATTTTACCGTGTCGATTCCGTGCAATTGTGGCACTTCTTTTGGAACGCGTCTCGCCTTTCAAATGGCGTTATGCCGTCGGTACACAGCGGCGTCACATGAACACGTTACTCTTCACCGATCTCGATGTTTTTCGCCTTATTGGAGTGCCCGATGCCCATATCAGACCCGACAGACATAAATTGCGGCATCGCTCTTGAACCCACTGAGGACCAGCGCTCCAGCCCCGCCAATGTTGCGACCTTCGGCGAGGTCGCTGCTGCGCGCATGGGCCGTCGTGCGTTCCTCAAAGGAGCATTGGGCACAACAACCTACACGGCACTTGCGGTGTCTCCTGCAGCCCTTCTGGCCGCCTGTGGTGAAGAGGAAGCGGCCACTCCCGCTGCCCCCACCGCCCCGTCTGCGCCGACAGCGGCACCGGGATCGCTGGCGCAATTCACGGAGATCAGCCATGGCGTTTCAACCGACAATGTGGTGTCGCCGGGGTACTCAGCCGACATCCTGATCCGCTGGGGTGACCCGGTGCTGGCGGACGCCCCGGCCTTCGTACCCGGCGCCGCAGATGCGGATGCCCAGGAAAAACAGTTTGGCTACAACAACGACTATGTGGGGTTCGTGCCCCTGAATGACGACGGCACACGTGGTGCGCTTTGCATCAACCACGAATTCACCTCTCGGGACATCATGTTCCCCTATGACCTGAGGAATACCAGCCCCAAGGAACTCGCCGACACGGAAATGGCTGCCCATGGTGGGTCGGTCGTCGAGATTGCACAGATGGCAGACGGGGGATGGCGCGTCGTTGCCGACAGCAAGCTCAACCGCCGCATCACCACCCGCTCCACAGCCATGGATGTTTCCGGCCCGGCAGCAGGTCATCCACGCATGCAGACCAATGCCGACCCGACGGGGACACGCGTCATTGGGACGCTCAACAATTGCGCCGGCGGCATCACGCCCTATGGCACTTACCTGATGGCGGAAGAAAACTTCCACTTCTATTTCCTCGGCGAGTTGGATGACGCGGAGCGCGAAGGCGCCACGGCAGGTGACCTGGAGGCCGCCTGTGCCGCGGGAGAAGCCAGCCACCCTGAAGCCCGCAACTATTGCCGCTATGGCGTGGCCATGGGCGGCGGCTACGATTGGGGGCGCCATTTCGACCGGTTCAACATCAACAAGGAACCCAACGAGGCAAACCGCTTTGGCTGGGTCGTCGAAGTTGATCCGCTCGATCCCACCTCGACACCCGTCAAGCGCACGGCCCTGGGTCGCTTCAAGCACGAAGGTGCGGAAAGCATCACCAACAAGGATGGCCGTTTGGTTATCTATATGGGCGATGACCAGCGCTTTGATTATCTCTACCGGTTCGTGACCGACGGCACCGTCAACACCGATGACCGGACGTCGAATTTCGGCCTGCTGGATTCAGGAGTGCTCAGCGTTGCGAAATTCAGCGATGACGGGTCACTGACCTGGATGCCCCTCATCCACGGACAGGGGCCGCTGACCGCGGACAACGGGTTCGACACCCAGGCGGATGTAATGATCGAGACCCGGCGCGCCGCTGATCTGCTGGGGGCAACGCCCATGGACCGGCCCGAGGATGTGGAACCCAATCCGGTCACAGGCAAGGTCTATGTGGCGCTGACCAACAATTCCAGGCGCGGGCCATCACAGATGGATGCGGTGCATGACCGTGCGCCCAACTATTGGGGCCTGATCGTCGAGATGACGCCGCCTGATGGCGACCATTCAGCCGACACGTTCACATGGAACATCTTGGTCAAAGGCGGCGACCCGTCGGTGCCCGTCACCGGAGCACAGTTCTCGGAAGCCACCACCAGCAACGGATGGTTTGCCTGCCCGGATAACCTGGCGGTCGATCCCGCAGGCCGGTTGTGGGTGACGACCGATCAGGGCAGCGGCTGGCCACAAATCTCCGGCACTGCCGACGGTGTGTGGAGTGTCGGCACCCAGGGCGAGGACCGCGCCACGAGCGCCATGTTCTACCGGGTGCCTGTTGGTGCAGAAATGTGCGGCCCCTGCTTCACCCCTGATGGCGAAACACTGTTTGTCGCCGTTCAGCACCCCGGCACCGATGGCGCCCTTGCGTTCGAAGGGCATGCCCGCGCGTCTGATTTTGAGGACCCGATGACCCGCTGGCCGGACTTTCAGCCGGACATGCCGCCGCGCCCCTCGATCGTGATGATCCGCAAGGATGATGGCGGGCGCATTGGCTAGCAGATGTGCCGGGCAGACCGGTTAAGCCGCAGGACGCATATGCTCCATCAAGGCATCCACCATGTCGCTGGTGAGATGATCGCGCTCCTTGAAGGCAAATCTGTCGATATTGATCGGCAAGGCCAGCGCCCCATGCACACCCGCCCACAACAATTGCGCCATGCGAACAGCTGACCCCGCACGGATGGAGCCCGCCGCCTGACCTTTGGCAACGGCCTTTATCAACAGGTCCATGATCGGCAAGTCTTCTGCCGCATCCTGCTCCGGCGTTGGCAGCTCGTCAGGCCGCACAAACATCAAAGCACCCTTGTACAGGTCCTGATTGGTGTGGGCGAAGGACACGTAGGTTTCCAGAATGCTCCGTATACGCTCTACCGGATCATCTATGTCACCGGCCAGATCATGGAGCGTGTTGGCCAAGCCCTGCACGCGCCCCTGCCACAGGGACTGCATGAGTTCCGTGAGGCTGTTGAAGTAGGCGTAGATCTTGCCGACCGACACCCCTGCTTCTTTCGCCACCGCGCGTGCGGAAATAGCGGTGATGCCCTTTTCGGCGAAGATCTTTCCCGCCGCATCACGAATGCGGCTGCTTTCTTCGTGCCGTTGGGCCTCGGTCGCAGGGGTTCTCGGCATCTTGGTCTGATCAGGCGGCGATAGCGTGACGCGTCAGGTTGAAGCGCTCTCGCAGCACCTCAAGTGGCGTGTCGATTTCATCTTCCCAGCGCTCGAAATAGATGTTTTTCGAATTGCGGCCAAAGCTCCAGCCATCCGTAAATGCATCCATGCCCTCGGTGATGAAGCCCGGCGCCAGAAACGCTGTATGCGCCGTCGTCACCGCCACGCGGAACGCGTGATAGGGCTGGCGAAGCTGCGCGAGGTAGTAAGCGGCCAGCGCCAGTTCGCCATAGATGGTCGCTTCATATCCGGTCAGCACGTGATGGAAATCATGGGTCTGAAACCCGCGCACCATCATGTAGCTCAGCTCATCCGGCAACCGGTCAAGCTTGCCGGATGCCTTCAGCTCTTCATTGAAGGCGCGATAGTTCTTGCCGAGATTTGCTTCCAGATTGTTGTCGATGATGAATTTGAGGTACCCCGCCCCAAGCGTGCCGGGCGCGCACTGCTTCAGCCGGTCCAGGCTGAGCGGCTCGGCGATGTAACCCTCCTCGAGCACATCCTTGATGCCGGGAATTTTGTGAAGCTCCTCTACATAAGCATCGATTGCGCTCTGGGGAGCCTTTTCCCAGTAATCGTGAAACAGGAAGTACACGCCATATTCCAGCGGCGTGTTTACCGACCGCATGAACTTCTCAACGAAGGCGTCATCTACTTTGGGATTGTCGCTCATCATACCGCTCCTCACATGGCCCTAGCTGTGGGCATCTCGTTTCTGGAGACATGAATAAATGAACATGTTCATTATTGCAAGAAAAAAGAACGTGTTCATTTATGTGTGCGCAAACGATCCGCCGACTGTTCAATCTTGAGCGCCCTAAACCCGCAAGGCTCAGGTAGAGTCCGGCAACTCAAAGAACGTCAGGAACCCGAAATGATCGAAAAATGCATCGCCGATTGGCACGACTACATCATCCACAAGAAGCCCGGTGGCCTTGAGGATCTGATCGCAGATGAGTGCGTGTTCCTGTCACCGGTCGTCTTCACGCCCCAGCATGGCAAGGACATCACCCTCGCCTATCTGCGCGCTGCAGGCGGCACACTTGGTGGTCAGGCCAAAGGCGACGACGGCAAGCCGGCGGACAACGCAGGCAAGTTCAAATACACCAAGGAAGTGCTGGCCGGGCATCATGCCGTGCTCGAGTTTGAAACCGAGATGAATGGCAAATATGTCAACGGCGTCGACATCATCACCTGCAATGACGAAGGCAAGATCACCGAGTTCCGCGTGATGATCCGTCCGTTGCAGGCGGTCCAGGCGGTTCATGCCGCCATGGGCGCCATGCTCGAAAAGATGAAACAGGCAGGTTAATCCACCCCGGCACCGGAACCCGCCCGCCGCACAGGCGTTAAGCCTTAGGACGCCTCTTCATTGCATCCCGCGCCGCAATACCGCAGGCTTGGGCAAGTGTGGGGGTCCCAGACATTCTCGATATGTCTTGGAGGGGTAAAATGCGTGCGTTTCTCTTGGTTTTCCTGGCAATTGTCATTCCCGGCGGTGCCATTCTGGCGCTCGAAGCCGGACTGCTGGACGAGTATGTGGACCAGATACCTGCAGAGACCCTGATCCTGCAGGAACTCAACGCCGTCGTTGGACCCGACGAACTGGATGGTCGCGTCCTCGAGGCGCTGGAAGACGGCCGCCAGGATGACGCGGAAATGTATGCGGAAGTCGCCGCCTATATGAACCGCCCTCTCAGCCCGCAGACTGCTGACGCCCTTGCCGCTTCCCAGACGACGACAGCCGTCGTGCTGCGCAACACCGGCAATTTCTTTGAAGGTTTCGTCTCCGGTGAAGGCAGCGACAGCGCCGCCTTTGCAGGCGCTGTGACCTCTGACCTCACCGTCATCGGCGACCTCCGCGATATTGGCGGCGAAGGCTCCAAGATGGTGGCGGGCGAAGAATACAGTGAAGTCATTCTCGGCCTCTCCGTCGTGGGCCTTGCCGTGACCGCGGGCACGGTTGCCAGTGCCGGGGGCGGTCTGCCCGCCCGTGTCGGCGTCTCCCTGCTTAAGGTTGCCAAGAAGGCCGGCACAATGACCAAGTCCTTCACTCAGGAACTGGGACAGCTGGTGTCGCGCGCCGTGGACTTCCCCGCCCTGCGGCGCACCCTGTCTGACGTGTCCCTGGCCAATCCCAATGCCACGCGCCGGGCGATCGGCAATTACGCTGACAACATCAAGAGCGCGGAACTGTTTCCAGTGCTCGCCCGCATGGACGGCATGCGGACAGCCGTCGGTCCCGCTGAGAGCGTGCGGCTGATGAAATACGTCAAGAACACCCGCGACCTCGACAATGTGGCCGACATGTCAAAGACCCTCGGCGTCAAGACACGCGGCATCATTGAGCTGACCGGCAAGACATCGCTGCGGGCCTTCAAGGGCGCGATCAATATCATTCGCTGGATGCTGGAATGGGTATGGGCGCTGGGCGTAGCCATTGTCGGCTGGCTCGGCCTGGCTGGCAGCCGCCGCGTCATTAAGAACCGGCGGACACGGGTGGCCCAGACACAGGCTGCGGCTACACCCAACAAACTGGCCTGACGGCCACACCCACAAGTTTACTTGCGTTCAGTCAGACCGCTGTCTCGCAAAGCTGTATCGGTTCACAAACAAAAATGGGCGCTCTTCCTGAGGAGAGGAAGAGCGCCCAGTATTGCAAGACGTCAAGGGAGGAATGCGTCGTCTTGAAAAAGCCGGTGTGCCTAGATGTAGGCCAGCGTCTGTACGATCACGATGGCACCAAGGGCGGTTGAGCCCACATAGGCTGCGAACGTCCCGCGGCCGGAATACGATGCCGGGTTGGTGAACATGTTGATGACGGCGTCACGCAGCGGCTGGTTCTCGCGCGCGATAAGCTGGTTGGCGGTAAACATCAGGATGACGAGCGTAACGGCGAAAAACGCGTTGCCCGGAGCCATCAGGCCCATCTCGAAAAGAACCACCGTTACAACCATCGCTGCAGCGGCAACAAAATTACCAATCATCGTCTGCATGGTTTTACTCCCCGTTGCACTGCGAAATGAGGGGTGCCCGAAGGCGTGTTGCAGTGCATCAAATACTGAACTCGTATATTCAGATAGGCGCAGCATGTGACAGGGTCAAGACAATGGGGCCAGGTTGGTTACGGATTTATATAACAAACCGATATGACTTCGCCGGATTGACGATTTGTCAAATAAATGTATAAAACTGTTAGTATATTGTTTTAATTGATATTTTTGGAATATCCGACCAAATAACACCAGAATTCCGCGTTTATGAACGCTGAATCATTTTCGGATCATTCTCATTTGAGTATGCCAGCCATGCACTGAGGCAGGGCTACCCATGCGTTTGACGCACCGCAATACGGGCGGCAAAAGGCCGAAATGTGCATTTGGGAGTCGCCGCCGCATGGATCGCGGGGCCGGTGTGAGACATCAAAGCTGGTTGGAACCGGTGTGCTAGCGCGCCAAAATCAGGCTCAGCACGAAAATGCCGGACATGAAGCTCCAGAAAACGGCAATGGACACAGACAGTCCAAGCCAGATCCACGGGCGCTGTTCCAGAACCCGCGCCCGCACCGCATTGCGCATGATCACCACCGGGCCGGCGAAAACGAGCGTCGCCATGCCGGTGACAACTTCCGGCAGAGGGGCCGTCAGCACACCAAAGCTTGGCGGCTTGTTGGTCACCAGTCGATAGAAGCTGGACGTCAGCCCCGCCGTCACCACGCCGGTGAGCACAGCCATCGCAAATGCAGTCATCTCGCCCATGTGACGCCCTAACCCTCAGATGGAACCCCATGCCGGCACACAACAGCGCAGCATTCGTCCACGCGATAAATCGCAAGACACGTACCAAAGGAAAAATCGCCGGTTTTGCGGGGTTTTCTGGCCAGTCCCGTCCATCAGGCCGAGCCTGAGGCCCATTCCGTGACACGCTGCCAGCGCCGGCGGCCCGGCTGTGTCCCAGATTTGGACGCCATGCGTTGCCGCGCCCCCGAATCCTGTGAAATGCTGCGCGCCATCCTGCCCCTTACTTCCATGCCCGCCATCAGGGCTCCAAAGGACATCCATGGCCCGCCGTCAGCAGCAAGCGCGTACTCAGGACGAAGTGGTTGAGCGCCCGCCCTGGCTCATTCCGGTGCTTGTCGCCAGCGGCGTCGTCGTCTTTGCCGCCATCTTCCTTTGGTACTATGTGGGCCCGACGACCGAAGAGATTTTGGGCACGGCGCCTGAATCCACAGACCGGTTGCAGGACGTCCATATTTCCATCGGCGACGTGCAGCTGGCCGTCCCCGCCAACTTCACCCGCTTTGCCGCCGCGCGCGACGGGGGCGCGCTTGAGCGTGTGGACCTCCACGCCCTGCTGCCGGAGCTTGATCCGTTCACGGAGCGAAAACGCGAGCAGTTTGACCGTTCTGATTCAGAGTCGCCCGTTCTGCATATGCGCATCGAAGAAACCACAGCCGTGCTGGCTGCGCAGCCGCGTCTTGAATTGGTCTATCTGCCAGCCGTCAGCAATCGCGCTGGCGAGCCCGGCCCGTTTGGCCTGCGGCATTACATTTTCAGAAACGAAACCGGTTTCAGCGGCCAGGACATGTATGTGGGCGCGGGCCCTGCCGGTGCGCCTGCTGTCTTGATATGCGCCCGCGAGGAACCGCTGCTGTGGTGCCGCCGGGAAATTCTGCTGAGTGAGAACGTGGTGCTGCGCTACCGCTATAAGCGGGCATTCCTGCAGGACTGGAAAGAGATCGACAATCAGACGCTGGCGCTGATCGCCTTGTTCCGCGACAGGGCAAAGCCTGCACAACCGCCGGAGGAACTCCGGTTGGCGCCCGCCGAATAAACAGGCCTGAGTAAAAAGGCCGGAGCAAGCGGGCCCCGGCAAACGGGCTTAGGAGCCGGTTTCCAGATCGAAGGCGAGAATGGCCATGTTGAAGTCATAGGAGACTTCACCGTCTTCATCATCGCGGAACAGCACACCGATGAACTCATCGCCGATATAGACCTCAACCGAGTCATCCTTGATGGGACGGTTACGGACTTCGATCGTATCCAGCCGGAATTTCTTCCGCAGATAAGATTCAAGCTGCTTGATTTCTGACTGATCCACGGGGCGTGCTCCAGGCTGGCATTAGGGGACGTGATTTCGGGGGATGTGATTTGGGCGCAAAACCCGTGCGCCTCATGTAACGCCTGAGCGCCCAGACTGCAAACGGGCAGCCTCAGCCCTTGGCAGCACGCGCCGCCATCATCTTCTCTATCATGCAGCCCACGTCATATTCATCGTCGCCCTCATAGCGCGGCGCGTAGGTTTCAAAGGCCTTGCGCAGGGCTTCGTAGCGCTTGTTGATATGCACCATGTTGTAGGCGTGGGAGACCACGTACAGCTCACCCGCCTTGAGCTGTTTCAGTGTGAGGGCGGTGAACTCGTCTGTGGGCATGCCACCGGGATTACCGGCGGTCATTTCAGACTGCACATAGCCGGGGCAGATGAGCGACACATCAATGAAGTCCGGCACTTCTTCCGCCAGCTGCTCGGTAATCGCCAGCACCGAGTGCTTGGACGAGATGTAGGCGGACGACCCTGGCACTGCGGGGAAGAAACTGTTTTCGGATCCCACATTGTAGATGGCGGCGGGCGTCCCCTGCTCCACAAAGCGCGGCCCAAAGACCTGAATGCCATACAGAGTGCCGTACACATTGATGCCCAGCACCGTGTCGAATTCTTCAAGGTCGAGCGACATAACCGGGCCACGCTTGCCCTGAGCAACGCCGGCATTGTTGAGCAGCACGTCGGCTTTGCCGAAGGTCGACCAGGCGAAATCGGCCAACGCTTCAACATCAGCCCGCTTTGAGACATCGCCCGCCGTCCCTGCCGCCTCAAATCCCAGTTCCTTGAGGGCCGATACGGCCTCATCCACCCGGTCCTTGCGACGGCTGGCGATCACAAGCTTTGCGCCGTCGGCCCCAAACTGCTTGGCAAAGGAGAAGCCGATGCCGGTGGCTCCGCCCGTGATGACGACAACCTTGTTCTTGAAATCCTGCATGGCGCTTCCCCCGGTTATGGCCCTTAATGACCCGCGTTCATTTTCATAACAAAGAGGTAGTCGTCCTCTCCCTGAGGCGCAATCAGATTTTTCAGTTTGCGAATGTTGCGCTTCATCCGCGTGCGGGGGTGACATTTTCGCAAATCCCCCCACATGATGAGGCGATATCTGAGAAAATCTGTATGACGGCCCAAACCTGCGCAAAAAGCGGGAGTGGCTGCGGAGGAAACTTTGGCTGACCCCGCTTCTACCGGCACCCCCGGTACCAGTGCACCTGCGGCTGTGCCCGCAGGCGAGCGTCTGAAGAACACCCCGTTGGCAGCCTATGCCGCCCTCACCTTCCCCATGGGAGGGCTCGGCCTTCCCATCACCGTGTATCTGCCGCCGCTCTATGCCACCGAAGTGGGCCTTGGTCTGGCGCTCGTCGGCACGATCTTCATGATCACCCGGATATTCGATGTTGTGACGGACCCCATCATGGGGGTGGTCATCGACCATTACCCCACACGCTGGGGACGGCGGCGTCACTGGATCGCCCTGTCGGTTCCCCTGCTGCTTGTGTCAGCTTTCTTTATCTACTTCCCGCCCATCGGCGCCGGGGCCTCCTACCTGCTGGTGTGGATGCTCGTTTTGTATGTCGGCTACACCATGCTGACCATTGCGCACCAAAGCTGGGGCGCGGAGCTCTCCAACGACTATGCCGAGCGCAACCGCATCTATGGCTGGCGCGAAGTGGCGATCATTCTGGGCATGGTGTCCGTGCTCGCCCTGCCCGCCATTCTGGAACAGACGGCGGACGTGGATGCCTTTGGCAAGGTCAGCGCCATGGGCTGGTTCCTGATCATCAGCCTGCCGCTCACAGCCCTTGCCGCCATCCTGCTGGTGCCGGATCGCTCCGCCCCTGTGCGCAAGGAACGCAAGGTCGAGTGGCGTGAAGCGCTGAAAGTTCTGCTCACCAACTGGAGCATGGCGCGCATCGTTGCCGCTGACATGATGACCAGCCTCGCCATTGGCATCATCGGGTCCAGCTATCTGTTCCTGGCCCGCTTCGTGTGGGAACTGCCGAACTACTCCAGCCTCATGTTGCTGGGCTACTTCGTGCTGGGCTTTGCAGGCATGCCGTTCTGGATGTGGCTCGCCAAACGCATGTCCAAACATCGCGCCCTTTGCGTGGCGCTGATCTGGAGCATGGTTGCGCAGATCACCTACCTGTTTGTCGGCGCCGGTGATTTCTCTCTGGCGTTGTTTGCAACCTTCTTCCTGGGCTTTGCGTTCGGGGCCGGCCCGTTCCTGTTGCGCTCCATGATGGCGGATGTGTGCGACAAGGACCGCCTCGACACCGGTCACAACCGCACAGCCCTGCTCTATGCCCTGCTGACCACCACAGCCAAGGTCGGTGCCGCTGTGTCCGTCGGTGTGACCTATGCCCTGCTGGCTTGGGTAGGGTTTGATCCGGCGTCAGATGCCAACACGCCGGAGGCGCTCAACGGGCTCAAACTCATTTACGCCCTGCTGCCCCTTGGCTTCCTCGCCGCTGCAATCGCTTTGATATGGAACTACCCGATTGACCATGCGGCACAGGCAGAAATCCGCCGACGGCTGGCGGAACAGGAAGCGGTCGATGAAGCGCTGACGATGGACTAAAGCGCCCTCCAAAGCGTCGAGTTCGCACCGCCTGCGTCATTCCGCGCTTTTATCTGCCCCCACGTTCACGCTAAACCTGATGCACCAAATTGCATGAGGGACCACACCATGATCCGCCGCATTCTGTTTGCCCTGACACTGTCGATGCCGCTCGCCATGGCTGCCTGCTCTGACGGCGGCCCCAGCGAGATCAGCGTGGAAGAGCCGTTTGCCCGTGAGACCATTGGTGCCGGCACAACCGGTGCGGCCTATCTGGTTATCCGCAATACGGGCGGCGCAGACCGGTTGATTGCCGCCTCAACCACCGCTGCAGCATCAACGGAACTGCATACCCACGAAAAAGACGGCGAGATCATGCGCATGCGCAAGGTCGATGCCATCGATGTGCCGGCTCTTGAGGTTGTGACCCTTCAGCCCGGCGGCAAACACATCATGATGTTTGACATCGCCGAGCCGTTGAAAGACGGCGGCAGCTTTCCGCTGACCCTGACATTTGAAGATGCCGGCGACGTGACGGTTGACGTGACCGTTGTGGCGACAGGCGGCAACCCGGGCGGCATGAATCACAACATGGACCACGGGGCGATGGATCACAGCACGATGGATCAAAGCGGCCAGTAGGACGCACGTTTTGAGGCGGGGGCCTTCATGAGATCAGGCGACCAGATACAGCACCGCTTCAGGCGCAGGGGCACAGCCTTTGTTGGCCTGCTTGCGCTTGTTGTGCAGATGGCCGCCTTCTCCCTCGCCGCCGTCATGCCGGTCTCAACAGCCCTCGCCGCCGCTGAAGCAGAACCCTTCGAGATTGTCATCTGTACGGTCCATGGACCGGTGGTGATGGATGCCCGTGACCTGGGCATCACCGTGTCAGGCGGTGAGACGCCGGATATTCCACGCAATGCCTGCGACCTTGCCATGCAGGCTACTGCTGCCTTTGCGCTGGACACGACCGCCAACGCCATTGTCTGGCCGGTCGCCTATGAAGACACCCACGTTGAGCGCGCAACCGGCAGCGCACCGGCCTATGCGGCACCGCTCATGCGGTCCGCGCCCGCCCGCGCCCCTCCCCACAGTTCCTGAATCCCTATTCCGGTAAGTGCTGACTGAACGTCTGCAGGTGGTTTCACCTGCGCGTATGGCAGCACTTGGCATCCTCTATTTTTCAGGACCATTTCCAATGACACTGCTTTTTTCCGCAGGCCGCAACGGCCTGCTTGCCGCAACATGCGTTGCCGCCCTCGCCTTCGCCGTCCCCGCTTCGGCCCCCGCCTTTGCCCATGACGGCATCGACCATTCAAAGCCCGCTGAAATCCGGGCCGACAGCCACGCCCCAATCGGCGTGATGGGTGACCACATGCACAAGGAAGGAGAAATCATGTTCTCCTACCGCTACAAGCGCATGGATATGTCTGACGTGCGCGACGGCACGGACGACCTCTCAAATGCTGAAGTGCTGGCAACGCCCAACCGCTTCTTCGGCAATCCCGGCCAGCCGCCACGCCTGCGCATCATCCCCACCGAAATGGTGATGGACATGCACATGCTCGGTGCCATGTACGCTCCCAACGACTACCTGACCCTGATGGTCATGGGCATGTACATGAAAAAGGAGATGGACCACATCACCTTCAACCCGGCAGGCACCACACAGATCGGTGGCTTCACCACGGTAACGGAAGGCTTTGGCGACACGCGGATTTCAGGCCTCGTGCGCATCCTTGATCAGAACAACTCCAAGGTTCACCTGAACATCGGTGTCAGCCTGCCGACCGGCTCCATCAAGGAAGAAGATACGATCCTGACCCCGCTGGGCACGACCGCAAATGTGCGCCTGCCCTATCCGATGCAGCTTGGCTCGGGCACCGTGGATATCCTGCCCGGCGTCACCTACTCAGACCGCACCGGCGATATCTCCTGGGGTGCGCAGGCCATGGCCACCCTGCGCTCGGGCCGCAACAGCGAAGACTACAAGCTTGGCAACATAGCTGAAGCCACCACATGGGCGGCCTATCAGTTTGCACCGTGGATCTCGACCTCTGTTCGCCTGAAGGCTGAGTCCATCGGCAAGGTGTCTGGTCAGGACGCCCGCATCATGGGTCCCGTCCAGACAGCAGACCCCAGCAATATCGGTGGTCGTTTTCTTGAAGCAGGCCTCGGCGTCAACCTCGTTGGCCAGGACGGGTTCATCCGCGGACACCGTCTGGCCATCGAAGCGTCCATGCCCGTCGTGCAGGACCTGAACGGCCCGCAGATGAAGCGCGACTGGACGCTGACCGCCGGCTGGCAATACGCGTTCTAGGACGCATCCGCACATTCTTCGGAGCCGCTGCACCTCCCCCCGTTAGCGCTCCGAAGAACAAGGAAGGCGCAGGCACCCCAAAATGCTTGCGCCTTCCGCTAGGGGGCAGTGCAATCGCCATGGGCGAACAAAGTTGCACTTGTTCCGCACAACCCGCATATTCGCCAAAATTGTACTACACCGCGTATCCGGTCGGGGGGCCGTTGGGGACATGTCATTTCGCGAGAAACTCTCGCGGCAATCTATTGCCGCAGCCGCTGCTGTTGCATTCCTTCTCACGACTTCAGCGAACGCTAAAAATATCAGCCAGACTACTGACCTGTCGCATGGTGCACCAGCAGTCTCATCGACACTGTCAGTGGACCAAGACCGTCGGTTCCAGATCGAATACGGTTACACGAGGCAAAAAGAAGAAATACCCGGCGATGACATCGGAAAACGGCAGCGACTTCTGCCTAGTATTCCTGGCGTCAGCACATTTGGAGATATTATCCCGCCCACAATCGTCGGTGTGGTGGCATTTCCCATCCCGGTTATTACTCCTGGCGCACCTGTAATACCTGTCGTTCCTGCTCCAGCACCTTTTGTTCTTGTTGTCCCAACCGCTACGCCCCTACAGCAAATTTCAGAAACTCACGGTGTTGCCGCCAAAATCCATGTGGCACGGAACTTCGGCCTCTCGATTGAGGCTTCATACGTCCGAAAGCAAATGACGTCCGGGATATTCCTGAACGGTGCGAGAGTGACCACATACGAAGAAACTGCAACAGGATGGGGCGACACACAGCTCTCCGTCTTTTGGGAGCACCAGTTCGGAAGTTCTAAATCAGTGAAAGTTGAGACGGGTGTAAGTCTTCCAACTGGTCGAACCAACGTTCGCGCCAAGCTTAGAAACTCAATCTTTGCGCGAGACGGCATCAACTCCGTTCCAGGCATTCTCAACTTTGGCCCTTTTCCGTTCGACAATCGACCGCTACTACCCATAAGTATGCAGCTAGGATCCGGCACATATGACTTGGTGGCGGGAGCCGAGTTCGCAGCAGACTTCAACCGATTGTCTGCTGGCGTCGCCTTTGATGCAAGATTTCGAACTGGCGAAGCTCAGCAAGTCTACAAGCTTGGGGATAACGCGTTCGGCAAGGGATGGGTGTCATACCAAATCCTACCTTGGCTTAATGCCACTGCTCACGCTTCGGGATATCGCGAAGACAGCATCAACCTTATCGACCCAACACGCCATACAGTGGATCGACGCGAAGAAGCTCTCAACTCGGGACGGACAGTCGTTGAAGCTGGACTGGGTCTCGAAATCGTCAGCACAGAAGGGATACTAAGCGGACACGGCCTTTCGGTAGAGTATTCACTTCCAGTTTATCAGCGCACTCAAGGCGTACAGATGGAACGCCAAAGCGATATCAGCCTTCGCTGGAGCTATTTCCGCTAGGACGCAGCGCTACTGAATGGTGTAGCCGCCATCGACCACAAGCTCTGTGCCGGTGATGAAGCCGGAACGGCTGCTGGCGAGGAAGACGACCGCATCGCCGATGTCGCGCGGGTCACCCAGCTTGCCCAGCGGGTGTGCCATCACCAGCATGTCGATCATTTCATTTGAGCTCTGGAAGATGGCATCAGGCCGCTTGGTGCCCTCTTCCACCGCATCGCGCACAAGCGCTGTGTCGATGAAACCGGGGTGGATGGAATTGACGCGGATGCCGTAGCCAAGCTCCGCGCACTCAAGGGCTGCCACCTTGGTCATGATCCGCACGCCACCCTTGGCCGCGTTGTAGTCCGCGTTGCGCGGAAAGCCGACAATGCCCATGACAGATGAAATGTTGATGATCGCGCCGTCTGCCGCTTCCTTGGCTGTATATTTCTTGATGGTGCGGATGCCGTGCTTGCAGCCGAGGAACACGCTGTCCATGTCAATTTCAGTGACGCGTTTGTAGTCCTCAAGCTTCAGGTCTTCGATGTACTCGCCTGCCGGGGCCACACCCGCATTGTTGACGAGAATATGCAGCGCTCCGAATTCTTCTTCGGCCTTGGCAACGGCTGCTTCCCACTGGTCTTCCTTGGTGACGTCATGGGCGATGAAAACAGCCTTGCCGCCTTCATTCAAAATGGCGTCCACGACCACCTGACCTTCATCAGCGCGCAGATCAGACACAACAACGCTGGCGCCTTCACGCGCCAGGCCAAGGGCCGACGCCGCACCAAGTCCGCGTGCACCGCCGGTGACCAGCGCTACTTTTCCCGCCAGGGCGGGTTGATCCTGTTGAGCCATTTGGTCCCTGCTTTCAGTCTTGTTGTTGTTGCGTCAATATCGGTCTTGCGTATTGTGCCGCCAACAGCGCCAAGCGCAACCACCAATAGCCCCAACAGGAGCAATCCATGTCCAGCGACACCGCTTTCGTCCACCTCATCACCTTCACAGGGGCGACAGACACGGTAGCGTCCAATCTGCGCGGCTATCTCGAGCGCGAGCTGGCCCGCTCTGCACCCAAGGGGTTTTTGTCAGCCGTGGTGATTGAGGCAAAGGACGGCGAAAGCGCCGGGCTTCTGTCCTACTGGGAAAGCATGGAGGCCATCGACGACATCACCGATGCTGCTCCATGGGAAGCCGCCATGGATCTGTGCGAAGCGGTGTGCGACGAGCGCAAGGAAATGTCCTACGCCATCAGCGGCGCGGCGGCGGCGGGATAGTAAAGTTAGTCCATGAGCATTGTTCCAGGAAACCGGTGGGAAAGCCTCCGAGAGATCGCCTGGTCGATCTGGGATCCAATTGGTTTGGCAAATCACCCTGATTGGAAACGGGATGCTCCGGACGAGTACGACAATTACGTACAGCATGCCGCGACGCTTTTTGAAAACGGCGCATCGATTGTTGACGTCGCAACGTACCTTGCCCACATCGAAGCCGAATACATGAGTTTAGGCGTGAAAGGTACGACTGCCGATCGAGCGCGCCGCACAGCCACAGCTATCAAGCAATACTTGGAAACGGCAACAGACTAAATAGAAGACCCGTCTTCTTCGCCGCAGCCGACCATCTGGTCCATGGAGCGGGCGGGTTCCGGGCAGCCTGATTCACCGATGACTTTGGCGGGGACGCCAGCAACCGTTGTGTTGTTCGGCACGTCCTTGGTGACCACCGAGCCCGCAGCAACGCGCGAGCAATCGCCCACATGGATATTGCCGAGCACTTTGGCACCCGCACCCAGCAGCACACCACGACCGATCTTTGGATGGCGGTCGCCATCTTCCTTTCCGGTCCCGCCGAGCGTGACGGAGTGCAGCATGGAGACGTCGTCACCCACGACGGCCGTCTCACCGATCACGATGGATGTGGCGTGATCCATCATCACGCCGCGGCCGATCTTGGCGTTGGGGTGAATGTCCACGCCATAGGCTTCCGAGATGCGGCTTTGCAGATGATAGGCCATGGCCACACGCTCGTGCTGCCAGCACCAGTGCGCAACGCGATAGCACTGCAGCGCCTGGAATCCTTTGAAATAGAGCAATGGCTGAAGGAAGAAGTCGCAGGCCGGATCACGGTCAACCACAGCCATCAGGTCAGCACGCGCCATGTCCGCAATGTCGGGCGTGGCTTCATAGGCCTCGTCAAAGACCTGCTGCAACAGCATGGCACCGGCCTGCTTGTTGCCCAGCTCTTCCGCCAGATGATAGGCGAGCGAACTTTCAAAACTGCGATGGTTCAGGATGGCGGCATGCAGATAGCTTGCAAGGATCGGCTCAGCAGCGGCAGAGGCTTCCGCCTCCTGACGCAATCGCGCCCAGACCGGATCAACCTTGGAAAGATGGCTTGCGGATGTGTCGACTGACTGGGACATGCGCCCCTCCCAAACGTCAGGCCCGCCGGTACACGATTCCGGGTACATGGACACGGCCTGATTTACTAATACGCCAAATTACCACATATGGTGCCTTCAGCGAATTACAATTACCCACACCGTTTACGGATATCAAATCTTATGCCGATCACCCGCGCTGGCGACATTAACGTTTACTGGGAAGAACATGGGCCGGACGGTGCACCACCAGTGTTTTTCATCGGTGGCTCCGGTGGGGATCTGCGCAAGAAACCCAACATCATGGATGGACCGCTGGCCAAGTTGGCCCGCGTGCTTGCCTATGACCAGCGCGGCCTCGGCCAAACCGACAAGCCTGATGCCCCCTACTCCATGGAGCAGTATGCCGACGACGCAGCCGCATTGATGGACGCACGCGGGTGGAGCAAGGCGCATGTCATCGGTGTCTCGTTCGGCGGCATGGTGGCGCAGCACTTTGCGCAGCGGCATCCTGAAAAAATCGACAGGCTGGTGATGTGCTGCACCTCGCCGGGCGGTGACGGCGGCAGCTCCTACCCCCTGCATACGGTGGCGGCCATGGGCGAAGAGGAACGCATTCGCTTCATGGCGCCTATTTCCGACACCCGCAGCGACGACGCGTGGCAAAAAGAAAACGCGGATCTGTTCGCCAGCCTGATCAAGATGCAGGTGGATGCAGAAGCACCCTTCGTGGACGAACACCGACGCAGCGAAGGCGCACTGTGGCAACTCGAAGCCCGCAAGGATCATGATGCGTGGGACGGTCTTGCAACCCTGCCCCACCCAACACTCATCTGTGGCGGCAAGTATGACGGCATCGCCACACCGGACACCCAGCAGCGCATGCTCGACCGCATTCCCAACGCGACGCTTAAAATGTATGAAGGCGGCCATCTGTTCCTGCTTCAGGACCGCGCGGCCTGGACGGACATCATGGCGTTTCTTGATCTGGATACTGACAAATGAGCATCCGCACTGAAACCGAAGAGACTGTCGGCTGGATCATCATTGACCGTCCCGAGCAGAAGAACGCCCTGACCACCGCCATGTGGGATGACATTCCCCGTGCCGTGGCAAAACTCGATTCAGATGACAGCGTCCGCGCCATCATTCTGCGCGGCGCCGGCGACGACGCGTTTGCGGCCGGCGCAGACATTCGCGAACTGCACCAGATGGGCGATGACCCAAAGGCGCTGGCGGACTTTGAAGAGAAGTTTGAAGCGGCACAGGCCAGCCTGGAAGAATGCAGCAAGCCGGTGATTGCAGCGATCCAGGGCCCGTGCATGGGCGGCGGTCTGGCGCTGGCGCTCGCCTGCGACATGCGCATGGCAGCGGTCGAAGCAACCTTCGCCATTCCCGCTGCCCGGCTGGGTCTCGGCTATGCAGCCCCCGCCGTGGCGCGGCTGACCCGCGCCGTGGGACCAACACACGCGTTTGAAATTCTGGTCACCGCACGGCGCTATGATTCCCTGAGTGCCCACCGCCTCGGCCTGATCAATGACCGCCTGCCTGATTGGGACGTGTTTCGCCACGCCGAACAGGTGGCCACCCATATGGGCCGCAACGCCCCGCTCACCATGCACGCTGCCAAGGCAACCATCACGGCCCTCAACCGCCAGGATGGATCATTGCAGGCCGCCGAAGACCTGATCATGCGATGCGGCAGCAGCGCGGACTTTGCGGAAGGCCGCAAGGCGTTTACCGAGCGCCGCGAGCCAAAGTTTCAGGGCCGGTAGCTCCACCACTCCCGTATCCCCGGACTTGATCCGGGGTCCACTCTCGGTCGCCATGCAGTTGATCGCTTGCGAGTAGGCCCCGGATCAAGTCCGGGGCTACGGAGGTAGACAGTTACGGGAGCAACGGCTCGCCCGGCGTCACGGTCAGCGGCGTGTGCTTTTCACAGTCAAAAGTGTCCGCCGTCGTATCCGCAATCTGCTGCGCCACTGCATTGGCGTTCTCAACAGCTTTCGCATCCACATAGCCGATGTGACAGGAGCGCTCGCCGGGTGTTGCTGGCACCTTGGTGACAACCAGCACGTTGCCCTTGCCGCTCTCCTCACCCATGCCGCTATCGGTGAAGTAGCGCAGGATCATGGCGTAGGGTTCAAACGAGCCCGCAGCCACTTCGCCGCGCCATTCAGCCTTGGTGTGCACATTGTTGAAAGACGAAAGCGTCTGGAAATGCATCTCGGTCTGCTCGCCTGCGCGGCGTGGCTCGACCCAGAACCGCAGGTCACCTTCCATCACTCGCAGCTCCCATCCATCCGGACCCGGACAAATGGCCTCATAGGCAGGCTCGTCGCCAAAGTCCTGACCTTGCGGGCAGGTCTCAAGGTCGATGTCGGAATACTTGCTGACCGGCTCTGCGGATGCTGTTGCCGCAAAGGCCGTGACGAACACGCCTGCGATGATGAGATGGCGCATGATGTCTCCCCTGATTACTGCCCGCACTTGCCGGCGGGTTTTTAGTGTTCCTCGACCTTAATGCGATCGGTGTAGAAAGCCAGATGGTCCTTGATGTCTGCCCACTCGGCGAACGGGTCTTCATAGGTCCACACCGCGTTGACACCGGGCTCCCCGGCCGCAGTGACGGAGTAATAGGACGCCTGCCCCTTCAGGGGACAATACGTCCTGTGATCCGTCTTGGTCAGGCCGCTGAAATCAGCATCCACCGCCGGCACATAGATCATCGGCGTGTAGTCGCCTTCGTGCAGCCGAATGGCATTGCGCGTGCGGGCGATCTGGATGTCGCCCATGGTCACCACCACTTCACCGGACACAGGTTCCAGCCGGATGCGGCCCGGCGCTTCCGCCAGCCGCGAGGGAAGCTCTGCGCCGGAAACCGTCTTTGATGTCGCTGTCATGTCGCGTTCCTTAATTTCGTCAGTCTGGGCTTGCAGTCATCGTCCAACCCCGCCTTATTGGCTGCAACAAGTTAAAGCACCAGCGAGGGAGAGCATTCATGCGTATCGACGGACTGACCGCCATTGTCACAGGTTCCGCCACCGGCCTTGGCGCGGCCATTGCCATCAAGCTGGCAGAACGTGGCGCCAATGTGGTGATCAATTTTACGAAAAGTAAGACCGAAGCCGAAGAGACCGCAAAAGCCTGCGAAGCCGCGGGCGGCAAGGCCGTTCTGGTGCAGGCGGATGTCTCCAAGGACGAAGACTGCCGCCGCATGGCACAGGAAACGGTGGACGCCTTCGGGCGCATCGACATTCTGGTCAACAATGCCGGCGGCACCAAGTTTGCCGACCACAACAAGCTTGATGATCTGGATGCCGAAGACTTCCACTGGATCTACGGCCTCAACGTGGTTGGCCCCTACCAGATGATCCGCGCCTGCCTGCCGCACTTGAAAGAGCACGGCAAGGGCAAGGTCGTGAATGTGTCTTCCATTGCCGGTGTGGCGGGCATCGGCTCGTCGGTTGCCTATGCAGCCTCCAAGGGCGCGCTCAACACCATGACGCTGTCGCTTGCCCGGTCACTGGCACCGGAAGTCCGCGTCAATGCCATCTGCCCGGGCTTCATCGGCACACGCT
The DNA here is from genome assembly GCF_000689395.1 of Candidatus Phaeomarinobacter ectocarpi. Classification (GTDB taxonomy): domain Bacteria; phylum Pseudomonadota; class Alphaproteobacteria; order CGMCC-115125; family CGMCC-115125; genus Pyruvatibacter; species Pyruvatibacter ectocarpi. The sequence continues at coordinate 1,905,136 of NZ_HG966617.1, forward strand.
GGTTCAAGGACAAGTTCGGCGACAACATGTTCCAGCAGATTGTGGCTGATCAGGAAGCCACCATGCCGCTGAAGCAGGCCGGTACCCCGGAACTGGTGGCAGATGCCGCGGTGTTCTTTGCCTGCGAAGGCGGCGAACACATCACCGGCGAGACACTGATCACCGATGCCGGTATGCATATGGGATACGCGCCACAAGTCGCCCGCTAGGGCGCCGATAAGAAAAGTCGCGCGATCAAGGAGAAACAGAATGACAATCACGAAACACAACCCCGACACGATGCCGGACGCCGGTGCCATGGGATACACACAGGTGACGACCACACCGCCGGGCGAGATGATCTTCCTGTCCGGCCAGGTGGCGTGGAGCCGCAATGGCGACCCGATCCCTGAAGCCCTGGCCGATCAGTCCGCCATCGCCATTGGCAATGTGAAGAAAGGTCTCGAGGCGGTGGGCGCAAGCGCTGCCAACATCACCTCCATGCGGATCTATGTGGTGGGGCTCACCGACGACAATGCTGGCCAGGCCTATGCCCCATTGCCTGAGTTCTTTGGCGGACAGGCCCCCTGCGTCACCATGATTGGGGTGTCTTCGCTGGCATCGCCGGACCTGAAGATCGAGATCGAGGTTATGGCGGTCAAATAACCCGCCCGACATATCGACTCACCAGCTCTGACGAGCACGAAAAACCGCCGCATTCGGCGGTTTTTTTGTTATGTGACATTTTTATCGCCCAAAAATGACGCAATGGTTGCGTTTTGGCGACGCGCTATATGCAGCGCAATAACTAGGCATTCGCACATGCAGCATAAAAACTGTGCACACGATTTGTGACGATGGCCATTACTTGGGCAAAACCCTTGTTAACTCAATACACTAGAGTCTTTGACGGAATGTCATAACGCTGGTAGCGAGGATTGAGGCCTAAAGCCACTCCTCCGGCGACAGGTCCTGAAACACGACTGGGGAATAGTAGTTTCCCGCCACGCAAAAACGGCTGTTTTGCGAACGCTACCGCTCACTCTGCTCCACAGCAAAGTGTAGCTGCATATCAAATGAGTAAAGAAGGGCTCTATATATCATGAAGACTAGGGATAAGACTGGGACACTCTCAAAGCGCGGCGTTGCCACGGCAGCCTCTGCACTGATGCTCGCCTCTGCAGCAATGCTGGCGCAGCCGGCCATGGCTGAAGAAGCCGCTCCGGCCGTTGAAGAAGACACATCCATTTTCGGCGGTGAACTGTCAGGCAATGTGGGCTTCTACACCGACTACATCTATCGCGGTGTGACACAGACAAACAACGAAGCGGCCATTCAGGGCGGCATCGACTGGGCACACAGCTCCGGCTTCTATGTCGGCGCCTGGGGCTCCAACGTTGACTTCGTGGACGGCGACCAGGCCTCCATCGAGGTGGACGGCTATATCGGCTTTGCCAATGCCATCGACAGCATGCCCGAGCTCTCCTACGACGTGGGCGTGATCTACTACTGGTACCCGGGTGCAACCGAGAACCTGAACTACGACTTCGTCGAACTCTACGGCTCACTTGGCTATGACTTCGACTTTGCCGCTGCCAGCATCGGCCTTGCCTGGTCACCGGAATTCTTCGGCGACACTGGCGACGCGTTCTACTACCAGCTCGGCCTCGAAGTGCCGCTGCCTTACGACGTGAGCCTGGCAGGTGGATACAACTTCCAGGAGTTTGATGAAGGCGCACAGGACGATTACCAGGACTGGAACATCGGTCTTGGCTACACGCTCTACGGCGTCGACCTGAGCCTCGTCTACTCCGAGACGGTTGATCTGGGCACAAACGACAACGAAGCACTGACGTTCGGCGTCGGCTACGCGTTCTAGACGCAAGGCTGACACCACACAAAGGAGCTCGTCCCTCCTTGCACGGGCCGGATCACTTGGGGGAGTGATCCGGCCCGTTTTGTTTTTCAATCAGCGTCGGTGAGAAAGCGGATGACCTCGGCTTTGGTCACCTTGTCGCCCACCGCACGCATGTGATCGCGGCGCGGCACCACCACACACTCAGCACCGGGAATAAGGGCAGCCAGCGGCGCCGGATCACGGGCCACGTCGTCCGTCTCACCGGCGATGACCAGCGTTGGCGCTGAGATGGCACCAAGGTCATTCGCCGTAAAGACCTTGCCGATGCCGCGAATGCAGGCCGCAAGGGCTTGTTTGTCCGCACCCGTCTGATCCGCAAACAGGCGGAAGCGGCGCGGCACTTCCTGGCTTTGCGTCGGCACGTCATCCTGCAGCAGGCCTTGCGCAATCTCTTCATTACGATGGCCCGTCTCGCGCAGCATGTTTTCACCGACGCCCGCCAGCACCAGATGCGACACAAGCTCAGGGCGCTGTGCGGCAAGCACGGCAGAGGTGAATGCACCCATGGAGTAGCCCATGACGTCCACGGGGCCTGCATCCAGGCTCTCAATCACCGCAGCAACATCACCTGCCATCTCTTCAAGCGCATAGGCCGCCGAATCGTAAAATTTTGTGGTGCTGCCATGGCCGCGCAGGTCTGGCGCTACTGCGCGAAAGCCCGCCTGTGACAGAGGTTCAATCCACCCCGGCGCGACCCAGTTGGTGACGTGGTCTGATGCAAACCCATGAACCAGCATGATCGGACGGTCGCCCGCCTCTGCTTCATACACATGAAGAACTGCGTCCCCGCGCGTTACCTGTTTCATCTTTTTCAGCCACCTTGAATGAGTGCGAGCTCCCCACCTAGCGGGTTTGGCGGCAACAAAAAAGGGGCGCGCCACATGGCACGCCCCTCCTGATTGCAGGCTGTGCCGGTTTTAGTTCCCGGCAGGAACGAACTTCCAGAGCTGACCGGACACGTTCTGGCAATTGTCCATGAAGGCTGCGCCACCAAGGGTCGACGCCGGATCAAACTTGTTGCCTTCAAGGCACTTGTTGTTGCCCTGAAACACGGTCTTCAGCTTGTACCAACCATTGCCAGCGGGCTCGAACTTCCAGAGCTGACCAGACACGTTCTGGCAATCATCCAGAAATGCCGCGCCGCCGAGAGCAGACGACCGGTCAAACTTGTTGCCTTCAAGGCACTTGCCTTCGGGCATCTGAAATGCGGTTGAAAGCCGGTAGCGGCCCTGCCCTGCTGGAATGACGATCCACAGCTGGCCGGTCACGTTCTGACAGTCATCCATGCGTGCGGCGCCGCCCAAAGACAAAGACGGGTCAACGCGGCTGCCTTCAAAGCACTTGTTTTCAGGCGCCTGGAATTGTGTCTGCATGCGGTAGAATCCAGGAAAGTCCTTTGCCGCCAGAGGTGTCGTGATCATCGCCGCCAAAAGGCCGGCCAACAGGTATTTCATATTCGATGTCCAGTTCGCGTGTGTTTATCTGGGCGGAAGCAGCCCAATTATTATTGCCCCCGGCGCCACGTGACGCGCTTGGACCCTCTCTGTCAAACGCCGCATACGTCGTTTATGCTCAGGCCAGTCAAATAATGCATTGGAGCCCGAGCTGTGAGTGATCTGGACGCCCTCAAACGCGAAACCTGTGACCGTATCGACGCCATGGCGCCGGAGCTGATCGACATCAGCCACCAGATTCACGCAAAACCCGAGCTGGCATTCCAGGAGCATTTTGCAGCAGGCCTGCTGGCGGACACGCTGGACAAACACAACCTGCCTGCCACCCGCAACGCCTTCGGCCTCGACACTGCCTATGCCGCGTCATTCGGGGACGGTGGTGCAGAAGTCGGCATCCTGTCGGAATACGATGCCCTGCCCGGTATCGGTCATGCCTGCGGCCACAACATCATCGCGACCACGGGTCTGGGCGCAGCACTTGGCCTGGCAGCCCTCAACGGCAAACTGCCCGGCCGCATTCGCTATCTCGGCACGCCGGCAGAAGAAATGGGCGGCGGCAAGGAGCTGATGGCCCAGGAAGGTGCCTTTGACGGACTGGATGCCGCCATGATGGTCCATCCCGCAGGTATCGACCTTGAGACCATGCCGTGCATCTGCGTCAGCGAAGTGCGTGTGACCTATCACGGCAAATCAGCCCACGCGTCCGCCATGCCCCATGCAGGCCTCAACGCGCTGGACGCGCTTGTCACCGCCTATCAGACACTTGCCCAGCTGCGGCAGCACATCCGTCCGACAGAACGCATCCACGGCATCTTCACCGAGACGGGACTTGCCCCCAACATCGTGCCGGACAAGGCCGCAGGACTGTTCTATGTGCGCGCCAAGAACGCGGGCGACCTAGCAGACCTCAAGGTGCGCGTTCAGGCGTGCTTTGACGCAGGCGCCTTGTCATCCGGCTGCCGAGCTGAAGTCGAATGGGCCAAGGCCGACTATCTGGACATGAAGACAAGCTTTGCGATTTCCGAAGCCTACGTCAAAAACGCTGAGACGCTGGGACGCGACTTCGTTGACCTTGCAATGCTGCCCTCGAGCTCAGCGGGCTCAACCGACATGGGCAACGTTTCCCACCGGGTGCCGTCGATCCACCCGATGATCTCCTGCGCCCCCGCCAACGTGGTGATCCACAATCCCGAATTTGCAAAATGGGCCGGCTCTGACCTCGGCGACAAGGCCGTGGTCGATGGGGCCAAGTCCCTCGCCATGACGGCGCTGGATTTCCTGATGTCGCCGGACATGCAGCGACAGGCGAAAGCGGACTTTGAAGCCAGCGCTGACGTATCTCGCGATGCTGTATCCCGCGCCTACAACCCAGATGGCCTCGCCGACATTGGCGGGTGTGGCTGCTGCTAGCGGCGCCGACTTTCCCGCTTTGATGTTTCCCATCCCGCGACCAGCCAAGTAAGGTTGCCGCGAAAACAAAATGATGAGGAAACACCCATGAAAGATTTCAGCGGAAAGATCGCTGTCGTCACCGGCGGCGGCTCAGGCATTGGCCGTGAACTGACGCGCCAGCTGGCAGAGGCCGGCTGCAGCATCGCCATTTGCGACGTCTCCGAAGAAGACATGGCGGAAACCGTCGAGATCGCCATGACGGGCGCACCGCAGGGTGTGAAGGTCACAGCCTTTAAGGCAGATGTCAGCAACGAAGATCAGGTCAACGCGTTCCGCGACCACGTGCGCGACGCCCATGACATTGATCACATCCACCTGCTTTTCAACAATGCGGGCATTGGCGGCGGCAGCAGTTTTGTCACCACCCCCCGCGACAGCTGGGAGCGGACATTCAACGTCTGCTGGTTCGGCGTATACAACAACGCCCGCGCTTTCATGCCGCTGCTTATTGCGGCCGACGAAGGCCACATCGTCAATGTGAGTTCGGTCAACGGTTTTTGGGCAAGCCTTGGATCTGATACGGCGCACACGGCGTATTCCGCTGCCAAGTTTGCAGTGAAAGGCTTTACCGAAGCGCTGGTGAACGACCTGCGCCTCAATGCGCCGCACGTGAAGGCCAGCGTTGTCATGCCCGGCCACATCGGCACCAACATTGCCCGCAGCACATTCCGCGAGTTCAGTGACGCAGAAGAAGCACTGAGCGAGGAAGAAGCCAAAGCGGTCAACGATCACTTCCGCACCAGCGCGACCACGACGGCAGCACAGGCTGCAACAGTCATTCTGGATGGTGTGAAGGCAGAGACCTGGCGCATCCTCATCGGGCCCGACGCTGTGGCCCTCGACAAAGCCGTGCGCGCTACGCCGGAAGCCGCCTATGACGGCGATTTCGGTATGGAGATTTTCGCCAACCTTCGGTCCGCAACCGACAACGCCTGATCACAAAAGTCCGGTGGATCCCCCGGTCAAGCCGGGGGATGGCGGGTTTTCTTGAGTCTCAAACAAACAAGCCTCGCCATTGTCCGGTTTAACTGGACAATCCATATGCTGCAGTTTGGAGCGTCTGCGAGTAGGCCCCGGATCAAGTCCGGGGCAACAGGAGTTGCTCTACTCGAACGGCACGATGGGTGGTTCACGCTCGGTGCGTTCCATGATCCGACGGCGGTTTTCCTGCTGCTGGGCTTCATCCAGCGGGAAGGTCCACATGATGGCACCCACCGCGAAATACATGACAGTGGGCAACCACACGAACGTAGCGCGCACACCGTCGAGCGCCGCCTGGGTGTTGTCGCCCCGCGGCACGAACCCCAGTGTGTCGATCAGGTAGTAGGTCAGACCAACGGCCAGCGCCGCGCCGACCTTGCTGGTCATGGTCAGCAGCGAGAAGAAGAGGCCCGTGCGCTGATTGCCGGTTTCAACTTCGTCGTGATCCGCCACATCCGCCATCACGGACCGCAGCAGGAATGACCCAGCACCCAGATTGATGCCGAACAGTGCCGTAAAGAGAACCATCATCAGCACGTCACCGGGGCCAACGATGTAAATCAGCGGCAGCCCAAGCCCGTTGAGGATGGCTGAAGCCGCCAGCGTTTGATGTTTGCCGAAGACATATGAAAGCTTGATCATCAACGGCACAAAGATGACGCCCGCGCCAAAGTATGCCAGCAGGATGGCGCTCGACCACGAGCCCATCTGCAGCACGTCAGCCGCAACAAAGATAAACAGCGCCGCCATGGTGCCCGAGCCGATGCCGTTGGCGAGATCAGCCGCAAGCAGCCGGCGCAGCGGGCTGTTGCGCAGGAGCACGCTCACCGCCTCGCGGAATGGCACATGCTTTGGTTCCGGCACGTCGCGTTCGCCCACAAGGGAGACGGCAGCCAGAACCGCGATGGGCAGCAGGATGATCACGAACCAGCCCATGGCCGCGACACGCGCGGTGCCAACGTCCTCAGGACCGATGTAGTCAATGACCGCAGGGGTGATCAGCACAAGGAGCATGCCGAGGATCAGCGACCCTTCCCGCCAGCCCTGCACAAGGGAGCGCTCATTGTAGTCTGGTGTCAGTTCCGCCCCCCACGACATGTGCGACAGGGTGAGCAGCGTCCAGCCGATATAGAGGATCACCATCCACATCAGCAGATAGGTGGCGGAGACAGGCGCTGTGGGAATGAACAGCATGTAGGTGGCAACAAGCATCACCGGCAATGACGCCACGATCCAGTGCCGCCGCCTGCCCCACCGGGTGCGGTATTTGTCAGACAGCACCCCAAGCACCGGGTCTGTGAACACGTCCCAGAAGCGCGCGATCATGAAGACCCAGCCGACGGTTGCCAGGCCGAGGCCCATTTCCGTTGCATAGAACGGCGGCAGATAGACCGCGATGGGAAGCCCCATGGCGGCGATAGGCGCTGCCGGAGAGGCAAACGCCAGCAGGCGAAGTGGTGTCAGTTTCAGGCTGGCCATCAGAAATTACGCTCTAACCGGGGATACCAAGCATCAACACGATATGGGCACGGGGGTGCTAGTTTGCACCCCCGATGGGCGCAACAGAGGCGCCGGCATTGCCACCGGCTCCTTCAGCCATGGACTGACGCTTCTGCAGAATACGCCGGTTCTCCGACTGCTGGTCTTCGTCGATGGGAAAATTCCACATCACCCACGCCACCAGGAACCCGATTATCGCCGGCGGCAGCACATAGACCAGCTTGAGCCCCAGTTCAGCCGAGGCCGTGTTTTCAATGCCGGGCACAAAGCCGATGAGTTCAAGGGCTGGATAAGTGAACCCAATCGCCAGCGCCGCGCCAATCTTGTTGGTCATGGTCAGCAGTGAATAGAAAAGCCCGGTGCGCTGGTTGCCGCCTTCCACGTGATCGTGGTCCGCCACATCCGCCATGATGGAGCGGAACAGGAAAGGGCCCGCGCCCATGTTCACGCCAAGGCAGATCCACACCGCAACGGCAAACCACAGATCGCCCGGCTCAATCAGGAAGATGAGCGGCACGGTGACAGCCGAGAACAAAGAGGAATATGCCAGCGTGCGGTGCTTGCCCCACATATGCGACAGGCGAACCATGATCGGCACAAACACGCACCCGGCAGTCAGATAAACAAGAATAAGAAGGCTGGCGAATTGCAGCTTGAGGACGTCCGCGGCCAGGAACAGGAACAGGGCCGTCACGATGCCGCCGGATATGCCACCCAGCAGGTCGGCAATCAGCAGACGCAGCAAAGGCCGGTTCTTGATCAGAATGCTGACCGCTTCGCGCCACGGCACATGGGTCGGATCCGGCACCTTGCGTTCGGGCACGGCCCATACGGCGATCAAGACCGTGATGGGTAGCAGGATCAACACATACCAGCCCATGGAAGCAACGCGCGCTGCCGCGACATTTTCCGGCTGCATGGCTTCGATGAAGACAGGAACCAGCAGCACAAAGATCATGCCGGCGATGAGGGCTACTTCACGGAAGCCCTGAATGGTCGAGCGCTCATTGTAGTCAGGTGTCAGTTCGGCGCCCCACGACATGTGCGAGATCGTGAGCAGCGTCCAGCCGATATAGGCAATGACCATCCACCACAGGAGATAGCTGCCGGAGACCGGTGCGGTGGGCATGAACAGCATATAGACCGAGACCAGCATGATCGGCACGGAAATGACGATCCAGTGCCGCCGACGGCCCCAACGGGTTTTGACCCGGTCAGACATGACGCCCAGCACGGGGTCAGTGAACACATCCCAGAAGCGGGTGATCATGAAGATCGCGCCAACGAGGGCAAGACCGAGGCCCATCTCCCCAGCGTAGAACGGTGGCAGGTACACAACGATGGGAAGCCCCATCGCGGCAATCGGGGCGGCAGGAAGCGCAAAGGCACCAATGCGCCAGCGGCTAAGTCCCGACGCCGGACCGTTTGCGGGAATCTCTGTTTGGCTCATACGTTACTCTTCGGACCCCTGGCACCCATCCACATGAATGTGTGCAAGCGGGCCCGCGTCCTCCTTGGGTCACCTGCCTGATGTTGCTGCTGACATAAGCCCTAGCGCAACGTGATTGTGGTGGCTGATTTTTTATCACTTCATGGGATGAAGTGGTCGCACTCACATTGTTGTTGGGGTCATGATACGCACAAAATTGTAAGTCGAGAAGCCACGATCCCTGACAAACTGGTGACTTTTACAACCAACCCGCGGTCATATTCCCAAACCGCCCGCGTGGCGGTATGCAAAGATGGCTGCACCACGCTGTTTACAGGACCAGATGACCGCAAACGCACCAGATGACGATGCCCAGGCCGGAGATACCCCTCCTCCCAGTGTGGTTGTGCTCTGCAATGCAGCGCCGTTTCGCGAGGGTCTGGCCCACGCCTTTGGCCAAGCGAGCGCGGACACTGACCCCGCCGCCCTGGCCGATCGTCTGGCAGCGGAACGCGGATGGGCAATCTCCAGAACAAACATCTACCACTCCAGTGATGCGCGTCTGGATGAGGATCACCGCAAGTGGGTTGAGAGGCTCAAGGACACGCAATCCACTCTGGTGACCCAGCCCGGCGACATTCGCGTGCGCATGGCGCTGGACGGGATGCGCGCACTGCGCGAGCGGCAGGCGGACATTCTGCTGGTCATGGGCGGTGACACATCCTTCATGGCGCTGGCCCAGGACACACGCACAGCGGCCCGCGAGCAGAAGAGAACCATCAAATTCGCCAGCGCTTTTGCGCCCTCATCGCATCCATTGGGACAAACCATTCCGTCTGCTGATCATTCCATCACCATCGACCGCGACATGGCTGATAAGTGTCTCATGCCGGCATCTGCCACAGCACCGTCGCGCCGGATCTATGCCGGGCGATCAATTGATACGACATCACCCGCCGCCGCCACACCTCAGGCCCCGGCCCCCCGGCGCGCGAGACCACGGTTGATGCCGGCGATTTACGGCACCGGCCTGATCGCCAGCATGATGGCGCTGATGTGGGAGGATGTGGTGGCATCGGGCGGGGCTGACGCGCTGGACTGGTCTGCGGAGCGCTGGAGCGTGTCCACACTGCTGGCCCTTGGCAAATCAGTGGTTTGGCCGCTCTACTGGCTGGCCCGTGCCTTTGGCATCGACGCGGGCGGCGCATAAGCCCTCGATATTCAAGCGGAGACGACACAATGAACTGGATCGTGCTGATCATCGCCGTCGTGCTGACCGCCGGCTACATCACCTATATCGCGCTCGACATGGGCCTGCGCCCGCTCACCGAGGCGGAACAGGAAAAGGCGCCCGGTGATTTCATCACGGTGACTGGCGGTAGGCTGCACTATCGCTGGGATGGTCCAGCAACCGGACCGGTCGTGGTCATGGTGCACGGCTTCTCCACGCCGCACTTCATCTTTGAGCAGAATGTGTCGGCCCTCACCTCTCAGGGCTATCGCGTCCTGCGCTATGACCATTTCGGCCGTGGTTGGTCTGACCGTCCGCGCACCGCCTATACGGTGGACTTCTATGACACCACCTTGATGGAACTGCTGGACGGGCTGAACATCACCGAGCCTGTGGGTCTGGTCGGCCTCTCCATGGGGGGACCGATTGTGGCTGAATTTGCCGGACGTCATCCCGACCGGGTGAATGCGGTGTTCCTGTTCGTGCCTGCGGGCCTGGACGTTGCAGGCGGGGATGACCTTGCCGCAAAGATTGTCCGACTGCCCGGCATCGGCGACCTGATGTGGCGCATTGTCGGCCGCGGCATGCTGCTTGGTGATCCACAATATGACGAGACGGGCCTCGCTGAAGAAAACCGGCTGGTCGGTGATATCCGCATACAGATGGACTATCGCGGTTATCTGGACTCGCTACTGTCCACATTGCGCAACACGCCGATGACCTCACGCACCGAGACCTACCGGCAGCTGGCCGCGACCGGCATGCCTGTCGCTGCAGTGTTCGGGGCTGATGATCCAACGGTCCTGCCCTCAAGTGCTGACAAGCTCCGCGACCTTGTGCCCGAGGCTGCCATCCACATGCTGGATGACGCGGACCATGGCCTCAACTACAAGCGTCAGGATGCCTCAAACCCGCTTCTGGCAGACTTCTTCAGGCCCAAAAACGAGCCTGCCAGCTAGCGCTTGCAGCCTACCCGCTGGCAGCGGTAGAAGATGGCACCAGCAGTTACTCAGACCCAGCATTTACTTAGACAGGGAATCTCAAGATGGCCGGAGCTGTCGTACCCAAGTTCAAGAACGACGAAGCCGTCGCGATCATTGAAGTCGGGGTGAAGGAATTTCACTGCACCGGCGCAAGTGCTCCCCACGATCACCCGCATGTCTATCTCGACATGGGGTCGGACGATGAAATCATCTGCCCGTACTGCTCCACGCTCTATCGGCTGAACACATCCCTGGAACCGACGCAAAGCATTCCGCCCAGCGCCATCCTGATCCCGGAACTGACGGGCGCAGATCGCCGTTAGGCCGCCACCAGATGGGCGGGACGGCGCAGATCTTCCGCCAGCCCTTCGCCCATCAGGTCAATGAAGTTCTCAGCATAAAAACCGTCAATCGCTGTTTGCGGCATGCCCTCAAGGCTCGCGTCAAACCGCTTGAGCGGATTTCGGCCGCCTTCCACATGCGGGAAGTCGGTGGAGAACAGGCATGTCTCCTCGCCTGAATTGGAAATGATCCAGCCCGCATCTTCATGTGGATACGGCGAGACACGAAGCTGACGCCGGACAATCTCCGACGGTTTGTCTGACAGGTTCTGCAGCCGCTCTTCATTGCGCATGAAAGCGTGGGCAGCCGAATCCATGGACCGCATCCAGCCTGGCAGCCACGCGGCGCCCAGTTCGATGGCACCCCATTTCAGATTGGGGAAGTGGTCAAACACGCCATCAAAAATCAGCGTCGCCAGCGTCTGCATCGCTGACTGGGGAATGGGCATGTAGCTCACGGACGTGAAATTGTCGTCACCCCCATGAAAGTCCGGCACCGGCGGCAGACCATTCTCCTTGTAGGTGGCGTTGAGTTTGTCCTCCCCGCCCACATGCATGAGAATGGGAATGCCCGCCTCCTGCGCCATCGCCCAGACCGGGAACAGGCCCGTATGGCTGGGGCTGTGCCGTTGCGGGCACCACGAGGGAATGAGCAACGCTTTGGCCCCCAGCGCGATGGCATCTTTTGCAATCGCTTCTGCGCGGGCGAAATCCTCCAGCGGTACATAGGCTGTGGCCAGCAGGCGGCGGTCCACCTTGCAGAAGTCGGTCATCATGCGGTTATGGGCATGCGCGACGGCGTAACACAGCTCCATGTCGTTGCCCTGGTCGAGATCAAAATTGCCAAGACAGAACGTCGTGAACACAAGCTGGCTTGCGACGCCAAGCAGATCGACAGCACGCGGACGGTCATCTGCAATGAACGACCCCATGCCCTCATAGTTCTTGCGCGCCATGATATTGGCGTCTGCCTCGGCACGAAAGGCCGTGTCCGCCTGGGTCGCCCGCGCCGTATCGGCCCACGCATTGTTGCCGACCTTTGTGCGGTAGATATCCAGCGCGTGATAGCGGTCCAGCAGACGTTTCTCGAGATAGGGGTCGAGACAGTCCCCCAGTTCCATCAGGTGACTGTCCGCGTCATGTACGAGACGTCCGTCGATATAGGCCATGCTGTCCTCCCCTCGGCGCGCGCAGCTTTGATGCTGCTTGTGGTGCCGGTCTTCTTGATCCAGCAAGAGTGACCCTACAAAACGAAGCTGTCCAGCATCGAGCGCTGCCCCCTGCCTACGTGCCAGGTAATTGGTCCACCGACCTACCGCGCCCATTTTGAGCCCACACACAGCAGCCCGACCTGATCGGAAAGGGGAGACATTTCAATGTCACGCAAACACCTGTATCTCGCGCTTACGGTCATCGGCATCATCATGCCGTATTCCTATTTCGTGCCGTGGTTTCTGGGAAATGCTGGCGATCTGGCCGGTTTCTTTGCCCTCGCCACCGCCAACCCCATTGCCACCATGTTGACCTGGGACATTGGCATCTCGGCACTGGTGCTGGTGGTTTTTGCCCTCGCCCACCTCACGCAGCTTGGCGTCGGCAAGATCGTCGCCGTGATTGCTGGCACGTTCCTCATCGGCGTATCCTGCGGCCTTCCCCTGTTGCTCTATTTCCGTGAAAGCGATGCCGCATGACAGCCCGGTCCGTCCTTGGTTTCTTCTCAATCGCCTTTGGCGTGATGGGTCTGGTCTTTGTCCTCTCCCCCAGCCTGACCCTGAGTTTCTTCGACTGGATGGTGTATGGCGGCTATGAGGCAAGCCCGGTGCAGGCGGACCTGATGGACGGGGAAACCCGCCGCTATGCCGGGTTCATCTATCAGGTGCTCGGCGCTGTTCTGTTCGGCTGGGCCGTTCTGCTGACGCTGGTGATACGCGGTCCACAACTCGACACCGGCGATACGGGCAACACGGGCGATACCAAGAAAGCGTCACACCTGATGGATGCCTGGACCTGGCGCGTTTTCGCTGCCTCCTTTGCGGCATGGTTCGTGGTCGACACCACCATGTCCCTGGCAACGGGCTTCTGGCAGAACGCCGTCTTCAACACCCTGTTCGGCATTGCCGTTGCCGTTCCGCTTGTCCTGGGGTGGCGCACAGCAACGCACAGATAGGTCTGGTGACCCCCAGGCCGCGCCGCTAGGCTGCCCCCCAACAATAAACCGGGGGGATAAAGCAGATGGAAAACGTCAAACGGCACTGGCTTCAGTGTGTGGTTACAGGTCTGGCGGTGCTGCTGATCTCGCTGTACCTGATGCCGAAATTCCCGACGGACAGCGCCGGCATCGAGCCGGGCTATGGCTCGCCGGTCATCGCCTTTGAAATGGCGCGCTCCGTCGCGGACCTGCACGCCGTGTTTGGCACGCCGGATGATCCCGAGCGCGACCGTCGCATCGCCATGATGGACGACGGCAACATCTGGGACTTCCCCTTCATGATCGCCTATGGCCTGTTCATCGCGCTGTTCCTGCGTGCAGCCGGCACGGCCAGCGGCAACTCGATCTGGTACTTACTTGCGATGCTCGGCATCATCGCCGGTGCCGCTGACGCCATTGAGAACAACATCCTGCTGGGCCTGACCGCAGACATTGAAGGCGCGCCGGACATCGGACTGCTGGCCTATCCGGTCTGGACAAAGTTCCTGAGCATCATGATCACGGGCGTGGCCGCAGGTGTCGTCATCGCAACGCAGGGCCGCCACTTCTGGCGCATCCTGGGTGTAGTGGCCGCGGCCAGCGCATTGCTGACACTGCCCGCTTTCTACGACCCTTCCACATACGGCGCACTGCTGACGCTGGGCGTCACCATCTGCTGGGTCATCATGCTGATCTTCGCCATCACACGATGGCGGCAGGCATCGGCCTGAACCCAACCGCGTGCGCCCACAAAATCGCTTTTTCGCAGACGCGAAATCCGCAGCGTTGGCCAACAAAAATCGTCGGGTACCAGGGCCCGCCTTGTCACGCCCCGTTCCCGACCTTGATCCGCGCGCTGAACTCGTTACCCTTATGACAGTTTGTCAATCGACAGGGCGGGAAAAAGACGATGCATGATCTGGTAATTCGCGGCGGCACGGTTGTTGATGGAACGGGCAATGCGCCCTTTACTGCAGATGTTGCCATTGATGGCGACCGCGTCACCCTTGTGGGAGACGTCAAGGCACAGGGGCGCGAAGAGATTGACGCGACCGGCAAGATCGTCACCCCCGGCTTTGTTGATGTGCACACCCACTATGATGGCCAAGCCACGTGGGACGACGAAATGGCACCCTCCAGCTGGCACGGCATCACCACGGTGGTGATGGGCAATTGCGGCGTTGGGTTTGCCCCTGCCCGGCCTGATCGCCATGACTGGCTGATTGGTTTGATGGAAGGCGTGGAAGACATTCCCGGCACTGCACTGGCCGAAGGCATGAGCTGGAACTGGGAAACGTTCCCCGAATATCTTGATGAACTGGAAAAACTTCCACGCACCGTCGATGTGGCAACTCATGTTCCGCACGGTGCGGTGCGCGCCTATGTGCTGGGCGACAAGGAAAAGCCCGGCGCCGTCCCCACGGAAGATGAAATCCAGCAGATGTCGGAGATCGTTGAAGACGGTTTGAAAGCCGGCGCGCTTGGTTTCTCGACGTCGCGGACGATCCTGCACCGGTCGATTGATGGCGAACTGGTCCCCGGCACAACGGCGACCAAAGAAGAGCTTATTGGCATTGGCCGCGCGATGGGTCGGGTCGGCTATGGCGTGTTTGAAATGGCCAGCGATCTCAACAAGGAATGGAAAGAGTTCGAGTGGATGGGCGATCTCAGTCGCGAAACCGGCATGCCGGTAACGTTCGCGGCTCTCCAGTCGATTGCCAAAGACCAGTCCCTGGATGAACAGATTTCCAATATGCGTGCCGAGAATGACAACGGCGCCAACATTGTGGCGCAGATTGCGTTGCGCGGTAATGGCATTGTGATGGCGTGGCAGGGGACGGTTCACCCCTTCGTTCGCCATCCAAGCTGGGTCGCGATGGACAATCTGAGCTGGGACGAAAAATACGCCAAGCTCAAGGATCCGGCGTTCAAGGCTCAGTTGCTGAGCGAAGCCAGTGAAATGCCTGAAGAAGTTGATCTGGTACCGGTGTTCATGGTGGTGACCCAGGGCTGGGCGATGCAGTTCGAAATGGACGAAGACTTCAACTATGAGCCCCAGGCCGATGAAAGCATTGCCAGCCGCGCCGAAGCCGCCGGCAAGTCGGGCGCCGAATATGCCTATGATCTGATGATGGGAGACGACGGCAAGGGCTTCATCTACCTGCCGCTGCTCAACTACATGGACGGCAATCTCGACTTTCTCGAAGCCTTGCAGCAGGCCGACGATACGGTGAACAGCCTGTCCGATGGGGGCGCCCATTGCGGCACCATTTGTGACGCCGCCAGCCCGACCTTCATGCTCGAACACTGGGTCAAGAACCGCTCCCGTGGCACGCTCAGCATCGAGCACGCCATCAAGCGGCAGTGTCTGGATACCGCGCGTCTTTACGGCCTCAATGATCGCGGCGTGCTGAAGCCCGGGTACCTGGCTGATGTCAACGTCATCGATATGGACCAGATCAAACTCGGCAAGCCATGGCTGGCCTTTGATCTGCCCGCCGGCGGCAAACGCCTGCTCCAGAAGGCGGATGGCTATGACTACACCATCAAGTCGGGCCAGGTGACCTTCAAGGGTGGTGTCGTGACAGACAAGCGTCCCGGCGGTCTGGTCCGCGGCCCCCAGACTGTGGAACAGCTCCAGGCGGCGGAATAAAGAGCTGGCTCACACCAGGTTCATCCGCAAACTGACTATGACCGTCCGTTACCCAAAAAGCGGACGGTCATAGCCGTTTGCCGAAAAACGGCTGCGGTCTGCCGGACTTGAACCGGCATGGACGTTACCGTCCAAGGGACCTCTTGGCTGCTTCTTTCAAAATCTCGTCGACCACGGCCTCGAGCGGCGCAGTGGCATCAATCACGATTGCATTGTTGGGCATGTCTTCTTCTGTCCGGTGTAACCGCGCAACCAGTTCTTTTTCTTCTGGTCGTCCCCCGAAATCAGTTGGGTCTATTGCCACGCGCTCATCAAGTCGTCGATGTATCGTTTCGATGTCATCGACTTTGAGAACAAACACCCCGTCGAGCAGATCAATAAAGTGATCGGAGTTTCTGCAGCCGCCACAAAAGAAAGAAACCGGGAAACTGTGATCAGCGATCACGGACCGAACCTTGTCCGCATCCCACACTAGATGCGTGTGCTGCCAGCTCACTTTGTCTTTGGCACTCGCGTGAGCAGGTTCTTCCAACGGCTCGCCGGTCTTGGGGTCACCGCGGTATTTCAACTCCCGGTCACCGTGCAGAACGTGATACCCGCGCCTCTGCAACTCTTCAGCTACGGTCGTCTTGCCGGTCCCCGACACCCCTTCGATCAAAAAGTTTCTAAGACCCATTTCGACACCGCTGGAAGGTATTGGTGCGGGCTGCCGGACTTGAACCGGCATGGACGTTACCGTCCGAGGGATTTTAAGTCCCTTCTCGCCCAATAAAATCAACGACTTACACGGAAACATGCCACCCAAATTGCATCTTCCAGCAACAAGCGCCGCAACATATCCTACACGAGGGATTTTGATCCCCGAAGATCACCACACTCGCCAAATCAAGCAGCAACTCAGCCGTCGGACAGAAGGATCCTCTCCAAGATAGCTAGAAGTCGCTGACCGATCTCCGCTATCTCCAAGTAACTTTCTTCAGTGATGCTGGAAACACCCCCATTTGGGTCCGAGTTGTTCGGGTCCACGTATAGGGCTTGGAGTTTCAGTTCGGTGAATTTCCCACTACTTAGATAGTGAGAGATTTCGACACCCGTCTGAAAAACATCAGTTTCCGCGACAGCGGCTACCATTCTGGAACCTGCTTCTTCAGTCCACTGAGGATTTTCCTCCAGCCACTTCAGTAGCGATGCCGGAATTTCATCCACGGGTTTTACTGTCAAACCGATTTCACCGGAGATTGACTCCAGTCCCTGGACAAAGCCATCAGCCCAAATAACGCTAGCCGCAGTCCGGTGCTTCTCGTGGTGACTAAAGACGCCCTTCGTCTCATTCCAACGAAACATCAATGCCTTTGCAGCTTCTTCGACGGCGATCACCGCAAGCGCACTAGCAGAGCCATAGCTTCCCACATCACCAAGCATTTTGGCGTCATTGAGAAGCTTTTCACTGTTGGTTTTTGCCGCCAAGACGTTGGGCATCTAGTACTTCATATGGTGCGGGCGGCGGGACTTGAACCCGCACGTCCATAGGACCGGAGATTTTAAGTCTCGTGCGTATACCAATTTCGCCACGCCCGCACTGAGGCACTTATAGCCACTTCGACTAACAAGGCCACGATTCGGCAACACTTGCCGCAACAATCTCCGAAAACGGCGCTCTATCTACCCGCCGGTGAATAGATTTCCGAAAGACTTTGTTGCTGCCGCAACAATTTTTGGCTCTATGCCAGCAACATCATCCTCACGAGCGGGTATATTTACCCACGATTTCAATGGCTTGCATTTTTCAGCACATTCTAACCAGCGCTGTAAGTTGCTGATTTTCAGTGCCGGGGACACAGGGGATTTTGCGGGGATTTTAAGTCCCTTGTGTCTACCAATTCCACCAAGCCCGCAGCATCAGGGAATCAATCGTTAGGCGACCATAGTGATGGATTGCGCCAAGACAACAAGAACGCGCATGACCGGCGCTCCCTAGTCCCTGTGCTGACGGATATGCTCGGCAACCGCGCGCGCGGCCACGTCATGGCCATGGGCATTCCAGTGATTGTCCACGTCGTGCTCGAAACGCTGCTGGTTGGCGTCCCAGTCCGCTGAGAACACCGGCTGCAGATCCAAAAAAGCAATGCCGAGCTTGTCGGCTTCGCGGGCGGCCATCTCGTTCAGCACCAGCGCCGGGCCATTCTTGTTGCCCTCCCGCAGACTGCGCCGGTCGCCGTCCATCACCAGCAGCAGATTGGCGCCCATACCCGTTGCGGCCCGCTGCAGCTGCTCAAAGCCATAGCTGGTGGCAGCTTCCACATCGCTGCGCACAGTGAGCAGGTCCGTCAGATTGACGTTGGCTGCAAATTTCGGCGCTGCCGTTGGTTCTACAGGCGGCGCGTCCGCCTGCACGTCTGTCGGCACGTCTGCCGGTTCGGGGGCCGCGGCAGGGTCCGTCTGCGGTTCGGCAGGCGATGAGGCAAACAGATTGGACAGGATGACGTCCGGCCGGACCTGCCAGCGATAGACCATAAAGCGCAAAGTCGCGAAATTGCGAAACCAGCCAAAGGACGACGGCTGCAACGGCTGCGGCGGTGTTTCACCCACCACCTGCCCGTTTTCCACATCAAACTTCAAAAAGCTGCTGGCATAGCGCCCGGCTTGAAAGCGGAATGACTCGTCAAAGTCGTTGTGGATGAGCAGCACCACCAGCCAGTCGGGGCGGTAGTCAGCCACCTCGTGCCGCGCCATATGCACATACTGGCTCAGCGGCGCGCCGGACATGCCAAAGCGATAGACCTCGCCCGGCATGTCTGCCGAGACATACAGGGTGTCAGAAAGGCGCTCTGCCATACTGGCATCGGGCGGCACCTGAAGCGCCTCCACGTAGCTGTCCCCCACAACGGCAATGCGCGGCACCCCGGGGGTACGGGCCTCAGGGTAGGCCTCAAGGCCGGAATTCCATCCCTGCGCATTGATGGCATAGGGCGCTGCAATCTCGTTGCGCACCCGCCAGGTGCCTGTCTGGCCGGGCTCATACCGCACCACGTCATCTATATACGCATTGTCCGGCGTGGACCCGGCCGGCAGGATGACCCGAAACACCAGCAACTCGCAGATGAGCAAAAAGACAAACACACTCACGGCAGAAACCGCGAGGTTTGTCAGCAGATCACGAAGGCGGGGCGAGAGGCGGTCCATGGGCGGATGCGATAAGGCCTGTGCAATGAAACCTGAGCAGGGAAGTGTCACCCCGGTTTAGGCGACACCTCCCCTGCTTACAAGCAACTCGCAAAGATTTGGTAAGAGCCTTGGTCCGCCTACCTTCCCACAGCGATTCAGAGCTTTGTGGATAACGATTCAAGCAGCTGAAAAGACTCATACAAATGAATCGATCCCCGTGATTGCGGGGACACTCAAAGGATCATTTGTGTCTGACTGGTAAGTGCCACGAGCTTGCCGTCTGCGCGCTCGATGCGGGTCTGCCACATCTGTGTGCGCCGACCGCGATGCACCGGCGTGGACGTTGCTTTGACGGTCTGGCCGGCGGGGCATGCCGCCAGGAAGTTGGTCTTGCTCTCAACGGTCGTGGTGCCGCCGGCCCCGTCCGGCAGGTTCAGGAAGGTGGCCACCGCCCCCACTGTGTCCGCCAGCGCCATAGCGGTGCCGCCATGCATGATGTTGCCGGACGTGCACAGCTCTTCAGTAATCTCAAGTTCCGCCACCACTGCGTCAGGCTCGGCGGAGACAAACCGGATGCCCAGATGCTTGGCAAGCGGCAGAGGGTTGGCGTTGAGCCGGTCTGCTGTGTTGGTCATGGGACTTGCTCCTTCAGGTGTGTGTTTTGCTGAAGGATAGGTAGGCGGCACTGCCCCGACAGGGCCATTACGCGCGAGGTAAGGAGCACCAAAGGGCAGCATCCTCTGTCTGATCTCCACACCATTGTCCGGTTTAACCGGACAATCCACGCAGCCACCGCAGCATGGATCCCACCCCTCCGGTCAAGCCGGAGGGCTAAAGGGTCACCAAGCCGGAGGATGGCAATGGCTGGGAAATGTTGGCCGGTGCAGAAACCCCGGACGCAAAAGCGGCGCCCTTCGTTTCCGAAGACCGCCGCTTTGCCACTCGGTTAAGAGTGTGGATACGCGTGTGAGCCGTCTTTAGTTGACGAGGCCCTGCCAAACTGGCTTGCAAGTTCCGCCTACGGAACCCTGCACAGATGCCATGGCTTCTTCCATGTTGGCACCATCAGCAGTTGTTTCGCTGTCAGCAGCACCAGTGCACCATACGTAGAACTGGTGCGTGCCAGCCTTGCTCTGTGCTTCGTAGCTGGAGTCCAGCGCGAAAGCTGAGCCGGTCATGATGAGCGCGGCAGCGGCAACACCGAATGCGCCTGCGAGAATCTTTTTCATACTTAGTCTCCCTCGAGAGGTTTCCCCGCCCCCGTTTAAATCGGAGGTGATGTCCCTGAATGACAGTTCCGGTTTCTGCGTAATGCAGATCCGTCCTGCCGGTCGCTTATTTGGACGGCAGATGCTCCGTTCCGGTGAAAACGAAACGATCTCCTGAAAGATCGTCGATCCCCTCACCGGGCCGATGCGCATCGCGCCGCCCTTGTTTCCGGGCAGAACGATAACCGCTCCTGAGACTCATACTAATGGATTCCGCGTGGAATGACCTGAAATCTTCGTAATGTTGAAGGGGGTGTTGCCAAACTGTCACGAAATCGCGGTTAACGCAGCGATTTCAGACGGTTGAGACCTTGCCAGGCCTCAGGTGCCGTCCCCGACAACCGGCTCGACACCAAGCGCGCGGACCATCTCGATGGCCTCATTCTGCACCTTGGCCAGCAGGTCTGCATCGGTTGTGCGGAACACCAGATTCGCTCCGAAAGTGCCGTCCTTGTAATAGGGATAGCTGCCCATGGAGACCTGCGGATACTTGTCCTGCAGCACGCCCAGCGGCTCCGCAATCACGCCTTCGGCAATCTGCCCGGCGACCGAACACGCCAGCATCCTGGCACCGCCCGTCAGACGGTCCTCGATGCCGGTGATCATCGCCTGCATCACCGAGGGGATGCCCGCCATCACAAACACATTGCCGATCTGAAAGCCCGGCGCTTTGGAGACCGGGTTGTCGATCAGGGTCGCGGTGTCGGGAATGCGCGCCATGCGCTTGCGCGCATCGTTGAACTCGATGTCCGACGCATCGTAATGCGCCTGCAGCCGCGCCATGGCCTCAGGGTGGTGACCAATGGGCACGCCGAACGCTGCAGCAATCGAGTCAGCCGTGATGTCGTCATGGGTCGGGCCGATGCCACCGGACGTGAAGACATAGTCAAACTTCGCCCGCAGCGTGTTCACTGCGTCCACGATCTCGTCTTCGATGTCCGGCACAACGCGGGCTTCCATCACCCGGATGCCCCGCTCCCCCAGCCAGGTGGCAATGAACCCCAGATTCTTGTCCTGGGTGCGCCCGGAGAGAATTTCATCACCGATCATGATGACGGCGGCAGTTACTTTTTTATCTGACGTACTCATGGCAACGACTCGACCCTTAATCCCAAAATCTTAGTTTCGCGTCCGGCGCCAATACTCATCAGCCCAGTAGTAAAGCGATCTCTCCCCTTCCGGGTACGACACACCGTAGTCGTTTCCGGAAACAGGTCTTTCAATATCATCTAATTCCAAATCTATGAGCCGCCACCCGACTTCCCGTCTAACGTCCAGCGCACGCGCCTTGTTGGAAACGTCCAACCCGTCCATCTGGCTTTGGGCATCAAGCAAAGACAACTTGTTTGCGCCACCTGCCAATTCCGGAAACCGCAATTGTGAGATATCATCTTCCCAGCCACAGATCGGGCAGATGTTGTGCGAGCCCGGAGGTTCGTCATTCACCAGATAGCCGCAACAGACACACGGAAACACGGGACATCTACTCCGAACTCAAAAGGCGCACGACTTAGCCATACCAAATCACAGAAAGTGGGGTTCCTGCTGTTAAAGGCTTATCCGCAGGTCTCGACTTATGCGCTACCCTGATTGTCGAAATGCATAGAAGTAGTATGAGGTGTGTGTTGGAACAAAAAATAGTATTAGTAACTCATCAGCGGACTGAGATAGAAAAATTTGCCTCCTTTTTCCATCAGGACTGGAGGTACATTTATGATAGTGCGGACAAAGCTAGGGCTGACTATCTGAAACAGGTTGGTGAGCGGCAAAGACAGATCCTAGAGCGCGAGATAAGGGCTTTTTTATTGGCGCAGTCTGGCAACGGCTCACAAGCAGTCTTGAAAGCATGGTGCAAGCTGGGGGTTAATAACTGGGACCCTAAAGTTCAGGTCAAGCCATGGCTCAATGGCGCGTTGGAGGTCATTGATTTGCTTGCACAGGATTAACACCATTCAGATTGACCTAGAATTGTTGGGCAAGCATACCGGCACCCATGAAACTCCCCGCTCTCGTCTCCGGCACACTCATCAAGCGCTACAAGCGGTTCCTCGCGGATGTTGAACTCGACACCGGCGAAACCATCACCGCCCATTGCGCCAATCCCGGCGCCATGATGGGGCTGAATGATCCCGGCAACCGGGTGTGGCTCTCCAAGTCGGACAATCCCAAGCGCAAGCTCGCCTATTCCTGGGAACTGGTGGAGGTGGACGGCACGCTCATCGGCATCAATACGTCCATGCCCAACAAGCTGGCAGAGGAAGCCATTGCAGCCGACCGGATCAAGGAGCTGACGGGCTATGCCAACATGCGCCGAGAGGTGAAATATGGGCAGAACAGCCGCATCGACATCCTGCTGGAAGATGACAAAAAACCGCTTACCTATGTGGAAGTGAAAAACGTCCACCTGATGCGAGAGCCGGGACTGGCGGAGTTTCCCGACAGCGTGACGGCACGCGGCGCCAAACACCTGGTGGAGCTGGGCGATATGGCCGAACAGGGCCACCGCGCGGTGATGCTGTATCTGGTGCAATATCCCGGCACACAGCGCTTCAAGCTGGCGGACGACATCGACACGAAATACGCCGCTGCGCTGGAAATCGCCCGGGGTCGCGGTGTGGAAACACTATGTTATGGTTGTGACATCACAACGGATGCCATTGAGCTGACCTATCAGCTTGATATCGAGATTTAAGAAAGCCGAACGCCGATGAATTACGTGGATGCCTTCGACGCGCCGCTCGTCAACACCGGAGCCATCAAGCTGCATGGTTCGGCTGACTTTGAAGGCATGCGCAAGGCCGGACAGATGTCCGCTGCCGCCCTCGACATGCTGGTGCCCCACGTCGTGCCCGGCGTCACCACCGGCGAACTCGATCAGCGCGTTCTGGAATTTGCGCTGGACCATGGCGTGGTGCCCGCAACCTATGGCTATCGCGGCTACCGGCATTCCTCCTGCACCTCCATCAATCACGTGGTGTGTCACGGCATCCCCGGCGACAAGGCGCTGAAGAACGGCGACATCGTCAACATTGACGTGACCCTGCTGGTCGACGGCTGGCACGGCGACACCAGCCGCATGTATGCGGTGGGTGATATCAACCGCAAGGCAGAGCGTCTCATCGACGTGACCTATCAGGGCATGATGCGCGGCATTGAGGTCGTAAAACCCGGCGCAACGCTCGGTGACATCGGCGCGGCCATCCAGACATACGCGGAAGCAGAACGCTGCGGCGTCGTGCGGGACTTCTGCGGTCACGGTCTGGGCAAGGTGTTTCACGACGCGCCCAACATCCTGCATTACGGCAAGGCAGGCGAAGGCCAGGAACTCAAACCCGGCATGTTCTTCACCATCGAGCCGATGATCAATCTGGGTCGGCCCCATGTGAAGCTGCTGTCTGATGGCTGGACGGCGGTGACCCGCGACCGGTCCCTCTCCGCCCAGTTCGAGCACTCCATCGGCGTGACCGATGACGGCTACGAGATTTTCACGACCTCACCGGCCGGGCTCCACTGCCCGCCTTACGCTTAAAGGCATCTCGGGAATGTCGGGCTTCGAGGACACAGGCGGAAAGCCACTCCCCAAGCTACAACCTGAAACGCGCAATGGTGAGTCCGCAAAGGCCAAGGCCGAAACTGCGCCGAACCCATCGTCGGCAAAGCCTGCGCCCGGGAACAGTCCAAAGAAGGATCCTCCCTCCCACACCGGCCACCGCCAGCGTCTGCGCGAGCGGTTCATTCAGGGCGGTGCCGATGCCCTGCCCGACTACGAGCTGCTGGAGATGATCCTGTTCCGCGCCATCCCCCGGCGCGATACCAAGCCGCTGGCAAAAGACCTTCTCAAGCGCTTTGGCGGCTTCAACGAAGTTATCACCGCGCCGATGGCGCGCCTGATTGAAGTGCCCGGCGTGTCGGAAGGTGTGGCCACCGAACTCAAGCTCGTGCAGGCAGCGTCCCTGAGGCTGGCAAAGTCAAAAGTCATGGGCCGCCCGGCAATTTCCAGCTGGTCGTCCCTCGTGGACTACTGCACCGCTGCCATGGCCTATGAAACAACCGAGCAGTTCCGCATTCTGTTTCTCGATCGCAAGAACATTCTGATTGCGGACGAAGTTCAAAGCCGCGGCACCATCGACCACACCCCGGTCTATACCCGCGAAGTCGTGAAGCGCGCTCTTGATCTGGGCGCCAGCGCCATCATCCTCGTCCACAACCACCCGTCCGGCGACCCCACGCCAAGCCGCGCCGACGTGGACATGACCAAGAAGATCGAAGACGCCGCCAAGCCAGTTGGCGTTGCCCTGCATGACCACCTGATCATCGGCAAAGGCAACCACACGAGCCTGCGGCAGCTGGGGCTGCTCTAGCGGATGAGCGAGATAAAGATCAGACTCGGAATCGAGACCAACGACAAAACGTCCAAGCGCCGCTGCCAAGGCGTAACCCTGTCGTGGAATTCCTTACCACGCTCTGTCAACGCACCTCTAACTTGGTCGCGATCATTCTTCATCAATGAGCTGAATCCACGACTATTGGCAGGGTCCATATAAAACAGCCTGCAAACTACTTGTTCCGCCAGTGTGAGCACCAACTTCAGTGTCAAACCAGTCGCTGCGGCTACAAACAGTATGGCGCCAAGTGTGTTCATCAATCTTGTGGAACCAAGTTTTGTCGTGTCTTACACGTATGTTCTCCAACGGCACATACAACACCAAAAATGGCAAAAATCGAGGGGACTCTGTCCTTCCGGAAACAGTTCTTATGGTGTCATGTCACACCCATGACACGCCTCTATGACAAGCCCCTGTTGCGCTGGTATCTGCTGTTCATCGCAGCCTTCTATGCCTATGGCGCTGCGGTACATGTGGCCAATATGGCGAGCCTGACCGGCTTCGACTGGCTGGCCGCCCCGCGCCTCTGGCAGGCTTTGGATGTTGTGTATCTGGTACTGGACGTTGCCGTTGTTGTCGGGCTTTTGCTCCGGCACGCCTCTGGGCTGTATGCGTTCATTGTCGCGGCAACAAGTCAGATCATTCTCTACACGGTCTTTCGCGACGACGTAGCTATGCTGGGCACATCGCATGCGCTGGAGCCCGAGCAGATGGCGTATCTGTCCACGCTGGTGATGTTCCACATCGTCACGCTGGTGGCACTCGCGCTGCTGGCAGTCTTTGCCCCAGCAAGACAGCTGGACGCGTGAATATACCTCGTGGCGGCAGCGCTCGATCTGACGTCTCCCCCCCTCCGCATCCCTCCGGCTTGACCGGAGGGTCTACTTGCGTCCGCTGTTGAGCAGAGGTCGTAGGGCGATTCCTGAGTTGGCACTCGGACAGCAACAAGCAGCACTGAGAGTGGGCCCTCCGGTCAAGCCGGAGGGACACGGGAACCTGTTAGCGTTCCTCAAACGCATCCCATGACGGCACGGGGCCAAAGCGCTCCACCAGCAAATCGATCAGCAGACGGACCTTTGCAGACAGCACCTTGCCCGGCGGATAGACCGCATACATGGCGATGGTCGAGGCGCACCAGTCCGGCAGGACGCGTTCGAGCGCGCCTGATTTCAGATCATCGCCGATGATGAAGGTTGGCAGGCTGGCAATGCCGCCGCCCGCCAGCATGGCTTCGCGGATCATGTCGCCATTGTTGACGCGCAGGGGGCCGGTCGACCGTATCTGGGCGGCCACTTCACCCGGCGTGTCTTCACGTTCCAGGTCCAGCGCGTCCCCGCCGATGGAATATCGAAGACACCAGTCTCCATCCACGTCGTCCGGCGTCTGGGGACGCCCCACGCGGTCGAGGAAAGCCGGTGACGCCGCGAGCACCCGGCGGACCGGGGCAATGCGCCGGGCCTTGAGGCTTGAATCCGCCAGCGTGCCGATGCGAATGGCCACGTCGAACCCCTCATCCACAATGTCCACGAAACGGTCATTCAGCACGAGATCAACTTCAAGCCTGGGGTGCGCCGCCATGAACTCCGACAGCACCGGCGACAGATGCCGCAGGCTGAAGGAAAACGGCACGGATAGCTTGAGCAGGCCGCGGGCCTCGTCATGCAGACTGGCCGCAGCCGCATCCGCCTCTTCCAGATCAGCCAGCACCGCCCGCGCCCGCTCCCAATAGGCCTGCCCCACATCGGTGAGGCTCACCCGCCGAGTCGTGCGGTTGAGCAGCCGGGCGCCCAGCCGATCCTCAAGGGCAGCCACCTGTTTGGAGACCGCCGAATTCGATAAGCCCAAATCCTCCGCCGCCTTGGAAAAACTGCCCCGCTCCGCCACCGCCACGAAGACTTCCAGGGTCGATAACCGGTCCATCTGATTTATCCTATTCAGGAAACAATATTGTTCTTATCTACCCGATTATCCTTATCAGAGGAACACCTACCTTCATCTCCATCGAGACACACAGACCACAAACACCCTTCTGGAGATGACCCATGTTCAAGACACTTCTCGCTCAAAACGAGCTGCACGCCTCAACCGCTCCCCTCGCCGCCACGCTGCTGCGCGTCACGTTGGGAGTAGCCTTCCTCGCCCATGGCCTACTGAAAGTGCTGGTTTTTACACCCGCCGGCACAGTGGCCTTCTTTGAAAGCCAGGGTTTTCCCGGTGTCACGGCCTACGCTGTGATCTTCGCAGAGGTCGCCGGCGGGCTGGCCTTGATCCTCGGCCTGCACACCCGCGCCGTTGCGCTGGCCCTGGTACCGGTTTTGATCGGCGCAGCGCTGGTCCACCTGCCCAATGGCTGGGTGTTCTCCAACCCCGGCGGCGGCTGGGAATTCCCGGTGATCTGGATTTTCGCAAATCTGGTGCAGGCCCTTCTGGGCGATGGCGCCTTCGCCCTGCGCTCCCCCCTTGCGTCAGGTGAGGCCCGCTAGGGTCGTCTCCATTCCCACCGGCGGAGCACCCGCCTCGACGCTGCCAGCCCCGCATGCCTCCTTCGCGTTAATCGTGGTGGAAGTGTGCGGGGCCTTGGCGTATCAACACCCGCACCACATAAGACTCACGCAGGTTTTGGAGCCGCCACATGATCCCCCGTTACAGCCGCCCGGAAATGGCCGACATCTGGTCGCCCGAAACCAAGTTCCGCATCTGGTTCGAGATCGAGGCCCATGCCTGCACCGCGCTCGCCAAACTGGGTGTCATTCCCGAAGAAGCCGCCAAAAACATCTGGGACAAGGGCTCCAAGGCCAAGTTTGACGTGGCACGCATCGACGAGATCGAGCGCGAAGTGAAGCACGACGTCATCGCCTTCCTGACCCACCTGGCCGAGTTCATCGGCGAAGACAGCCGCTTCGTCCACCAGGGCATGACCTCGTCCGACGTGCTGGACACCTGCCTCTCCGTCCAGCTCACCCGCGCCGCCGACCTGCTGCTGGCGGACATGGACGCGTTGCTTGCGGCCCTCAAGAAGCGCGCGATCGAGCACAAGGACACGGTCACCATTGGCCGCTCCCACGGCATCCACGCGGAACCCACGACCTTCGGCCTCAAGCTGGCGCAGGCCTATGCGGAATTTGAGCGCGGCCGCATGCGCCTTGAACAGGCCCGCGCCGACATCGCCACCTGCGCCATCTCCGGCGCCGTCGGCACGTTTGCCAATATTGACCCAAGCGTCGAAGAGCACGTGGCCATGGAAATGGGCCTCGTGCCAGAGCCCGTCTCGACGCAGGTCATCCCCCGCGACCGCCACGCCCAGTTCTTTGCAACGCTCGGCGTCATCGCCTCATCGGTTGAGCGGCTGGCAACGGAAGTACGCCATCTTCAGCGTACGGAAGTTCTCGAAGTTGAAGAGTTCTTCTCCGAAGGCCAGAAGGGCTCGTCGGCCATGCCGCACAAGCGCAACCCGATCCTGACCGAGAACCTCACCGGCCTCGCCCGCCTCGTGCGCGGCATGGCCCTGCCGGCCATGGAAAACGTCGCCCTGTGGCACGAGCGCGATATCTCGCATTCAAGCGTCGAACGGATGATCGGCCCGGACGCCACCGTCACCCTCGACTTCGCCCTCGTGCGCCTCACCGGCGTCATGGACAAGCTGCTGGTCTATCCGGAAAACATGCAGGCCAACATGGACAAGCTCGGCGGCCTCATGCACTCCCAGCGCGTGCTCCTCGCCCTGACGCAAAAAGGCGTCAGCCGCGAAGACAGCTACCGTCTGGTCCAGCGCAACGCCATGCCAGTGTGGCGCGGCGAAGGCGTGTTCCTCGACCTGCTGAAAGCCGACGAAGACGTGGTCCTGTCAGACGCCGAACTCGAAGACCTGTTTGACCTCGGCTACCACACCAAACACGTCGACACGATCTTCAAGCGGGTGTTTGGGTAATCCCATTATGGCAGTGCAGATTGAATTGGTTCATGACGCACTGCCCGATGGCATCGACGCGCTTGTGACAGCCAGCAAAGCCGAGGGGATACGCAATATCTCCATGCTGGTGGACCAGTGGCACACCGGCGAGCAGCGCTTCAATCAGCACAACGCCGCGCTGTTCGCAGCCTTTCAGCATGGCCAGCTTGCCGGCATCGGTGGAATCACCCGCGAAGACGGTCTGGATGAGCCCGCCATGCGCGTGCGGCGGTTTTACGTGCTGCCACCGTATCGCCGGTCCGGCATTGCCACTGCGCTGGCCAGGGCTTGCATGACGCACGGTCTCCGCATCTGCCCCACCCTCACCTGCAATGCACAGGCAAGCGATGCGGCAGGTGTGTTCTGGCAGGCCATGGGCTTTGACGCGGTTCAGATGCCGACCATCACGCATGTTTTCCAGACTGCAAAAAGTCGGTAGGCAATTCAGCTACTGCAGCCGTCCAAGCCAGTCGCCGCCTGTGAGGTCCGGCTGAGCATTTAGATATTCGCGCGGAGCATTGTTGCTCCAGGGAAATATCGTTTTCTGCGTCGGCCAAACAAGCTGGACACACTCGAAATCATCGCCGAGGTAGAACCACCGCGTCCAACCAAGGTCTTCATAGAATTTCTTGTCGACAGGCAGAAAAACAACGTCATTCACAAGTACGTTCTGCACGGGCACCCCGAGTTGAAATCGCACGCCATCTTCGAGTTGGTCCTTTACGCCACCCAGAATCAATTGGGCCGTTTCAAACTCCATGGAAAAGACAACAATTTCTGGAAATCCATATCGAAGCCAGAAGCCACTAGTGAATGAGAACTTGGGCCAATCCTCACTTTCAAATATGTGATGGCCATACCAACCGTACTTTTTGATGTCGGCAATGAAACGGCGTTCGTGCTCATCGAACTCTTTATTTTCGAGGTCGAGTTGGGTTTTCAAAATTGCTGCTCCAGTGATGCGAGAAGTGGATGTTAGCAAAAAATTTCAAAAACTTATCCCCGGTCTCTCAGGGTCACCGATAATGGTCGTATCTCCTGCCACAAGGGCATCCGGGCCGTCCGGACTTGGGTGGGAGATGCGAATGCCTGGAAGGCAATGCGAGTGGCAGGTCCTTGGGAACGTGGACCGTGCGCGCAGGGCCGAAGCACGCAAGTGACGGGTGCGTGCTGCAAGGGCAGCGATGGGTCGGGCCTGGTCACGCCGTGGAAAAGCTGGCCCCGTATCCAACCGTGCCGTTCCAAAGTGCGGGATGCGGACGCAAGGCTCGCGGTGATCAAGGTTGGGGTAATGCCCAATCGGTCACCGTCCCAGTTCATCGCTGAAGACATTTGCGTGTGGAGCGCTCAAGGACCGCTCTCTTGTGACACGATATCGCCACGAGACCTGCGCATGAGCAGGCCTTGGGTGCTCCCGCTCCCTTAAGGGGGCAAGACGAAATGGATGATCGCAGCGAGGTTTCGCGTGCGGAGGTTTGCGGCTGTCTTGCACTTGCCGTATCCCCGGGCTCGACCCGGGGTCCACTCTCATTTGCTGTGCGGTTGATCATTTGCGAGTAGGCCCCGGATCAAGTCCGGGGACACGGAACATGGATCATCCGCCACACAAATGTTGTCGAAGGCCTATACTGATTGGCGAAACATAAATCCCCTGTCCCGGAGTTCCCCCAAATGACACCCGAACCACGCATTGCCTTTGATGGTGCCCTGCGCCGCCGCGTCTATCTGTTTCGCCATGGCGACGTGGCCTATGTCACCAAGGATGGCTCCATCGTGGCAGACCCCCGTGCCGTGCATCTAACGCCACAGGGACAAGCCGAAGCGGACGCCATGGGCGGCATGATGGCCGACGTGCCTTTGGACAAGGCCGTCAACACGGGCTTGCCGCGCACCAGGCAGACCCTGGCCCGCATTCTCGGCGACCGCGACGTACCGACGGAAGAAGTGCCGGACCTCGAAGAGCTGCGCTCGGACCGTGCACAGGCAGCCTATGAACAGGGCGGCGCGCCGGACCCGGTGCCCCTGCCCGATGATCTGGACGAAGTGGCCTATGCCTTTTTGAACGCCCACGAGCCCGGCATGCGCTATCGCAATGGCGAGGCCTTTGAAGATTTTCAGGCCCGCGTGGTGCCCGCCTTTGAAGGTCTGCTGAAAAAGCCGGACTGGCACCACATGGCGCTGGTGGCCCATGGCGGCGTCAACCGCATCATCCTGGGTTGGGCGCTGGGCACCGGCCTCAAGACGTTCGGCCAGTTCGAGCAGGACACCTGCTGCCTCAACGTGCTGGACGTGGACCAGGACCCCGACGACTTGTCGATCCGCCGGGTGCTTGTGCGCGCCGTCAACGCCACAACCTACGATCCCCCCAAGAAGGACCGTCACCTGACAACACTTGAGGGATTGGCACACAGGCTGAAGGAAGCGCGGGGCAGCTAAAACAACCCCGTATCCCCGGACTTGATCCGGAGCCTAATCGCCGACGCTCCATGCTGCAGCAGATGAGAGTGGACCCCGGATCAAGTCCGGGGATACGGCAGGAAAGTGGGTAATGTCATCCCACAACGCCATTGTCCGGTTTAACCGGACAATCCAAGCTGCGAACGCTGCATGGATCCCACCCCTCCGGTCAAGCCGGAGGGCTAAAGGGTCACCAAGCCGGAGGATGGCGAACAGTTTTCAATCGGCCAATGGCGCGATTAACAACACCGATTTCGCCTCCTTGATTGTTAACTCAGTAAACAATATACTGCGTCAATAATAAGGGAGGCGGCGCGTCCTCCTCCCACCCATCAGGCGTTTCCTGGGGAGGAAATCTATGGCTGACGACATTGCTGCACTTGTCGCAGACTTGCCCAGCGGCGACACAATCGCCAATCCCTATCCACTCTATACAAGACTGAGACCGCACGCACCGGTGCAGGGCTATCGCGACTATCCACCCGGCACCGTGCCCGGTGAAGATGAACCGGTGAATGCCTGGGTGCTGCTGGACTATGACCAGGTGTCCAAGGCCGCCCGCGACCACCGCACATTCTCGTCCCGTGACCCGCTGCAGGAAGGCTCATCCGCCCCGACCCTGATGCTGGTGAACCATGACAACCCGGAACACGACCGCCTGCGCAACATCGTCAACCTTGCCTTCTCCCGCAAACGCATCGAAGAGCTATCGCCTTATGTGAGCAAGATGGTGCATACGCTGCTGGACGAAGTAGAGAGCGCCAGCGGCGGCAAGGTTGAAGCCATGAGTGACATCTGCGCTGCCCTGCCCGCCCGCGTGATGGTGCATCTGCTGGGGCTGCCCAACGAGATCGCCGCCAAGTTCCGCCACTGGGGCACAGCCTTCATGCTGTCCGCAGACCTGACGCCTGAAGAACGCCAGACCTCCAACGTGGAGCTCTACACCTACTTTGTGGAGCAGGTGACGGCGATGGACGAAGCACTGGCGGCCGGCAAGGACGTGCCCGACAGCCTGATGCGGGCGTTGCTGACCGCCGAAGCCGACGGCGAAAAACTCACCCGCGATGAGGTCATCCGCTTCTGCCTGACGCTTGTGGTGGCAGGTGCCGAGACGACGACGTTCCTGCTGGGCAATCTGCTGCATCACCTCGCCACCATGCCGGAGATGACCGAGCGCCTGCGCGCCAACCGGGACGACATCGAAGGCTTCATGAATGAAAGCCTGCGTCACTCCGGCCCGCCGCAACGCCTGTTCCGCATCGCCGAAGCAGACGTTGAAGTGGGCGGACAGCAGATCAGGAAGGGTGACTGGGTGGCGCTGTTCTTTGCAGCAGCCAACCACGACCCGGCCATGTTCCCCGACCCGGAAAAATTCGATATCGACCGCACGAACCTCAACAAACAACTGACCTTCGGCGTCGGTGTGCATCACTGCTTGGGCTCAGCGCTTGCCAAAGCCGAAGCACGCGAACTGATGAATGCGCTTCTGGATCGCTACGGCGCCATCACCGAAACCGGCAGCGGGTCTGAGCCACAGCGTGCCAGCCTTCTCAACCACGGGCTCGCCACGCTCAACCTTCACCTGACACCAAAAATAAAGGACGCCGCACAATGAGCCTTCAGGAAGACAACATCGCCGCCACCCAACAGCTGTTTGCCGCCTTCGGCGCCGGCGACATTCCCGCCATCCTGTCTCACTGCAATGATGACATTCGCATCGAGTTTTACGGCCCCGACGACATCATCCCCTATGCGGGCATGTATGACGGCATGGAGGGTGCACGGACGTTTTTTGAAACCGTTCTGTCATCGGTGGATATTCACGTCTTTGATCCGCTGGAGTTTCTGTCTGACAAGGACAAGGTGATTGTGACCGGTGTGCTGCACCTCACCGCCAAGTCGACGGGCCGGGACATCAAGTCCGACTTCGTGCATGTGATCACCATGCGCGATGGCAAGTGGCTCAAGTTCCGCGATTTCATGGACACCAATCAGGCTGTGAAGGCGTTCTCCTAGATCCCCACACGACATGTCATTCCGCGCCCTTATCGCGGAATCCAGCAAAGGCAGGTGGAGGGGCTCCGCCTGCGCCCTGGGCCCCGCGACAGTGTCGCGGGGTGACGTGTTTGTGGTGCGTTGAAGAACCCGCACCCCCGGACGTGATCCGGTATCCACTCTCGATTGCCATGCAGTTGATCGTTTGCGAGTAGGCTCCGGATCAAGTCCGGAGATACGGGTCGTGGGTGCCAATCAACAGCGCCCCATTGTCCGGTTTAACCGGACAATCCATCGGGCGGAGGCCGCATGGGTCTTAAGACTTATCCCCGCTCTCCATCATCACGATAGAATTCGTGATGGCCTGGAAAAACTTGATGCCTTCGCGGATGGTCGCTTCGTCCATCGGCTCCATCATCTCTTTGATAACCTCGACGCCTCGATCCATCATGGCGGCAATGTGCTTGGCACCCTTGGGTGTCAGCCGCACGATTTTTTCGCGTGCCGAATTGGGGTCTTCTTCCTGCACCACAAGTGACAGGGGCGGCGACGCCATGGCCCGAATGGCCTTGGTGATAGCCGCACTGGAAATATCGAACCACGAGCGCAAAGACTGCTCGATGTCCTTGCGGCGCATCATGGTGCCATTCTCGCCGGCCGAGTGGATGTGCCAGAGGACCGCCACCTGATGGCGGCCAAGCTCGCCCATCACACCCTTGTCGCGCAGGGCGTCTTCCACCTTGATGCCGGCCTTGTAGTGGATGGGATAAAAGAAGCCGAGCAGCGCCAGCGCGGCTGCAGGCCGGTCAAAGCCCTTGCCGTCTTTGAGGCTGGGCCCCGATCTGGGCACGGACTTGGATTTTGCAGGCGACATGGGCGGCACTCCGATTCTTCCGGTGCGCCATCCTACCGCGAGTTTTGCCACGCCACCTATGGCGACAATCGCCTATGGCAGCGCGAAAGCAACAACCCGGTCATTCAACGTCGTCGTCGAGCGCGAATGCCCACCAGCAGAAATCACCACATACTGCCTGCCCTGCCACTCATAGGTCATGGGCGTGGCCTGCCCGCCACCGGGCAACCGGCCTTTCCACAGTTCTTCGCCGGTCTTGGCATCAAATGCGCGCAGATAATCATCCATGGCCGCACCAATGAAAACGAGGCCACCGGCTGTCACCAGCGGACCCCCGAAATTGGGCGTACCCAGCTCCCAGGGAATGGGAACCGGCGCCATGTCGCGCACCGTACCCAACGTAGATTCCCACGCGATCTCGCCCGTCGACAGATCAATGGCGTGCAGCACGCCGAACGGAGGCTTGTTGCACGGCAAACTGATCGGCGACAGCACCAGGTCGCGCTTCATGCCGTAGCGGGTGCCCACCTGGGCGCTGATTTCCTTGTTGGGTTCTGCTTCCTTGGCGGCAGCAAAGTCATCACGCGGAATGAGCTTCACCACGTGCAGCGCGCGCGAGGTGTTGACGTACATCAGCTGGGTCTGCGGGTTGAACGCCATGCCACCCCAGTTGGCACCACCGCCGGAGAACGGGAACATCAGCGTCCCCTGTTCGCTGGGCGGCGTGAAGAGGCCATCGTTCCTGTACTGGGCAATCATGTCGCGGCAGGCCCCGCGGTCCCAAAAGGTGAGCCCCCATGCATCGTCCGGGCTGATGCTGTGGGGCACCAGCGCCGGTGGCTTTTGCGGCATGGGTTGGGTCGGCGACAGAACTTCCCCCGGCGCGCCGTCCTGCGGCACGGGCACTTCATCCACCGGGAACACCGGCTCGCCCGTGTCGCGGTCCAGCACGAACACGAACCCGGTCTTGGCGACCTGCACCACAACGTCACGCGGGCCGTCGCCCTTGTTGATGGTCACAAGGCTCGGCTGTGCAGGCAGGTCATAGTCCCACACATCGTGATGCACCGTCTGGAAGTGCCAGCGCACGTCACCGGTAGCTCCGTCGAGAGCCACAACAGAATTGGCGTAGCGATTGTCGCCAGGACGCGCGCCGCCATAAAAATCTGGCGAGGGAGACGACGTCGGCAGAATGACCAGGCCCCGCTCGTGATCAACAGACATCGGCGCCCACACATTGGCGTGGCCGGTCCGCGCGGCATCCTCCGCCCGCCAGTTGCCCGGTTGCTCCGCAGCACCGCGCACCACCGCGTCAAACTCCCAGCGCGGCTCGCCGGTGCGGATGTCGAATGCACGCACCGCACCTTTGGGCGCATCCGCGCGGGCGTTGTCGCCAATGGCAGAGCCGACGACAACAACGTCACCCACTGTCACCGGCGGCGACGTAATCTGAAATTCGCCCGGCCACCACAGATCCATGCCGGGATTGATCTTCACCTGCCCTGTCTCACCGAACTGAGCGCACGGGTCGCCAGTGGCTGCATCAACAGCGATCACCCGGCTGTCCGCTGTCCCCATGAAGATGCGCGCAGCGCACGCAGCGCCCGGCTCGGCCTGTGTGTCTTCCCAATGGACAACACCGCGACAGACATACTGGTTGGCAGGCTCATAGTCCGTGGCGATACCCGGGTCATACCGCCAGAGCTCCTCACCCGTGCCCGGGTCCAGCGCGATGATTTCGTTGAACGGCGTGCAGTAGGTCAGGCGGCCATTGACCAGAATGGGCGTGCCTTCGGACGCGCTCTTTGCCACCGCCTCAGGACGCGTATCCATATCGCCGGTCGAATATTCCCACGCCATCTCCAGGTCACCGACCGTGTCCGCCGTTATGTCCTGCGCTGGGCTGTATCGGCTGCCACCGGCATCACCCCCGTAATGCGACCAGCCCGGCGTCTGGGGTCGGGGATCCTGCGCCTGCACGCTGGTGACGGCAAGCAGAAGACCAGTGCTGGCAAACGCGACGTGGCGGATAAGCTGGGAGAAGGGCATGGCGTGATATCCCGAATGGTTGCTCACTAATTGAATGAATGATTTATTTAATTAATGCGCGCCGTCAAGGGGTAAGATGCCTACGAAGCGAAATCAGTGAGTCGACATGCCAGCCAACAGACCGCCCTCCCGCCGCTCAAAAAGAGGCGAAACCCCGCAGGAACGCTTGGAAGTTGTGGCCCGGGCCGCTTTTGAGTGCATCAGCCGCACAGGCTATCTGCGCACCCAGATGGCAGACGTGGCAAAAGCCGCCGATCTCTCGCCGGCAGCCCTCTACAGCTACGCCAAGGGCAAGGAGGGACTGCTCACCCTTGCGGTTCTTCATGCCCTGGGAGATGGCCTGCCGGACGGACCGCTGCCCATCACACCAATGACACCTGACGAGATTGTTGATCTGAGTGAGAGGCGGATTGCGCAGCTCGCCCACTGGGACACACTGACCGCAGCCTTGAAGGCAAAGACACCGCCGACCCTTGCGACGCTCAAGCAAATAGGTGCGGAGGCGTATGACCTGCAATCCGCCAACCGCAAGGGCATCTGGCTGATCGACCGGCTGTCGCTGGAGCTGCCTGAAATTGAAAAGATGCAGGCTACCCGCATGCACGGAGCCTTGATGGGCGACCTGACACACCTGATCGCCAAATGGGCCGAACCGGGAATCGTGCCCGATGTCGCAGCCCGCAACGCCGTTGAAATGCTGGCCTGGCCGTCCATGCACCGGCATCGCGATGCCTGGCTCAAGCCGACAGCAGACGAAGCCCAGATACGCGAAACAGCGCTGCGTCAGTACGCGGCGCTGCTTGCTTCAACAATTCGGAAAAAATAGAAGCAGCGCCGGGCAGGACGCCGTGCGGAGCGCCGGGCATGCAACTTTGGCCTTAGCCTTCGTTGGCGACCTGCTCGCGGGCCTTGACCATGAGTTCCTGCATGGTGCGGCGGATCTGGTGCTCTGACTTGTCGACGCTGCGGGCTTCAAGATCGCCGGCCACCTTGCGGTACACGTCCTCTTCGCCAGCTTCTTCGAAGTCCGCTTTGACCACTTCCTTGGCATAGGCATCCGCATCGTTACCGGTCAGGCCCATGGCCTCTGCGGCCCATAGCCCCAGCAGCTTGTTGCGGCGGGCAACAGCCTTGAATTCGAGTTCCTGATCGTGGGCGAACTTGTTCTCAAAGTCCTTGCCGCGCTTGTCTAGTGAACTCATCTCGAAACGCCTCTTGCCAAATGGGTGCCATGCTGTGGGGCATTGCCCCCACGAACAGACAGAAAACTGCCAAATTTCAGGGATTTTGACCATATGCCAGCCCTGAACTTCGGCTAGGCATAGCCCCCAATTTCCGCTAAAGCAACACGTGTGCACGGGCGCGCTTGAGGTCAAGTGGTCGCACCGCACAATCCGCCAGTTTTGGCGCCAATCCAAGATGGATTCCCAATTGATGACTCGCCGCAGAAAAATCTATGAAGGCAAGGCCAAGATCCTCTATGAGGGTCCCGAGCCAGGCACGCTTGTTCAGCATTTCAAGGACGACGCGACCGCCTTCAACAACAAGAAACACGATCTGATCGAAGGCAAGGGCGTCCTCAACAACCGTATTTCCGAATACGTGTTTACGCGTCTGGGCGAGATCGGCATTCCCACCCACTTCCTCAAACGCGTCAACATGCGTGAGCAGCTGGTGAAGGAAGTCGAGATCATCCCCATCGAAGTGATGATCCGCAATGTCGCCGCCGGTTCCCTGGCCAAGCGCCTTGGCATTGAGGAAGGCACGCCCCTTCCCCGCTCGATCATCGAATTTGCCTACAAGTCCGACGAACTGGACGATCCGCTGGTCACCGAAGAGCACATCACGGCTTTCGCCTGGGCAACGCCCCAGGAAATCGACGACATGATGGCCATGAGCCTGCGCATCAATGACTTCCTGTCCGGCCTGTTTCTGGGGATCGGCATCAAGCTCATCGACTTCAAGATCGAGTTTGGCCGCCACTTCGAAGGCGAGATGATGCGGGTCATTCTGGCTGATGAAATCAGCCCGGACTCCTGCCGCCTGTGGGATACCGCCACAAACGAAAAGCTCGACAAGGACCGGTTCCGCCGTGACCTGGGC
Source organism: Candidatus Phaeomarinobacter ectocarpi (assembly GCF_000689395.1). Lineage (GTDB taxonomy): Bacteria > Pseudomonadota > Alphaproteobacteria > CGMCC-115125 > CGMCC-115125 > Pyruvatibacter > Pyruvatibacter ectocarpi. The sequence continues at coordinate 1,943,469 of NZ_HG966617.1, forward strand.
GGGCTGATGGATGCCTATCAGGAGGTGGCCCGCCGCCTCGGCATCCTGATGGAAAACGAAGACCAGACACCCCGCACGGGCCCCGTGCTTGTGAAGTAAGTCTGGTCAGGTAGCTGCCATGCGCCCACCAGTGGGCACGCCGGTGCACCCGCTGATATTTTCAGCATACGCACCAACCTGATTCGAACCCTCGCCTGCATGTATCTGACATGCGGCGAGCATCAAGGAGCTCCGCCAGAACCGGCTGGAGAACATGTCCATGAAGGCACGCGTTCACGTCACGCTTAAGAACGGCGTTCTCGACCCCCAGGGCAAAGCCATCGAAAAGACGCTCGGCAATCTGGGCTTCTCCGGCGTCGGCGATGTCCGTCAGGGCAAGGTCATTGAACTGGACCTCGAAGAAACCGATGCCGCCAAGGCAGAAGCCGCCGTCAAGGACATGTGCGAACAGCTCCTCGCCAACACGGTGATCGAAAACTACACGATCGAACTGGACGCCGCATAATGAGACTTAAGGCGCGATCAATCTGTTTCGTGCTGGGAGTTTGGATCAGTGTATCGACGGCGACAGCAACGTCTGCATCCGCCAAAAGTCCCTACCCTGATGAGACCCCAATCGTCGTATTGGACTGCACGCTCGGGTTCGATGCATTGGTCAAGATGATTGAGCAACTGCCGCAGTTTCTGAATGAAAATGGCATCCGGACTTACTCAGTAGAAGACCCCGAGAGACACTTCTTAATTGTGTCGGACGATCACCCTGCTGCACCGATGATACTGTTGTCGGTTTTCGTTACGATTGACGACGTCACCTACATGCAGCAGAGCCATTGTAGCTTTGGCGACCAGCAGGCAACCGATATCGTCATGAGCTGGACTAACGGCACGCAATTGACGGGCGGACAGGGCTTCACAATCTATCCCCCGATGGGCAAGGACTTCCAAGCTAGATGAAAAGCGCAGTCATTATCTTCCCCGGTTCCAATTGTGACCGGGATACGCTGGTGGCGCTGGAGCGCATCACCGGACGCAAGCCGACACAGGTCTGGCACACGGAAACAGACCTTCCCGAGTGCGACCTTGTGGTCCTGCCCGGCGGCTTCACCTATGGCGACTATCTGCGTGCCGGTGCCATGGCCGCCCGCTCGCCGGTAATGGCTGCCGTCAAGAAGCGCGCGGAAGATGGCGCCCATGTGCTGGGCATCTGCAACGGTTTCCAGATGCTGACTGAAACGGGCCTTTTGCCCGGCGCCCTGATGCGCAATGCGGACCTCAAGTTCCTGTGCAAGGACGTGCATCTGAGCGTTGAGCGCAACGACACAGCCTTCACCCGCAAATACGCGACCAGCAAACCGATCCGCATTCCCATCGCGCATCATGATGGCAACTATTTTGCGGATGACGAAACCCTGGCCCGTCTTGAAGGCGAAGGCCGCGTGGCGTTCCGCTATGTCACCAAGGAGGGCGCGCCGAACGAGGACGCCAACCCCAATGGCTCGCGCGGCAATATTGCCGGCATCTATTCGGATGATCTGCGGGTGCTCGGCATGATGCCCCACCCGGAGCGGTTGATTGAGCCTGCCCTAGGCGGCAGCGATGGCCGCCCAATGTTTGAAGGTCTTCTGGAGGCCCTTTCCTCATGAGTGAAGCTGTTTCAAACGAGCAGGAACTCCCCCAGGCTGACCCCGGCGTCCACGAGCCTGAGATCACACCTCAGATCGTCAAGGAACATGGCTTCTCCGAAGAAGAATACGCCCGTGTGCTGCGTGCCCTGAACCGCACCCCAACCATGACCGAGCTTGGCGTTTACTCCGTCATGTGGTCCGAGCACTGCTCCTACAAGTCATCCCGCGTGTGGTTGAAGCAGCTTCCGACCACCGGCGAGCAGGTGATCTGTGGTCCCGGCGAGAATGCAGGCATTGTGGATATCGGCAATGGCCTGGCCGCCGTCTTCAAGATGGAAAGCCACAACCACCCGTCTTTCATCGAGCCCTATCAGGGCGCAGCCACCGGCGTCGGCGGCATCATGCGCGATGTCTTCACCATGGGTGCGCGCCCGGTTGCCAATCTCAATGCGCTTCGCTTTGGCGCGCCGGAACATGAAAAGACCCGCCACCTTGTGGAAGGCGTGGTCTCTGGCATCGGCGGCTACGGCAACTGCTTTGGCGTGCCCACCGTTGGCGGCGAGGTTGAGTTTGACCCAGCCTATAACGGCAACATTCTGGTCAACGCCATGTGCGTCGGCCTCGCGCCGGCGGACAACATCTTCTATGCGGCGGCGTCCGGCATCGGAAACCCGGTCGTCTATGTGGGCTCCAAGACCGGCCGTGACGGCATTCACGGTGCCACCATGGCGTCTGCCGAGTTCGACGATGACAGCCAGGAAAAACGCCCGACCGTGCAGGTGGGTGATCCGTTCACGGAAAAACTTTTGCTGGAAGCCTGCCTTGAGCTGATGGCGGAAGACGCCATCGTCGCCATTCAGGACATGGGCGCTGCCGGTCTCACATCCTCATCTGTTGAGATGGCGGGCAAAGGCAATGTCGGCATTGAGCTGAGCCTTGATGACGTGCCCTGCCGCGAAGACGCCATGACAGCTTACGAAATGCTGCTGTCTGAAAGCCAGGAGCGCATGCTCATGGTGCTGAAGCCGGGCCGCGAAGACAAAGCCCGCGCGATCTTTGAAAAGTGGCAGCTCGACTTCGCCGTCATCGGCACCATCACCGACACGGGCCGCATGGTCGTGCGCCACAAGGGCGTGATGGTGGCAGACCTGCCGCTGGACAGCCTCAACGACGACGCGCCGATGTATGAGCGTCCTTACGAGTTCACCAAGGCACCAAAACCGTTTGAGACGGCCAAGGCTGCAGCACCCGACAATGCAGCCCAGACACTGGTGAAGATGGTGGGCTCGCCCGCCCTCTCCTCGCGTCGCTGGATCTACGAACAGTATGATCACACCATTATGGGCGACACCATTCAGCGCCCCGGCGGCGACGCCGGTGTAGTGCGTGTACATGGCACCAACACAGCACTCGCGACCACCGTTGATGTGACCCCGCGCTATTGCAAAGCCGACCCCAAGGAAGGCGGCAAGCAGGCGGTTGTAGAAACCTGGCGAAACCTTGTCGCGACCGGTGCCAAGCCGCTGGCGATCACCGATTGCATGAATTTCGGCAACCCGGAACGCCCTGAAATCATGGGACAGTTTGCGGGCTGCATCCTCGGCATGAAGGAAGCCTGCGAGGCGCTGGACTATCCGGTCGTCTCCGGCAACGTGTCGCTCTACAACGAAACCAACGGCACCGGCATTCTGCCGACGCCTGCCATTGGCGGCATTGGCCTCATTGAAGACGCCCGCATCTATGCCCGCACCGACGGCATGAAGGATGGCGACGAGCTGATCCTGATTGGTGAAGAAAAGGGCTATCTGGGTCAATCGCTCTATATCCGCGACATCCTCGGTATGGACCTCGACAAGGAGGGTGGCGCCCCGCCGCCCATCAATCTTGAGATCGAACGCCGCAACGGTGACTTCGTGCGCGGGCTCATTGGCACCGGACGTTTGTCCGCCGTGCATGATCTGTCCGACGGCGGCCTCTACGTCGCCCTGGCTGAACTCTGCGTCTCCAGCAATGTGGGTGCGGAAGTTACGCTTCCCGACGGTATTGAAGCCCACGCAGCGCTGTTTGGCGAAGATCAGTCCCGCTATGTCATCGCCCTGCCCGCGAACCTGGTTCAGCAAGCCCTGAAGGCGGCTGGCAAGGCTGGTGTGACAGCCCGCCATCTGGGCAAGGCTGGTGGCACGCAATTGACGGCGCAGGGGTGTGACCCCATATCTGTTGAGACATTACGCGAGGCCCACGAGGGCTGGTTCCCGGCTTACATGGATGCTACCCATTAGCCTCCCGACAACGGGAAAACCGCAAAGAAACTAAGAGTTTAGGAGCGTAACCCATGGCCATGGCCGCAGCAGAGATCGAAAAATTGATCCGCGAGGCATTGCCTGATGCTGAAGTCGTGATCGAGGATCTGGCGGGCGACGGAGATCACTATTCCGCCGTCGTCAAAACACCGGCCTTCGCCGGCCTCACCCGCGTCCAGCAGCACAAGATGGTTTACGACGCGCTGCAGGGCCGCATGGGTGGCGAACTGCATGCCCTGGCACTGCAAACATCTGCGCCAAAATAGGCTTAGAAACCTGAAGGACACCGCTATGAGTGATACTCCCGCATTCGACAAAATCGACGCCGCCATCAAGTCAGATGATGTGATGCTGTTCATGAAGGGCACGCCCGTGTTCCCTCAGTGCGGCTTTTCTTCAACTGTCGTGCAGATCCTCAGCTATCTCGGCGTGAAATTCTCGTCGATGAATGTGCTGGAAGATGACGATGTGCGCGAAGGCATCAAGCAGTTCTCAAACTGGCCGACCATTCCCCAGCTCTACGTGAAGGGTGAGTTCGTCGGCGGCTGCGACATCCTCCGCGAAATGTTTGAAGAAGGCGAGCTGCGCGACTACTTCGCCGGTAAAGGCATTGCCATGGAAGAACAGGCAGAGGCCTAGGCCCGGCAAGCTTGACTAGCGGAAGACTCCTGCGCCGGCCTTGTTGCCATCAGCAAGAGCGCGCTGCTTGAATTCATCCATTGTACTCTGACAGAATCCCATGTCGCGATCTAGAAGACCACCACCACCAAATATGGTCTGCTGATCGTCCAACCGCTTATTCATCAGCTCAAGATAGTGCAGATGATCCGGCACCAGACGTTTTAGCTGTTGAGCTGTTACCTCTTCAGGATCCACGTGTGGTAGAGCCTTCTGCCCATTGATCGTTGCTATTCGCAGAAACGCTTTGCCATTCCAAGAATAGTCTTCCGCCGCTTGCTCCATCCCTGCTCTTGCGGCGGTTTTGCCCAATGCAGAGAGAAGCGCCGAACATCGCAAGGTCACGGAAACCAGATAATCTGAGGCTTCCACATTTGCTTCAAGGTTCTCTAGCGGAACCAGCGCGGAATCCGTTGCGGACGCGGGATTGATAGCGCCGACCACCAAGCCCAAAACCAGAAGTAGCTGCACGTAGTTCATCGAAGAACGATGACATGGATGAGTGGCGCAGACAACAAAGGCCTAAGCCGCTTTCATCGCCTTTACCTGAGCAGACAACAAGGATGCCGCGGTCTTGATCGCGGCATCCTTTTTTTCGACCCGTGCAATCATCAGGGCCCCTTCAAAGGCAGCCAGCGTGTGGGTTGCAAGCGCTGTTGCATCCCTGCGCGACAAGCCATCCGCCACAAACTTATCCCCGGTCACCTGGCGCCATCTATCATAGGCCGCATGACCCTGCTCCCGGATCCTGTCGCTCTCCCCTGCCATCTCCAGCAACACCGTGGAGATCGGGCAGCCTTCTTCGTAGTTGGACTCGTCGAGCCAGCCGATCAGCAATTTTGCAAAGCCGCGCAGATAGGCCGGGCCGTCCTTGGTCGACGCCGCAAGACCCTCCAGCGTCTGCCCTACCAGAATGCCCCCGGCTTTCACCGTGGTTTCCGCCAGCTGCTCCTTGCCTTCCGGAAAATAGTGATAGAGCGACCCCTTGGGCGCACCGGAGGCCGTGAGAATGTCATTGAGACCGCTGGCGCCATAGCCCCGCCGCCGGAACAGGCCCACGGCTGCATGGATCAACGCCTGCTTGTGTTTTGCTGCCCGGGGCATGTCGCTGGCCTCTTTTTTGGTTCCGCAAACTACCTTGCACGAAATCCACATAGCACAGGATCAAAATTATATAGACTGGTCTAAATCAATTTGAGAAAGAGACCAGATGCAGCAGCTCAACTACATAGGCACCCGCGACGTCCAATGGCGCGATGTGCCCACCCCCGTACTGCCCGGCAGTGACGGCGCCCTTGTCAAACCAATGGTCGTGTCCACCTGCGACATGGACGGTGCAGTCATTCAGGGTGCTGTTCCCCTCAAGGGCCCCGTGCCTCTGGGGCATGAGGGCGTCGGCGAAGTGCTGGAGGTTGGGCCTGACGTAAAGGGCCTTAAACCCGGCGACCGGGTCATCATGCCGTGGAAGATTGCCTGCGGGCATTGCACCCATTGCGGCCGTGGCCATACCGCCCAGTGCATCTCTGTGCCGCGCGAAGCCGCCTATGGCTGGGCGCCAACTGCCCCTGAATGGGGTGGCTTCTTGCAGGACGTGGTGCCGGTGCCCTGGGCCGACACCATGCTGACCGCCCTGCCCGCGGGCATGGACCCGCTCAAAGCCTCGGGCCTTGGCGACAACATCCCCGACGGCTACCGCGCCATTGCCCCCCACATCATCGAGCGTCGCGGTGCCGACGTGCTGGTCTGCGGCGGAACGGCGCCAGGATCCATCGGTCTCTTTGCCGTGGGGTTCGCAAAGGCGCTGGGCGCTGGCCGCGTGGTCTATGCGGACCACGATACGACACGGCTGGCCATTGCCGAATCCTATGGAGCTGAAACCTGGGAACTCTCGAAAAGCTGGCTCCACGGCATTCGCGAGCGGTTCGATATCACTGTCGATGCCAGCGGCCGGCCCGAAACCGTCGCTGAACTCCTGCGCATGACCGGACGCGCCGGCGTCTGCACATCCACAACCGCCGCAATCTATATCGGCGGCGACGTGCCGGTGCCGATGTTCCACATGTACCGCAACTCGATCTCGCTCCACACCGGCTGGGTTCATACCCATTCGGTGTTGCCTGAACCCCTGGCCCTCATTCAGTCCGGGGCCTTTGACCCAACCCCCGTCACGTCGCGGGTTGTTTCATGGGAAGATGCTGCAGACGCATTGATCGAGCCCTTCACCAAGCTGATTGTGTCGCGGGCCGACTAGCTGAAACGAAAAAGGGCCGCTCTTTCGAGCGGCCCTTTTGATCGTTGGAATGAGAACCAATTAGCGGGAATAGAATTCCACCACCAGGTTGGGTTCCATCGTGACCGGGTAAGGCACATCCATCAGCTGAGGGATACGCACATAGGTTGCGGTCATCTTGTTGTGGTCAACGTCCAGATAGTCCGGCAGGTCACGCTCGGGCGAGCCAATGGCTTCAAGCACCAGCGGAAGCTGCTTTGACTTTTCACGGACTTCAATCACATCGCCTTCCTTGACGCGGTAGCTGGGGATGTTCACCCGCTTGCCGTTGACCTTGATGTGGCCGTGATTGACGAACTGACGTGCTGCAAAAACAGTCGGCACGAACTTGGAGCGATACACAACCGCATCCAGACGGCGCTCGAGCAGGCCGATCATGTTTTCGCTGGTGTCACCACGCAGACGCACAGCTTCTTCGTACGTCGCACGGAACTGCTTTTCGGTGACGTCGCCGTAGTAGCCCTTGAGCTTCTGCTTGGCGCGCAGCTGGATACCAAAGTCAGAAACCTTGGATTTGCGGCGCTGGCCATGTTCGCCCGGACCATAGGAACGGGTGTTGAACGGGCTCTTGGCACGACCCCAGATGTTTTCACCCATCCGGCGGTCGATCTTGTATTTGGCGCTTGTGCGCTTGGTCATGTGCAGCCTCTAGGTTGCTAGGTGTTGCCGGTTGCCCGTCGCAGCCCCGAAATATGAGGGAAAAAGCGCCGAAAACTGCCGGAAATTAAAGGCGGGCCCGACCGATTCCGGTTGAGCCCGCTTGATGGCGCCGGAGTATAGCCACGCGCCCCTTTGTGTCAAACGCTTAAAACACCCCGCAAGTGCCCGGCCACGCTGGGATTTTTGGCCCGTCAAGCCGGCGTGTCAGACGGATCAATCGGCGGCATCTTGTTCGGGTTGGGAAAGCGCACAAAAAGCGCCCCGGCAAGGATGATGGTGAGGGCCACAAGACCAAAATAATGCGGCAGGTCCGGCGACAGCGTGTAGCCGCCCGGGCCGACGAGACTGCCGATCATGAAGCCGGTGGCGCTCATGGAGGCGTTCAGGCCGGCCGCACTGCCCTGCTCGTTCGGGGTCACGGACAGGGAGATGGCAGCCGAGATGCCCGGGTTGGCCATACCAAAGGCGATGCCAACCATGACAAGGCCTGTGGTGAGCATCCAGAACGACGCAGCCATGGTGAGGACCGTGTAGGCGGCAACCGCCAGCACAAGCCCTCCATAGATAAGTATGGGTGGTGCAAGCCTGAGGCGCTGGACGATGGCGGTCTGCACAAACAGTGTCGCGCCGGCCATCATCATCAAGGCCGCCCCGGTGGCCCGTGCCGTGCCCGCAGCGTCGAGCCCCAGAATGTCCTGAAAGTAAAAAGCGGATGTCTGCTGGGTCACAGCGACCATCATCGAGATCGCCATGGAGATGGGCATCATGGCGATGATGCGCCTGTCACGGATTTTGAGCTTTGGGCGTGGTTCGTCCTTTTGCGCCTGTGTGCGCGGCGGCTCGGGCAGCAGGCGCCACGCCATGAGGCCCCCAATGATGCCGAGTGCGGCAGCAAGATACATGGGCGCCAGCAACTCGTAGGCAGACATGAGCCCCGCAATGCCCGGCCCGGAGATGAGACCAAACCCCATGGCGGCTGCCACCATGGACGTGCCCGATGTGCGGTCCCGCGCGGACGTGGTGTCCGCCACATAAGCCTGTGCTGCCGGGAACACGCCCGCAGACGCTGCCGCAGAGGCCACACGCGGCACGAACATCAACAGGAAGATCGCCCACAGCGGCAGCGCAACCGCAAGGCCCGTCGCGACGGCGAGCGTGAACAGCATCATGAAGACGCCAAAGCCCGACAGACCGATGGCAATGACGCGCACCCGCCCTACCCTGTCCGACAGGCGACCCCATAGGGGCGAGGTAATGGCAAACATGCCAGCAGCTGCTGCAAACATCAGCCCGACGAGAACCTCTGTGAAGCCAAGCTCGCGTGCGATGGGCGGCAGCACCGCAAACAGCATCGACCGGGAGATGCCGACGGTGACCAGCGCCAGAAACAGGATCGCCAGCGGACTGCGCCAGAAGGCAGCACTCAGGATCTGAGGGGCTTGGGTACTTTTGGAACTGTCATTCTGGTTGTTGGGGTGCGGATCACTCAAGAGGCGTCATCGCTTTTCGTCCGTTGACCTTTGCCCGCTTGCTCGCCTTTTCCGGGTCGTTCCTTGTACGGCACCCGTTCGCGTGGCGGCCGCACCAAGGCGGTGACGATGCCGCGCAGGGTGCGCACTTCCTGAAGGGTCAGATCGGCCCGCTGAAACAGGTTACGAATATTGCGCACCATGGCCGGGCGCTTTTCCGGCGGATACAGGAAGTTGTGGGTATCGAGTTCGCGCTCCAGCTGTTCGAAGAACCCGACGATCTCTCCTGTGGATGCCATCTCCTGATCCTGCGTCGCGTCGATGCGTGGTTCTGCTTCCTGTGTTTGCCGAAAATACTCATAGCCGAGCAGAAGAACTGCCTGCGCCAGGTTGATAGAGGCAAAGGATGGATTGACCGGCACCGTCAAAATCGAATGCGCCAGCGTCACGTCATCATTGTTGAGGCCCGAGCGCTCGCCCCCGAACAACACGCCGACCCGCGCGCCGCTCGCTTCAATGCCGCGCGCTTCCGCCATCGCAGTTTGAGGCGTCACAGTCGGCTTGATGAGGTCACGGCGACGCGCCGTTGTGGCATAGACGCGATCAAGGTCAGCAATGGCTTCCTCGGTCCGGTCAAACAGCCGGACGGTCTTGATCTGATCGAACGCCCCTGATGATGCCTTGACCGCATAGGCATTGGGCCAGCCATCGCGCGGCCGCACGAGGCGCAAATCAGTCAGGCCGAAATTCAGCATGGCCCGGGCAGCCGTGCCGACATTCTCGCCTAGTTGCGGTGCAACAAGAATCACAGCCGGGCCCGAATGTGCTTCCACGACAGTTTGTTGCTTCGTCCGGTCCGTTCCAGCCATGAAATACTGCTATTTCCCTCAACCACGCAGCCGCCGCTGCTTTAATCGTTAACGATGGGGTGCTATACGAAAACACCAGCCGACGCCAACTTTGCGCCGTCGGCACCCCACATATGGCGCGGCCTCGCTTTGGCCTCGCGCCTCCCACTTTCAGCGCAGCGTCATATATGCGCGATGTCCTTGTGGTTCCATTCTCCCGGAATCACTAAAGGCAACACATACAGACCGGGTCAGAGGATTACATGTCGAAAATCAAGGTGGATAACCCCGTTGTAGAACTTGATGGGGACGAGATGACCCGGATCATCTGGCAACTCATCAAGGACAAGCTGGTCCACCCCTATCTCGACCTCGACCTTGAATATTACGACCTGGGCATGGAGTACCGCGACAAGACAGACGACCAGGTCACGATCGACGCAGCGGAAGCCATCAAGAAGCACGGCGTCGGCGTCAAATGCGCCACCATCACCCCGGACGAAGCTCGTGTTGAGGAGTTCGGCCTCAAGAAGATGTGGCGCTCGCCCAACGGCACCATCCGAAACATCCTCGGCGGCACAGTGTTCCGTGAACCAATCATCTGCAAGAACGTCCCCCGCCTCGTGCCGGGCTGGACAGACCCCATCGTCATCGGCCGTCACGCTTTTGGTGACCAGTACCGCGCAACGGACTTTCTGGTGCCCGGTGCCGGCAAGCTGACCATGAAGTGGGAAGCAGAAGACGGCTCAGATTCCAAGGAATTTGAAATCTTCAATTTCGAGGGCCCAGGCATCGCCATGGGCATGTACAACCTCGACGCATCCATCATCGATTTTGCCCGCGCCTGCCTGAATTATGGCGTGCAGCGCAAATGGCCGGTGTACCTTTCCACCAAGAACACCATCATGAAGGCCTATGACGGGCGCTTCAAAGATCTGTTCCAGAAGGTCTATGAGGAAGAGTTCAAGGCTGAATACGACAAGCTCGGCATCACCTATGAGCACCGCCTGATTGACGATATGGTGGCGTCATCCATGAAGTGGTCCGGCAAGTTTATCTGGGCCTGCAAGAACTACGATGGCGACGTGCAATCTGACTCCGTGGCCCAGGGCTTCGGCTCTCTCGGCCTGATGACATCCGTGCTGCTGACGCCGGATGGAAAGATCTGTGAGTCAGAAGCCGCCCACGGCACCGTCACCCGCCACTACCGCCTGTGGCAGGACGGCAAGGAAACCTCCACCAATTCCATCGCATCCATTTTTGCGTGGACCCGTGGCCTCTCCTTCCGCGCCGAACTGGACAAGAACGACGCACTGGCCACATTTGCCAAGACTCTTGAAAAGACATGTGTGTCCACCGTTGAAGGCGGCTCTATGACCAAGGACCTGGCATTGCTGGTGGGTGCGGAGCAGAAATGGCTCTCGACCGAAGCCTTCCTCGACAAGGTCTCTGACAACCTCGAAAAGGCGATGTCGAAGGCCTCCTAGGAGGCGCTTCGGCGACTGTCGCCCGACAGGCCGCTCACTCGTGCCTCAGGGCTTCTTCGATTTCTTCGTCTTCCGTAAAGGCAGTGGCATCCCCTGCGCGTTCGCGCGCGACCTTTACAACAGCTTCGCGTATCTCCGGATGACGGCGCGCAAGCATCGTAAAATCATCGGACGCCAGCTTCAGTAGATCGCAATCGGCAGACACGGTCAGTTCATGCTGCCGGGTCGCTTTGCGCAATAACGCCATCTCACCGAAGAAGTCCCCTTCCCGAAGGTAGATCGGCTCCTCGGGGTCACGTTCCACCATCACCTCGCCGCTGATGATGAAATACATCGCGTCCGCCGGGTCACCTGCGTGGGCAATGTGAGACCCACGCGGCAGCGTCACCGCCTCAAGCCGCCCCATGATGGCAAATATCTGCTCAGCCTCGAGCGCTGAAAACAACGGGACCCGAGCAACCATGCCCCAGGTAATGGCAAATTCGCGGCGGTGAATTTCCTGTGAGAAGCCGGTGGCGATGATGCCGATGGGCAAGGCAAACATGCCAAGGCCGAACAGCATGACCAGCGCACCAACAAGGCGACCGCCCGCTGTGACCGGCACCACGTCGCCATAGCCAACCGTTGTCAGCGTGGCCATGGACCACCACATGGCGGCAGGGACACTGCCGAAGGCCTCCGGCTGCTCATGACGTTCAATGAAGTAAAGCAACGTTGAAGAGACAAGCAGCGCACCGCTCATCACGATCATGGCGGCACCCAGCGCCCGGCGCTCCTGCCACAGCACGCGGCTGAGCGAGGACAGGGCCGGCGAATAGCGTGCCAGCTTGAAAAAGCGCAGCAGACGGAAGACCCGCAGAACCCGCAGATCAATCGCCAGAAAGAACGCCAGGTAAAATGGCGCAATGGCGAGCAGATCCACGATCATCATCGGCGTACGGACAAAGCGCGCCCGCGCCGTGAAACCATTCAGTCGGCGGTAGGGACCGTGCTCCGTGCAGACCCAGATGCGCGCCAGATATTCGACGGTGAACACAGCCACGGAAGCAATGTTGAAGGCCTCGAGCAGACCACCATATTGCGCTGCGATGTCAGGGACGGTCTCGAGCGAGAAGGCAACCACATTGGCGATGATCAGGATGGTCATCGACACATCAAAGATCAGGCTGGCCCGGTCGCTGGTCTTGCCGGCTTCAAGGATGTGGTAGAGGCGTGCCTTCAGGCCCTTACGGGCAGGACGCGGATCAGGAACGGTTCCAGCCTGCGGCACGCATCACCTCACGCAGCGCTTGCAGGTTCAGCCACCTGCGACGTGATGGCGGCCAGCGCTTCGTCTGCCTTGTCCACGTCGGGGCCACCGGCCTGCGCCATGTCAGGACGTCCACCGCCGCCCTTGCCCCCAAGGGCGGCCGACCCGGCACGCACCAGATCCACCGCACTGAGCTTGCTGGTGAGATCATCCGTCACGCCAACAGCAACAGCTGCCTTGCCATCCGCAATCGCCACCACAGCAACGACACCGGAGCCAATCTCTTTCTTGCCGTCATCAACAAGGCCGCGCAATTCCTTGGCTGGAACGCCATCCAGACGGCGCGCCATGACCTTGATGCCAGCTATTTCCTGAACGGCAGGAGCCGCAGCGCCGCCTCCGCCGCCAGCACTGGCAAGGGCTGCCTGCTTGCGGGCTTCAGAAAGCTCACGCTCCAGCTTCTTGCGCTCTTCCACCAGCTGCGCCACGCGGCCAGGCAAGTCATCGATGCTGGTCTTGAGGGCATCCGCCGCAGCCTTCGCCTTGGCTTCCTGAGATGCCATGTACTGGCGCGCTGTTTCGCCGGTGAGCGCTTCAATGCGGCGCACCCCTGAGGAGACAGCGCTCTCAGACAATATTTTGATCAACGCAATATCGCCCAGACGGCGCACATGGGTTCCGCCGCAAAGCTCTGTCGAGAAAAAGCCTGCCCGGTCCTGCGGTCCGGAATGTCCCATGCTCAGCACACGGACTTCATCGCCATATTTTTCGCCGAACAGCGCAAGCGCGCCGGCCTCAATGGCTTCGTCTGGTGTCATCAACCGCGTTGTGACATCGCTGTTGTCGCGCACCACAGAATTGACGATGACTTCGACCTCAGCGAGTTCTTCCGCCGTAATGGCACGCGGGTGTGAAATATCGAAGCGCAGCCGGTCCTGCGACACCATGGAGCCCTTCTGGGTCACATGGTCGCCAAGCACGCGGCGCAGTGCCTCGTGCAACAGATGGGTTGCAGAGTGATTGGCCCGCAGCCGTGAGCGGCGCTCACCATCAACCCGAAGCTCAACGATCCCGCCGGTAGTCAGGCCACCCTTGGCAACCTTGCCCACATGCACATGCAGGTCTCCGCCCCGCTTGGCGGTATCCGTCACGCAGAACTCAACTCCCTCGGCACCAATCATGATGCCGGTGTCGCCCATCTGGCCACCGGACTCCGCATAGAACGGTGTCTGGTTGACGATGACGGAACCCTCGTCTCCTGCGGCCAGCGTATCAACCAGCTCACCGTCTTTGAGCAGCGCAACAATCTGGCCCTCCGCCACTTCCGTGTCGTAGCCAAGAAATTCGGTCGCGCCGTGCTCGTCACGCAATTCCAGCCAGATGACTTCTGTCGCAGCATCACCGGAGCCGGACCACGCGGCACGGGCTTCCGCCTTCTGACGCGCCATGGCGGCGTCAAATCCATCCGTATCCACCTCAATGCCCTTGGTGCGCAGGGCGTCCTGGGTCAGATCGAGGGGAAAGCCATAAGTGTCATAGAGCTTGAAGGCCGCCTCGCCGGCGAGCGTCTTTGCGTCGCCAAGCTGGGCCACTTCGTCATCCAGCAGCTTGAGGCCGCGATCAAGCGTGACGCGGAAGCGCTCTTCTTCCAGCTTGAGGGTTTCCGTCACCAGCGCCTGTGCCCGCTGCAGCTCCGGATAGGCCTGGCCCATCTGGGTGACAAGCGCAGGCACCAGCCGGTGCATGAGTGGGTCTTTCGCGCCGATGATGTGCGCATGGCGCATTGCCCGGCGCATGATTCGGCGCAGCACATAGCCGCGGCCTTCATTGGACGGCAACACCCCGTCCGCAATCAGGAAGCTCGTGGCACGAAGATGGTCTGCGATGACGCGGTGGCTCACCGCATGGTCTCCATCAGCGGCAACGCTGGACGCATCAGCAGACGCTTCAATCAGCGCGCGCATCATGTCCGTGTCGTAATTGTCGTGCTTGCCCTGTAGGACGGCGGCGATCCGCTCCAGACCCATACCGGTGTCAATCGACGGCTTGGGCAGCGCGATCTTTTCACCGCCTGTCTGCTGGTCGAACTGCATGAAGACCAGATTCCAGATTTCAATGAACCGGTCGCCGTCTTCATCCGGTGAACCGGGAGGGCCACCAGGCACATGGTCGCCATGGTCAAAGAAAATCTCAGAGCATGGGCCGCACGGGCCGGTGTCGCCCATGGACCAGTAATTGTCCGACGTGGCGATCTTGATGATGCGGTCGTCGGTCAGCCCGGCGATCTTCTTCCACAGGACCGGCGCCTCTTCGTCTTCGTGATAGACGGTGACGGTCAGCTTGTCCTTGGGCAGGCCATAGTCCTTGGTGAGCAGCTCCCACGCATAGGCAATGGCTTCTTCCTTGAAATAGTCCCCAAAGGAGAAGTTGCCGAGCATCTCAAAGAAGGTGTGGTGGCGGGCCGTATAGCCCACATTGTCCAGATCATTGTGCTTGCCGCCCGCACGCACGCATTTTTGCGATGAGACCGCGCGCGCATAGTCGCGTTTCTCCGCACCGGTGAAGACGTTCTTGAACGGGACCATGCCCGCATTGTTGAACAGCAGTGTTGGATCATTGCGCGGCACAAGCGGGGCCGAGGCCACCGGGGTGTGCCCTTTGCCATCGAAAAAATCGATAAACGTCTGGCGGACTTCATTGACGCTCGTCATAGCCTGAACCTGCACTCTTACTCGTTAGCTGCGGAGAGGGAGACAGAAGGACACCCACAGATTCGCGAGAGCCCCTCATCCCTTATATATGCCCTTATACAGACAAAGGGCGCATGGAAGTACCATGCGCCCTTCATGGCTGACACCAGCCATATGCCTATCAGTCACAGCAGGGCCCCGTCAGTGACGGGATGGCCTGCCAGCGGACACGCTGCCTAGACGGCTTCTTCTGTCGCGTCGTCCTCATCCGCCTCGTTTTCTTCGCCTGCAAGCTCCACGACACCAGCCGCATCCGCCCGGATCCGCCGCTCGATATCATCGGCAATATCAGGGTTTTCCTTGAGGAAATTCTTGGCGTTCTCACGCCCCTGACCAATGCGCTGGCTATCGTAAGAGAACCAGGAGCCGGACTTCTCGACAATGTCCGCCTTGACGCCCAGATCCAGCAATTCGCCGGTCTTGGAAATGCCCTGGCCATACATGATGTCGAACTCAACCTGCCGGAACGGCGGCGCGACCTTGTTTTTCACCACCTTCACACGGGTCTGGTTGCCCACCACTTCGTCCCGGTCCTTGATGGCACCGATGCGGCGGATATCAAGGCGGACAGAGGCATAGAACTTAAGCGCGTTGCCGCCGGTCGTGGTTTCGGGGTTGCCGAACATCACGCCGATCTTCATCCGGATCTGGTTGATGAAGATGACCATGGTGTTGGATTTGGAGATCGAGCCCGTGAGCTTGCGCAAGGCCTTGGACATCAAGCGCGCCTGCATGCCCGGCTGCATGTCGCCCATATCGCCTTCCAGCTCAGCGCGCGGGGTCAATGCCGCCACTGAGTCGATCACCAGCACATCGATGGCACCGGAGCGCACCAGCGTGTCAGCAATCTCAAGCGCCTGCTCGCCTTCGTCAGGCTGCGAAATCAGCAATTCGTCAATATCGACGCCCAGCTTGCGGGCATAGGAGGGGTCCAGCGCGTGTTCCGCGTCCACAAAGGCACAGATGCCACCGCTCTTTTGCGCTTCGGCGACCGTGTGCAGCGCCAGCGTGGTTTTACCGGAGGATTCAGGACCATAAATTTCGATGATGCGTCCGCGCGGCAGGCCCCCAATGCCCAGCGCCACATCCAGCCCGAGCGAGCCGGTAGACACAGACTCAATCTCAACAACCTGGCCATCCTTGCCAAGCTTCATGATGGAGCCCTTGCCAAAGGCGCGGTCGATCTGGCCCAGGGCCGCTTCAAGCGCTTTCGACTTGTCCACGTTCTTGTCTTTGAAACTCACTACATTCTCGCCCATTTTGAACCCCTTTACGTCAGCGCCCCTCTGACCTGATGTGGGCAGGGGGAAAGGGAGTGCGGCCACCCGCATTTCCCTGACTCATGAGGTTAATGTACACAGTTTGTTCTCACTCGCAAGCATTTTGGTGCAATGAGTAGAAAACGTTGATTTTCTTGCGGTTTTGGACCATTCGTTCCCGGCATGTTCTCACCAGCAGAGCCAAAACGACTCCAGCCACGCCGGTGAATCACTCCACCGCCAGACGGTCGATAGTAGCCACAATTTGCGCTGCCTGCTGCCTGATATTCTCAAGCTGTGCCGGGTCCACCAAAAGCCCGTGCAGGGCCAGATCAGCGGCAGCCACAGCCTGCTCGTCTGGGGACAGGCCTGCCACATTTTCACCGGCCATGATGCTGGTTTCCGTCAACTGAAACACCTGCTCCGCAGCCAGGGCTGGATGCGCTGTGGCCATCAGGCCTGAGGAGCAGCCTTCGATAATGAGCCAATGAAAATGCGTCACCATGTCGGCCCGCACCTGCTGCGCGACCGCAAACTCCGGCTGGCGCAACTCCGGCAGATAGAACAGCCCCGCCTGCTCCCGGTCGAACGACGCCACCATCCGGGTTTCCTCAAATACGCTTTTGTAGAGCGCCACGTCCGGAGGGACATCGAGCTCATTGATCCGTGCGTAGAAGGCCAGCGATGGGGCAGCAGCAAACGCGATCAACTCATTCAGCAAATCGGCTTTCGACTCGAACAGATGAAACAGCGATGCCGGAGACGCTTTGAGATCCTTGGCAATCATCCGGATACTGGTGCCGCCATATCCGTGAATCGCCATCAACCGGGCCGCCGCAGACAACACCATATTGCGGGTGAGATGCGGTTTCCCGTCCCCCCGGGGGCGTCCAACGGGACGGCGCTTGGGCGCTGAAATGGCTGTTTCACTCATGTTTCCTATTTAGGCCTGTTCGCAGCCTTTGTCTATTTTATATCAACCGATCAATATTAATTGACTCCCTGGAAAAGGCGGTGTTACATCAGGCCGGACACAAAGCGAGGATCCTCAGCCATGACTATTCAACAAACAAAGCTTCCCCAACTCTCCGCTGACGAAATCGCCCGCGTGCGGCAGCCCCTGGCGCAGGCCTACACCCTGCCCCCCACCGCCTATACGGACCCGGAGGTCTACGAACGTGAAGTCGCCCTCATCATGCGCAAGAGCTGGCTGCCGCTGGCCCGGGTGGACCAGGTGGCCAAGCCCGGCGACTACATCTCGCTCGACCTGTTCGGCCAGCCGGTGATGGTCGTCCACGGTAAGGATGGCGAAATTCGCACCATGTCCCGCGTGTGTCTCCACCGCGCAGCCCCCCTGACCGAAGATGGCGCGGGTCACCGCAACCTCTTCACCTGCCCCTACCATGCCTGGAGCTATGACACGGCAGGCGAACTCGTCCGTACACCACTCATGGAGGGGGCTGATGGCTTTGATGAAATGAGCGCCACGGAGAAAGGCTGCCGCCTGCCGCAGATCCGCACGGAAATCTGGAACGGCTTCATCATGGCCAATCTGGATGATGATGCAGACCCGTTTGCGCCACAGGTCGCGGGCTTCACGAAGTTCTTCGACAAATTCAATCTGGATGATCTGGTGGTGGTGAAGACGCTGGATTTCCCCAGCAACTGGAACTGGAAGGTGCTGGTAGAAAACTTCATGGAGGCCTACCACCACATCGCCACCCACGCGACGACCTTTGGTCCCGTGTTCCCGGCAAGTGACAGCAACGTGCCGGACAATGACGGCGCTGTAGCCTCGGAACTTGAAGGCGGCCCGTGGTCCATCCTGCACATGCCCACAAACGAGGAAGCCCCCGAAGCAGCTGACACGGCGGAAGCCTCCGACAGCTCACTGGGCGGTGATCTCTATGCCAACGTCATCTTCCCGCATTTCCTGCTGGGCATTCAGGGCAGCGGCACCGCCTGGTACCAGATACTCCCGGAGTCGCACGACAGGCTGATGCTGAAAATCCATTTCTGCCTTCCCCGCCACCTTGCCGAAGAAGACAAGGACGGCGCACATGCCGAAGCCACTGCCGAGATGCTGACAATCATCCACAATGAAGACATCGAGGCCAACGATCAGGTCTGGCGCGGCCTCAACGCCCCGCTCACCAAACAGGGCCGCCTGTCACCGCTTGAAAAAAGCATCTGGCAGATGAACCAGTGGTGGCTCGACAAGATGACAGACGCAGAGGCTTAGAGGGCCATGCCGGACCTCGCTCCCGCCGACTGGATCGGCTCCACCGGCGTCGCCCTGCTGCTACTGGCCTTCGCCCTCAACCTGACAGGCCATCTGCGCCACGAAAGCCTGACCTACCCGGCCATGAACGCGGCAGGTGCAGGTCTCGCAGCCTATGCCTCATGGCTAATCGACTACATGCCGTTCGTGGTGCTGGAGGGCACGTGGATGATGGTGTCGGTGGCAACTCTGACAAACCGGCTGCGCCCTACTCCCCCTCAATCACCTCTTTGACCTTCGCTGCGAGCTGCTTGAGCGAGAACGGTTTGGGGAGGAACTGGAACTCCACGTCCTTGTCGAGGTTCTTCTTGAAGGCTTCTTCGGCGTAGCCGGAGATGAAGATGATCTTGAGGCCGGGCTTCACCTTGGCCAGATGGCTGACCATGGTCGGGCCGTCCATGTTGGGCATCACCACGTCTGACACCACCACGTCGAGCTCACCGTCAAAGTCTTCCATCACTTCCAGCGCGTGCTCGCCGGATGCTGCTTCCAGCACCGTGTACCCACGCGTTTGCAGCGCGCGGACGGCAAAGCTGCGCACCGCGTCTTCGTCTTCCACCAGCAGCACCGTTCCCTTGCCGGACAGGTCGGCAGGCTTCTTCGCGGCTTCAACGACAGCTTCCTTCGGCTTCTCGGTCTCAATGTGACGCGGAATGTAGATACGGAAACTGGTACCAGTGCCCACGGTCGAGAACGGGAAGATGTAGCCGCCGGTCTGCTTGACGATGCCGTAAACCGTCGACAGGCCCAGCCCCGTCCCCTTGCCCACTTCCTTGGTGGAGAAGAACGGCTCGAAGATCTTGCCGAGATTTTCCTTGGCGATACCGCAGCCCGTGTCGCTCACTTCAACCAGCACGTATTCCGCCGCCGGCATGATGGCGTGATCCAGCGCAGCAGCGTCTTCCTTGGTGACATTCGCCGTGCGGATGGTGAGCGAGCCACCAATATTGCCTTCCGCATCCGGCTCCAGCATGGCGTCACGCGCATTGACGGCCAGGTTGATGATCACCTGCTCGAACTGGTTCTGGTCCGCCTTGATGGTCCACAGGTCACGCCCATGCACCATCTTGAGGTCAACCGTTTCGCCCAGCAGCCGCCGCAGCAGGTTGGACAAGTCCGCCAGCGCGTCCGTCGGCATCAGCACCGTGGGACGAAGCGTCTGCTGCCGGGAGAAGGCCAGCAACTGCCGCACAAGATTGGCCGCACGGTTGGCGTTCTGCTTGATCTGCATGACATCCGCAAACGAAGGATCGCCCGGCTGGTGACGCACCAGCAGCAGGTCACAAAAGCCAATGATGGCCGTCAGCAGATTGTTGAAGTCGTGCGCCACGCCGCCCGCAAGCTGACCCACCGCCTGCATCTTCTGGCTCTGGGCAAACTGCACTTCCAGTGTCTTCTGCTCGGTCAGGTCCACGAAATAGATCATGACGCGGGCATCGCTGTCCTTGCCGTCGTCATCCGCAGCAGAGCCCGCCCGGCTGATATAGGCCTGCAGCACCTTGTCGTTTTCACCGTTGTCGTTCTCAGGGGTCTCGATACCCGTTGGCGGCAGCAGCCGCACGTCCACAGGCCCCTTGTCCGGCTCGCCCTTGGCGGCATCCAGAATGGCCGTGTCGAACGCTGCGCGGTCCTCATGGGCCACAAGATCAGACAACAAGACCGTCTTCTTCTTGTCCCCGGTCAGCGACCCTTCAGGGACGGCGTCGCCGACAATGTCGCGGAAGGTGCGGTTGACGGAGACAACCTGCCCCTCGCCATTCACCGTCGCCATGCCAATGGGCGCATTGTTGAAGAAATGCGCAAACCGCACTTCGGCCGCATCCAGCAGATCACCGCCCGCATCCGTGCGGCGGTCGTGCAGCACCAGGAACGTGACTTTGCGCCCGTCGGGCATGTCTCCGTCGCGCTGGACAATCCGCACAGGCACGACGCCCGCGCCCGAGGCGGCTTCTCCGCGCGGCTTGAGGTCCGCATCGGACACCTTGATGCCGTTCTCATCGGCGTTCTTGCCAAGCGGGACCCGTGTGCCCGCCAGCAGGCTGTCAAATTCAAGCGCACCGGCCGTGAACGTTGCCGCATCAATGCCGACCCAGCCGGCCAGCGTGTCGTTGAGATACAGAACCCGTCCCTGCTCATCGAGTGCACAGACGCCGGACACAAGCCCGTTGAGATAGGCGCCAAGGCGCAGGGATTCACGCTCGCTTGCTTCAAGCCGCTCCTGGGAGGCGGTTTGGTCCGCCACGCGCCACAGGGCATAGGTCTGCCCCACACTGCCCGGCGCCAGTTCCGCTGGCAGCGGCGACACACTGGCGACCACTGCCCGCGTATCCCCTTCAGCGGTCTTGAGAGAAATTTCTTCGCTGGCATCGCTGCCGGACCGGGCCGCCCGCGCCAGCCGGAAGGCCCGCGCGCCAGCAGTCTCGCCCTCGTCGCTTGCCTCATCATGGTCGCCCGCCCCGGCCAGCACGGTTTCCGCACTGCGCAGCTTGCGGCCACCCGCCAGCGCCATGAAGGCCTTGTTGGCATAGACCATGCGTCCGCGATCATTGGTGACCGCCTGCGCAAGATCAGATGTTTCAGCCAGGCCCGCTGCCAGCCGCTCGCCCAGCATCCGCCCGCGCAGATCAAGCCGCACAAGGCCAGCAAAAATGCCCGCCACCACCAGCAGCCCAAGCGCACCGAAGCCACCGAGAATGTAAAACGCAATCTGTCCCATGGAGCCGGGATCAAGCAGCGCGAAACCCACCGCAATCAGACCAACACAACTCAGCAGCAGCCCAAGCCAGCGGCCTGCTGGTTTGGGCGCCTGATCAAGGTCTTCCGGTGCCGGCTCAAACACAGCCGCTGCCCCTGTCTCTTCCACGAGAGACAATGGCGGCGGGGAGGCAGGCACAGTTTCGGCCTGCGCCGGAGCGGGTGCTGCAGTCTCTGCGTCGTCAGAAGGTGAAACGGCGGGGTCTGCCGGGCTTGCCATTTGAGGCCTCCATCAAATGCGCTTTGTCCGGGATTTCCCCCGGGGGCAGAGTATCTACCCGACGCATGAGGCCATTTGGCGGCGCATCTAAAAAGGAATCAGGTGCGCGCCGAGCCTCGGCGCATTTTACCCTTGAGGCGCATCACATAGCCAATGACTTGCGCCACGGCTTTGTAGTGCTCTGGCGGCACTTCGTCATCCACCTCAACGGTGGCATGAAGCGCCCGGGCCAGGGGCACATTTTCCACCAGCGGAATGTCATTTTCCTTGGCGATTTCCCGGATCTTGAAGGCCATCCGATCCACACCCTTGGCCACGCAGATGGGGGCTGCCATGCCCTCTTCATATTTGAGCGCAACGGAATAGTGGGTCGGGTTGGTGACAATCACGGATGCCTCGGGCACCTGCGCCATCATCCGCTTGCGGCCGCGCTCATGGCGGATCTGCCGCAGCTTGGCCTTGACCGCGGGGTCGCCTTCCATCTGCTTGAACTCGTCCTTGACCTCTTTTTGGGTCATCTTCTGCTTCTTGGCCCATTGCGCTTTTTGAAACGCAAAGTCGATGCCGGCAATCACCGTCATGATGGCGATGACGCCACCGATCAGCTTGAGCACTTTTTCCTGAAGAACCCCCGGCACCACGGCCAGGTCCACGCGCATCAGCATCCCCAGCATGTCGCGCTCGGGCCACACGACCCAGAACGCGATAAGGGAGACGATCACAAGCTTCGCCAGACCCTTGAAGAAGTTCATCATGCCTTGCGGCCCGAAGATGCGCTTCAGGCCCGCCAGGGGAGAAATCTTGGAGAATTTCGGCTTCATGTTCTCAGCCGAAAAAACCGGTTTGTGCTGGACCAGGTTGCCCGCAATGGCCATCACCACAAGCACCAGCATCGGCAGCCCAAGGGCAGCCACCACCGCAATCCCCAGCTGCTGGATGATGCGCAGGATATTGCCGCCATCCATGTCATAGGCATGCGGCTCAACAATGAAAGTGGATAAGGGCGCCGCCAGCTGCGCCGCCATGGGCCCCACAAACAAAGCCACAATGATGCCGATGCCGATCATGCCGAACCAGGCACTGACCTCCTGGCTTTTGGCAACGTCACCCTTCTTGTGCGCCTCCTCGAGTTTTTTCGACGAGGCGTCTTCGGTTTTTTCACTTTGGTCGGGTTGGTCCGACATCGCGTGTGCGGCCTCCCGGTCCTAGATGATGAAACGCAGCAGCACCGCTTCAAAATGCTCCAGGAAGTAGAGCATGATGGAGCTGAGCATCATGAACATGATGATGAAGCCGATCAGAATGTTGGCTGGCATCGCTACGAAGAAAATCTGCACCTGCGGGATCAGCTTCGACAGGATGCCGATGCCCGAATAAAAAACCAGCGAGAACACAATGAATGGGGCTGCGAGTTTGACGCCCAGCGTGAAAGCACTGGCCATGGTATCCACAGCTACCGCCAGAAAATCAGCCGTCGGAAACGCACCCAGAGGCGGAAACAGCGTGTAGCTGTCGCGCAGGCCAATGAGCATGAGATGATGCAGGTCGGTGACAAAAATCATCGCCGTGCCAAGAACGGCGAGATAGGTGCCGACAATGGCACCCTGAATGCCCTGGGTCGGATCCATGTTCATGGCAAAGGCAAGACCCGTCTGAAATGCAATGATAGTCCCGGCAACCTGCAGCGCACTCATGAACATGCGCGCGGTCAAGCCGATGAACAGACCAATGCCGATTTCGCCAATCATGCTGGCCGCCATGGCGCCAACGCCCAGCGGCATCGCTGGATAGGTTTCCGCAATCACCGGCGCAAGTACCGCTGTCACAGCGATCGCCATCACCAGCCGGATGCGCGCACTGACGCTCATTTCACCAAGCCCCGGCAACACCATCATGGCGGTGCCGATGCGCGCAAAAGCCAGCACATATACCAATGCTGTTTCGGGCAGAATGTCAGTGGGCAGAGAAAAAATCATCAGCGCTGACGCACCCTAGCCGCCAATGATCAGGCCGCTGATGCGGCTCATATAGGCGGCAAGCACGGATGCCATGAATGGCAGGGCAACAATCATCGCCAGAAAAATCGAAATGATCTTCGGCACAAACACCAGGGTCATTTCCTGCACCTGCGTCAGCGCCTGAACCAGCGCAATCGCCAGACCGACAACAAGACCTACAAGCATAAGCGGACCGGCCAGCTGCAACAGCAGCCAGATGCCTTCGCGTCCGATATCCAGAACCTCAGGTCCTGTCAGCATTGTCTTCTACTCCCCCAAACGCCCCTAAATCAGGTCCCGAGCGTTTGCCTGTTGGATTGCCCCTGCAAATACCGACTAGATCGGCATCCGCATGATTTCCTGATACGCCGAGATCACGCGGTCGCGCACAGTAACGGCTGTCTGCAGCATGACTTCGGCTTCCGCGACCTGCGTCACGAGGTCCACAAGGTTGCCCTGACCCGCAGCTGCCTGTGTGGCGGCAGCTTCACTGGCCCGAGACGTGGACTCGATGCCCTTCATCTGCTGCGACAGCACATCACCGAAAGAGGCAACGGGGTTCTTGCCGCCATCAGCAAGGCCACCGGCCTCACCAGTGGAAGACTGGGCCATGCGTTTGATGGCGTCTGTATAGGCGCCGGCGGCATTGGCTACATTAATACTCATGAGCTTTGCTCCTGTTCAGGCAGCGCGTTAGCGGCGCAGCAGTTCAATCGTCGCATTCAGCATGCGGCGCGATGTGTTGATGACATTGAGATTGGCTTCATAGCCGCGCTGGGCCTGGCCCATATCAATGCTCTCGATCATGGTGTTGACGTTGGAGGTCTTCACGTACCCCTTGTCATTGGCTGCTGGGTGGCCCGGCTCATAGCGCTCGCCAAACGCACTGTTGCTGCGTTCGATCTTGCCCATCTTCACCCGCTCCACGCCGTTGGCACGGTCAAGCTCGGTGGTGAAGGTCGGGATTTTCCGGCGATAGGGGTCGCCCTCCGGCGTCTTTGCCGTGGACCCTGCATTGGCCATGTTTTCTGCGATCACCCGCATGCGCCCGCCCTGCGTCTTCAGGCCGGATGCGGCGATCAGCATTGATTTCATGAGATCCATAATCGTTTCTCCTTTATTGAGCGTCAGCGCCTATGACGGGCGGCCCGTTACAGCCATGCGCAACATGCCAAGACCCTTGCTGTAGAGCGTGGTGGCGGTCTGATAATCCATCTGGTTTTCAGCGACCTTCATCATCTGCTCTTCAAGCACCACGGAATTGCCGTTGGATGATGTTTCGCTGTCCGGCGCATTGCGGGTTGAAAAATCACCCCGTGCGCTGGTCGACGTCGTGGAGCCGGACATGTGCCCCGCCCGCGTCGATGTCATGTGAAGTGTGCCTGACGTCGTGCTCTTGAGCACATTTCTGAAGTCAGGCTCCTTGATGTCCTGTGCGGTAAAGCCAGGCGTGTGAGCATTGGCAACGTTCTGCGACAGCACACCCTGACGCGCCTGCACCCAGTGCATCCGCTCGCGCAGCATGCCGAAAAGAGGAATATCTGAGAAAGCCATACGCAACGAACCCCAGGTATTTGGCCGAGCAACTGCTCAGCAGACGGACGGAAATTCCACGAGATATTTTTCTGATGTGGAAGGCGCGCTGGTCTGCGCTGCAAAACCCGTCCTAGGTTCGTTGTGAGTAGGCAGTATCTGCCGGGCGAATTAAGAAGGCCTTAAACCAACCATCCACAGGCATTTTTTTTCCCGCAAGGCACCGTAGCCACATAGAAAAGTGGAAAGGTCTCGTTAGCCTTAATCGGTTGTTAAGCGCGTGGGCGGAAAATCCTGCCTAGTTGATCACCCGTCTGCGAGAGCCACGCACCAACGCGCCGCCCGCAGGCCAGAATTGAAAAGCTGCGAGAGCCGACATGGAATATGCCGATTACATGCGCTTCTTCTTCGCCCTCATGTTTGTGGTGGGGCTGATTGGCGGCGTTGCCCTTCTCGCCAAACGCTTTGGCCTGGCGCCGGGAACAGCGACAGGCGGTCGCGCCAGCAAGAAGCGTCTTGAGATTGTCGAGAGCCTCAACCTCGACACCAAGCGCCGCATGGTCATCATCCGCCGGGACGATCGCGAACACCTGGTTCTCCTGGGCGTCGACAGTGAAACCCTTGTCGAGACATCGTTTGACCGCCCCGCGCAGCTTCCCGTCGAGGTAGCACACGCTGAAACACTGCCCACGCAAACAACGCCCACGACATCAAGCAAGCCGAGTGAAGATGACGATATCTTCGCCCGCCTTCGCAAAGTCGCTGAATTGATGAATGAGAAACGCGCCCTGGCCCTGCGCACCGGGCGCGCCTCATCAACGGCCGAGCCAACCACTTCGGCCCGTCACGACGCCCTTCGCAAAGTTGCAGGAGACCGCGGGTGACCCTGACCTCCCGTTTCACAAAACTGGCACCAGCCCTGGTCGCAGGCCTTACCGCAACAGCAATGCTGGTGCTGCCGGCCCACGCGCAGGAAATCAGCCTCGCGCTGCCTGAAGAAGGCGCGCTTACGTCACGCATCGTGCAGCTGGTTCTGCTGGTTGCAGTCCTGAGCCTTGCACCTTCCATTCTCATCATGGTGACGAGCTTCGTGCGCATCGCCGTTGTGCTGTCCTTGCTGCGGACGGCGATGGGTGTTCAGCAGGCGCCGCCGAATTCGGTTCTCATCAGTCTTGCCCTCTTCCTGACCGCCTTCGTCATGGCGCCTGTGCTGCAGGACAGCTACCGGGACGGCGTTGCACCCTATCTGGCCGATGAAATCAGCACCGAAGAAGCCTGGGACCTGTCTTCAGGACCCTTCAAAGACTTCATGCTCAGCCAGGTCCGCGAGGAAGACCTCAAGCTCTTTATTGATCTGTCGGATACAGCCGTCCCTGAGACACCTCAGGCCACACCAATCCATGTACTGATCCCGGCCTTCATGATCTCCGAGCTGCGCCGCGCCTTTGAAATCGGCTTTCTGCTCTTCATCCCGTTTATCGTGATTGACCTTGTGGTCGCCTCAGTCCTCATGTCCATGGGCATGATGATGCTACCACCGATCATGATCTCCCTGCCCTTCAAGCTCATCTTCTTCGTGTTGGTAGATGGCTGGCGGCTGGTGGCGGGGTCGCTGGTGCAAAGTTTCGGCGCCTAGCCATAAACTTCCCCATGCCCGACGCATAGCGGCATCCCACATGGCAGCAAACCCCGTGTGCTATAGCTCCTGCACATCCTGATACCAGCAAGGGACTTCACCATGACGGATCGGTATGAGAGCGTTGTCGAAGAGGCTCTTTCAACTCTCCAGGTAGCCCGCGAACAGGTGCTCAGGGAAATCTCGGCATACCCGGCCCCAATTTCAGGGTGTGACGCGCAGTTCAATCAACTGCTCAGCGACCGAACCCGCATTGCCAACGCAATTCAGGCGCTTGAGACGACACCGTTCATTCCAACACCCCGCATGCTGGAACCCGGAACGTCGCTGGAGAGCCGGTAGTCCACCGGGTATCTCACAGGTGCAAGATTTGAAGTGCAGTCTCGGCGAGCCGGGTGACGCGTGCTAGTTGATCGCGCCTTCGCCGGCCTGCCCGGCTTCATAGCGACCACGATAGCCCTTCATGAAGCGGTCCAGCGTATCAACCTGCGCAATCTCACGGGCCAGATCGCGGAAGGCAATGCCGCGTCCATCTGAGGAACTTGCAACAATAGAGAAGGCCGCAGCCTGCGGACCTTGTGCCATCTTCTCAAAATACTTCTGACGAATGCGCTCAACGCCGTCGCTTTCGCGCGCAAGCACATAGGATATGGCAGAGCGCAGAACATCAAACTGCTCGTCATTTGTCAGCGGCTCGTCCCGCGTCCAGGCAAGACCCAGCAGATCCTCAAGAGCGCGGCCGGACTCAGCGTACATGCCTGCTTCCCAGTAAACGTCCGCCGTGAGCGCCCGCGCTGGATCGGAGCGGTTGTCCGCAAGCAGTTCAAGCGCGTGATCATGACGCCCCAGCGCACTCAGGGCCTTTGCTTCAAACAGCAGCCGCTCATCAGCAACCTGCTGTGGCAGCTGAGCCTGACGTGTCTTGCGCAGGGCCGATAGCGCTTCACCGGGGTCGCTGTTCAACAGATGCACCGCAGCCAACCGGCCTGCCACCTGTGCGCGCGCGACACCACGGAGGCGATGGGTAACCTGGTGCTCAAGCATTTCCGCAGCCTGATCGAGCAGGTCAACAGCAACCAGCCGGTCTGCCAGTTCACGGATCATCCGGTCACCGTCGCGGCCAACCGGCGTCAGTTCACGGAAGTCATAGAACAGACTCAGCGCTTCAAGCGGCTGGAGGCTGTCCACTTCGCCATCAAGGAACAAGCGGCGGAACATCGCGACCATCTGGTCTGCAATCTCGCGGCCCTTTTCAGCACTGGGGAACTGCGTCGCAACAGTGCGCATCACACTCAGCGCGCTGCGATAGTCACCCTGCTGCTCATAAATCTTGGCAAGCTCGGCAACCGCATCCAGCTCAACGTCGCCACCGCGCCATGTAAAGCGCAGTCGGTCAAGCGTGTTGATGGCTTCATCCAGACTTGCAACCACGGCGGTCGCTTCGGCCTCAGCCTCCGCTTCACCTTCAGCACCGTCCTGATTTTCAGATCCC
Source organism: Candidatus Phaeomarinobacter ectocarpi (assembly GCF_000689395.1). GTDB lineage: Bacteria > Pseudomonadota > Alphaproteobacteria > CGMCC-115125 > CGMCC-115125 > Pyruvatibacter > Pyruvatibacter ectocarpi. The sequence continues at coordinate 1,971,997 of NZ_HG966617.1, forward strand.
TCAGCTGGCTCCACAGCAGCAACCGTTACAACCTCGCCATTTGCATCAAGCGCGCGCAGCAACCCTGCCTGCAGCAGCGTGGCGCGTGCGGCAATGGGCCGATAGTCCAGTGCCACAGCCTGAGCGTAGCGGGATAGCGCCTCTTCCGGATTGCCATTGGCCTGCGCCAGCTGGCCCGCCAGAAGAGTGCGTTCTGCAAACAGGGCGTGATCCAGACCATCGTCGGGCACCTTGCGCAGATCGCTTTCCACATTGGCAATATCATTCACCCCAAGCGACACACTCGCCGCTGCCAGATGGAAGCGCGCCTGAACGCTGGGGGCATAGTCGGAAATAACAGTCCGCGCCCGTGTTACGTCGGACCGCGCATCAGCAAACCGACCAAGACGAACATTCGCAAGTGTGCGCCATACGGCAGCATTTGGATCATATTTGAGCGCCGCCGCAGACAGATCTGCCATGGCATCGTCATACCGGCCGATCATGTAGCTGGCGATACCGCGCAGCATGACGAATTCAGGATCAGAGGTCTGGTCCTTCTGCGCTTCTGCCATCAGCCGCATCAGCCCAAGTGCTTCGGTGCCGTATTCATATCCAAGATAGAACCGCACCAATGCCAGTCGCGCAGCCTTACGCTCATTCGGCGTGGTTGCGCCAGCCACGGCAGAATTAAGGGTGGCAAGGCCGGAGTGAAAATCATCCGGGTCACCGCTGGCGAGCCTGAAGCCGACAACGCCCGGCGCAAAGATGTTGTTCTGCCTGCTCAGTTCAGCAGCGGCCGGACGACGCGGATTGGCCGTCAGCACAAGCCCCGTACGGCGCGAGGCAGCCACCTGCCCCTCATTGTTCAGCGAAATCACAACGTCATCCGCAATCGGGCGGAAGATCAGACCATGTGCAGAGGCAAGAACCTCAAGGTCAACCGTTTCGCGCGGAGAGACCACGCCACGGACCGGGCCAGGCAAAGGTACGATCGCCAGCGTGTCGCCAACCTGTGGATCAGTAATGCGTCGCGTTGCAGCCGCATCCGGTGCAATGGCAAACAGCTTGCCACCACCATCCGCCTGTACACCCCGACGAATGGCCAATGGTCCGGGCGGGCGCAACACCGTCTCGCCAATGGCGACCGACCACGTCTCGCCTTCAAGCTGGGCGGTGACCAGCGCATTACTTGCAAGGCGCAGACGCACGCCACGCAGGCCATCGGCCTCAACAATTTCAGCAGCATCCACAAACCGCAGATGTTCTTCGGTCAGTAGCGGCTTTTCGATGGCGATATCGGTTTCAAACAGCGCCCACACATGGCCGGCGCGTTCGAAAACTGCCGCAGGCGCATCAGCAAGACCGGCGAATGAGAACGTCACCGTGTCGCCGCGCCGACGAGCTTTGACACTCCCCGCCGGGTCGCTTGGGGCGACCGGAACGGCATCTTCAACAACCGTCGCATCAATAGCTGCTGGGTCAACCACTTCTGGATTGGTTTCACCTGAAGCCACAACGCTCTCACCGCTGGGCTTTACGATGCGCGGTGTCTCAACAGACAGGCTGTCGCCTGCCGTGTTGGGAGCTGCAACGTTGACCTTGTCCGATGTTCCGTCCAGCGCAACGTCCTCGGCAGCACCTTGGGCAGCATCAGCTGTCGCAGCGGCATTGGATGGCGTGCTTGCATCTGTGACCTGCTCCTCGGAATAGCCACTGTCTTTGACAATGCGAGCCGTGTCAGGACGCCCGATGCGACGCGGATCAATCATCGTCACAGCCTCTTTTGAGGCATCTTCGTCTGCAGGCGTAGTGGCAGATGGCGCGGGCTCGACCGGAACAGGCGTCGCCGCGTTGCGGCTGCTGGCACCTGCTGCATCACTTGGCAGCACACCTGCAAACTGGTCCTGGTTCAGCTCAAGCGCGGCAAGGGCGCCAGCGTCTTCTGACGCGGCGGTGAGATCAAGCACAATGCCGGTTGGTTCGCGGAACATGCGGAACTCGGCTTCAGGCGAGATCGTCAGGCGCAGCTTGGCATTGGTGGAATCTGTGTCCGCTTCCGCATCCGTCACGAAGGGCGGCGGATCGACGCGCAGGCGTCCGATTTTCAGATGACCCGGCGCGCTGAACTCAAGATCCAGCCGCGAGCCATCGCGCGAGACCTTGTAGTCAATGTCATCAGGCCAATCGAACACGATGCGGCTGTAGGAGTTGTGCACGCCGACACGAACCGGCACATCCGGCAACTCAACAAGGGCAAGCGCCTTTTTGGCAGCAGCGGCTTTTTCAGCCGCAGCCCTGGCGGCCTGTTCCCGCTGCAGCACCTCAGGCGGAAGCCCGGGAAAAGCGCGCTGAGAATTTTCTGGAATGAGATTGACATAAACCTCATTGGCCGCCGTCAGCGCCTCAACCCGGAACGGGAACTTGAGCGCCAGACGCAGGGTTGATCCGTCTGCATCCTGTCGGGCAAGCGCCACATAATTGGGAAGCTGGATTGGCAGGTCGTTGAGGGCCGCCTCGAAGGCGCGCCCGAACTTCAGAACGACAACACCATTGGATTCCTGTGCGTCCACCGTGACCGCGTCCGGCCACTGGAACCGCAACCGCGCAAAGCCCTGAAGCTCTTCCGCCTTCACCGACACAGCGTCCGCCGCATGCGCGGGCAATGCCGCCAGAATGGACATCACGGAGAGCGCCGCAGCAAGCAGTCCGGCCATCACAATGCGTGTAACGGTCATGATGCGCCTCCTGCTGATTTGCCGGTACGCGGATCACGAATGGAAATGGCGACTTCACCCGGCGCGAGCCAGCCTGCAAACCCTGTCTCAACACCCGTTGGCGCAAGGCGCAGGGCGGAAACGGATTCCATGAGACTGCGGCTGTCACCAAGTGCCGACGCGGCAAAGACCGTAACGCGCCCCGGCGCGGCTGCAGAGATACGCTGCAGCGTCGTGTAGATGTCTGATCCTTCACGTGCTCCGGCAATCAACGCTGCGGGAACAACCAGCACCACGCCACCGGCGCGCGCATCCAAGCGGCCCTGTTTGGACCCGGCAACCGCACTTACCTGCTGCATCAGCACACTGCCCAGATACCGGGCGCCCGCGCCTGCTTCAGCAGAAACCGTCGGCGCAAGCGCAACACCTGTTCCACGCTCGGGCGCCCGATCAGACATCGCACCGGCAGCACCCGCCGGTTCGCCATTAAGGCGCGCAATGGCATCAGGCTCAAACGCTGACATGGACAGGATCAAGACAAAGAACGCAATCAGCAGCGCCACTAGATCTGCAAAAATCACCAGCCACCGCGGCGCGCCATCAAATCGCGCTGCCACGAAGGGCAGCACTGCCCGCCGGCGCGGCAGGGATGTCACAGGAGCAGGCGCGTCCACGACGGGCACGGCTTCCAATTCGATCGGCGCTTCAGCAGCAAGAGCCAGATCACTCATGACCGCCCTCCCCGCGCTGCGTCGCCAATAACCGCGTAAAAGACCATCTCTACGGTGTTGGCCGCATCAATCGTTCGCAGGCTGACAGCTTCAGGTCCGTTGACCGCGGTGAAAACAGACGCAAGCGCCACGGCCCGGCGAAGTGCCACCGCACTCTCATCACCCACGGCAATATCCACACGACGGTTGGCTGAGCCTGAGCCCGCATCCTGAACCGCCATGGCAAATGCAGCAGCATCAAGAGCCTGACGTCCCGTGGCACTCAGCGCCGCTGTATCGTTCACAAAGAGTGCGGATGCATCAAGACGCACCCCGTGCCAGGCAACACCATCAATCGCAGCCAAATTTTCACGACGACCCGCAAGGTCCTCAAAGGCTGTGGCAACGCGGCTGGTGAAAGCAGCGTCCGCCACAATGCGTTGACCGGCTGGTCCGGCAAAATGAGGCGTTATCCGCTCCGGCCCGGCCTGGGCTGTCACCGACTCTGCAAACTGCGCTTCGACTGAATCAATAACCGAAACAGCGCGCGCGGGATCAAAGGTTGAGATGGAGGTCAGGAACAGGAAAAAGGCCAGAAGCGCCAGAAACAGCGCGAGATACAACGTCGCCGCCTGCGGACGTGCCGCGGCGGAATGCGCTGTTCCCTCGATATGTGCCTGCGCACCTGTCGTCACCGGAGAGCCTCCTGCCCACCACATGCCGGAGCAACCCGGCCGAGGACCAACAAATCACCCGCGAATCGCACGCGCGTCTGCCGTCCCTCTCATGAGGGCAAAATCTAGCTCTGAAGCAGTTAAACAGCCGTTAAGGATTATCGACCCGGAGGGGTTATGCGGCCAAAATCAGCCACTTACCCGGCATTTCCCGGCAGGATGGGTTCCAGCTCTTCCAGCCCCAGGGGTGCAGGTGCTGACGGCATCGGCACCGCTGACAGGCGATCTTCGTTTTCCGTCGCCAGTTCAACCGTCACAGCCTGGGCCCGTGCGGGATCCATTGCGGCCAGAATGGCGGCCAGTTTGCGCTCGTTCATGCGATCCAGAAGCTCCAGCAGAACCGTCATGTCCAGCTGTTCAAACACAGCTGCCGCGTCCTTGGGCTTCATGTTCTCATAGACCTTCACAAGGCTCTTGAACTTGGCATCGCCCTTGGATTCTTCGGTCTTGAAGACTTCATCAATCTTGGCTTTGAGTTCCTTGAGCTCAACGATCTTGTCGTCGATGCGCGTTTCTGCTGCTGCCAGCAGCTTTTCACGCATGGCAACTTCGTTCTCCCGTGCGTCAAGCGCCTTGCGACGTTGCGCAAGGGCCTCAAGCACATCATCGCTCTGGCGGCTTACGGGACCAGGGCGCGCAGCGAGATTTACGGCTGGGCGGCCATTTTCATCTTCTTCCGCCACCGTCTCTTCAATAGCTTCGGTGGTTTCGTCTTCAGGTTCTGAGGATGCCGCCTCCACGGCAGGCACAAGTGGCGATGAGCCTGTCACCAGTGCTGTCACCTTGAGGGTCAACAGCAATGCCGCGCCAATCATGACGGCGGGGAGAAGGCGCATACGGTCAGTAGACTGAGTGCTCATATCCTTGAACTCTTTCTTGATACCAAATGTCTCTAGCGAACCTGGCGCAGGGCTGCAGCCAGCCCCGTTTCGGCCAGCGGGTCATCCTGAACCGGCGGTTCTGCGTATGTGTCGTTTGAAACGTCAGGCGATTTGGCTTTGGGCGTATCATTCGCTTCAGCGGTTTTAGGGCCGCCAGTGCCTGACAGCGCCCCAAGACGATCCGCAATGTGATCGCCTGCTTCCACCATCAAAGCCAGCTCGTCGGCCAGGCCACGTGCCTTTTTGAGGTCACGCTGCATGTCCCGTGTGAGCCCGTCACAGCTCACGCGCAAATCCGTAATGGCGCCCTGCGCCCGGGTCGTGGCGCGATCAAGCGCCACCACAACCTGCTTGAGGTCGCCTTCCCCGTCGCGCAAGGCGCGCAGGCGGCGATCCAGCAAGAAGCAGTAGGCGATCGTGGCCACCAGCAAGCCGCCGACAACCAGTTCAATCAACAGTCCAACCAGAAAAGAACTCATTCGCCCGCCTCCCCTCGCAGGCCAAGAGCGGCAGCGCGATGTGTCGTCTGTTTCAGTGCCTTATCCACCAGCACGCCCACATGGTTGCCGACACGGCCCATGCTGCCTGTGGTGATGGGAATACCGCCTGAGCGCAGATGCACCGGACTTTCGCCTGTGCAGTTGAGCATCAGTGTCTGCCCGACTTCGAAATTCATGACGTCGCGAAGTGACATCACCTGTTCGTCCAGCAGGGCATCAAGTTCAACTTCCGTGGACCACAGCTCGGTCGCCAAATGGCTTTCCCAGATGGAGTCACGGCCGAATTTTTCACCCATGAACATCTGCAGCAGCAGCTCGCGAATGGGCTCGAGGGTGGCATAGGGCAGCATCAGTTCGATGCGTCCGCCACGGTCTTCCATGTCGATGCGCAGTTTCACCAGAATGGCCGCATTGGCCGGACGGGCAATCGCTGCAAAGCGCGGGTTGGTTTCAAGACGGTCCAGCTCGAACTGAACCGGCGACAGAGGTTCAAAGGCAGCGCACGCATCCTGCAGCACGACTTCAACCATGCGCTGGACGAGATTGAGCTCAATCGTCGTGTAGGGCCGACCTTCAATACGCATGGCAGCAGTGCCGCGACGCCCACCCAGCAACACATCCACGATTGAATAGATGAGATTGGAGTCGACCGTGAAGAGACCAAAATTGTCCCATTCGCGCGCCCGGAACACCGCAAGGATGGCCGGCAGCGGAATGGAGTTGAGATAGTCGCCAAACCGGATCGATGTGATGTTGTCGAGGCTTACTTCCACATTGTCAGACGTAAAGTTGCGCAGGCTTGTCGTCATCAACCGAACGAGACGGTCAAAGACGATTTCAAGCATCGGCAGGCGTTCATAGGACACCAGCGCGGAGTTGATGATCGCGCGGATACCCGTGCGATCTCCCCCACCCTCTTCATCAAGCTCAAAGCCAAGCAGACTGTCGATTTCGTCCTGATTGAGGACACGTTCACCGGCACCCGAAACACCAGGCGCGGCTTCTTCTTCCTCATCATCAGAAAGGCTGGCTTCCCACTCGGCTGCCATCGCATCTGCGTCACCATCCTCACCGTCGCTGGAGGGGTCAGCTTCTGCTTCAGCGGCCCACGCGGCTGCCATGTCGTCCTGGTCTGTCTCGTCTTCCATAGCCATGCTGTATGCCTGTCTTGTCCGCGCGCTATCGCTGCGGCTACTGGATAATCATTTCGGTGAAAAGCACGTCCGCCACTTCGTGGGGGCGAACGTCCATATTGATGCGACGGAGGATCTCTTCCTTGAGGCGAAACAGCCCGGCTGACCCTTCAAGGTCAGACGCCCGCAGTTCACGCAGGTAAATCTGGAAATTGTCGATGATGCGCGGCATCAGCGGCTCAATCTTCGGCAGCGCTGCGGCGTCATGCAGCTCAAGGGTCACCTTGAACTTCACAAAAGACCCGCGCGGATCATCTGTCTGAAGATTGATGATGAGTTCAGGAAGCTCGTAGAAAACGATCTTGGAAGGATCAACGACCTTCTTGCCGTCCACACCAACTTCCACCTGTTCTTCTTCGCCGCCGCCAAAGACGCCCATCATGAAGGCGCCACCGAGGCCACCGATGATCAGCAGCAATGGCAGAGCAATAAAGAGGACAAGCTTCTTGCCCGACATCTTGCCGGACGCTTCTTCGCCTTCTTCATCATCAATGTCAGCAATGTCGTCGGCCGATGCCGTGGCGTCACTCATGTTGCAAACCCTGCGCGTGGTGGAGCGTCTATAAGACCAAGCTCCGCGAACTATCCCGGTGCGTCCCGCCCGTCCTTGGGGGTCTGCGTTTGATATGTCCGCCGCCGCGCGTTCTGCCGGTGGCACCAGTTGGAGTGAAGCGCTGTGTTTAAGCCCATCCCCCAACTTTGATGCTCGCAGTGTGAGGGTCGGCGGTTAACGAAGCGTTTTACAAACCGCCCACCAAGGCAAAAAACCGGCAAAAAGTGCCGGGTGCCCGGCAATCAGCAGCCTTTTGCCGCCCCCACCAACCGGCACGATCTCGCTAAGCCGTTGATTTGATTCATATTTCAGTTTGGCACGCCCGATGCACAGCTAGGTCCGTGGTAGCGACCCGAAGCGGCCACACCGACGACACATAAATCCGTCCACAGAGCTTTTTCCCGAGAGCCGCATGGACATTGACCAGCCTGAGGTCCGTTATGGAACAAGCAATTTCAATTGCACTGTCGCGTCAGATGACGCTGCGCCGCGCGATGGACATCGTTGCCAACAACGTTGCCAACGCGAACACGTCGGCCTTCAAGGCAGAGTCCCCCATCTTTTCAGAGTTTCTGATGCCCGGCGCCAAAGCCGATGATCGCACAGGCCTCAACAACGCAGGCGCCCTCTCCTTCGTCCTCGACAGCGGCACGAAGCGTGATCTGTCCGAAGGCGATATCGAAGTCACCGGCAACACGTTTGACGTAGCCATCAGCGGTGAAGGTTTCTTTGCCGTTCAGACACCAGACGGCGAGCGCTATACACGCAGCGGCCATTTCGGTGTCGATCAGAACAACCAGTTGGTCACCCAGCAAGGCGACCCGGTGCTGTCTGCTGCGGGCGCGCCCATCACCATCAACCCGGATGACGGCGTCATTGAAATCGGCCGCGACGGCACCATTGCTGCGGGTGAAACCACTATTGGCCGCCTCGGCGTCGTCAATGTGGACAATCCCGCCGCCATGAAGAAGACCGGCGACAACTACCTGGAAACCGACCAGGCCGCTGTTGCCATCGAGAACCCCACCGTGATGCAGGGCTTCATTGAAAGCTCAAACGTCAAACCAGTGGTGGAAATGACGCGGATGATTGAAGTCATGCGTGCCTACACCTCGACCCAGAAGACCATCAACAAGATGGGCGAACTCCAGCAGTCCGCCATTCGCCAGCTCGGCCGGGAGCCGCGCTAGCACCTGAATTTTGAACAGGGCCAACCTGAGGCCCTTACGACCTGACCCCGGATACCCGTCCGGCAAGAGGAGACCGAAGAGATGAAGTCACTCAGTATCGCAGCCACCGGCATGCTCGCTCAGCAGCTCAATGTCGAAGTGATCTCGAACAACATCGCGAACATGAACACGACCGGCTACAAGCGCCAGCGTGCCGAGTTCCAGGACTTGATCTATCAGAACCTCCGCCGCGTGGGGTCCACGTCATCTGATGCTGGCACGGTCGTGCCCACAGGCATTCAGCTTGGTGTCGGCGTTAAGGCGGGTGCGGTTTATCGCATCTCAACGCAGGGCAACCTCACACCGACCGACAACACATACGATCTTGCCATTCAGGGTGAAGGCTACTTCCGCGTCACCCTGCCATCAGGCGAGGACGCCTACACCCGTGCCGGTGCTTTCCAGCTCAATGCATCCGGCCAGATCGTGACCACGGATGGGTACGAACTTTCTCCCTCCATCACTGTGCCGCAGGATGTGCGGGACGTTTCGATCAACAGTCAGGGCCAGATTGAAGCCTTCCTGGATGGCCAGACCAACTCCACGGTTCTGGGTCAACTTGAAGTGGTTCGCTTCTTCAACAAGGCAGGCCTGGAAGCACGCGGTGGCAGCCTGTTCACAGAAACAGCCGCCTCAGGCGCCCCTGCTGCTGCAACGCCGGGCTCTGTTGGCTACGGCACATTGCTGCAGGGATACCTGGAAACATCAAACGTGGATTCAGTTGGTGAAATCACCAACCTCATCAGCGCCCAGCGCGCTTATGAGATGAACGCCAAGGTCATCACCTCCACAGACGAGATGCTCTCCGTCGCATCCAACCTCCGCTAACCCGGCAAGGAACAGGACAGTCTCATGAGCATTCTTCGTACATTTTCACTGCGCGCGATCCTCGCCACCGCCGTGCTGGCAACCGCCGGCATTGCGGGCCACGCAGAGGCCGCCGCCCCCACCGAAGCCGTGCTGCGCGACAAGGCCATTGTGTCAGGTGATGCAGTGACACTCGGCGACCTGTTCATCAACGCAGGCAAACAGGCCTCAGCGCTTGTGTCCCGCGCACCAGCCCCAGGCGAACGCGCTGCCATCAATGCGGTGCACGTTACCAATGCCGCCCGCGCCGCCGGCATGCTGTGGCCAAACAACGAGCGCTACACACACATCATCGTCAATCGCGATGGCACACCGGTTCCGGCTGGCATGGTTTTGGATGCAGTTGCCAACACCATCGCCACCGCCCAGGACGCCAACACCCCCTTTGATGTGTCCTACACCGTGACCCTGGACGCAGACCCCCGCACGCTTTTCGTTGCCAAGGGCAAAGCGCCGGAAGTCATCGTTAAGGACATGTCCTTTGACGCACGCTCCGGCCTCTTCTCAGCGCGCATCACAACACCGACCCGTGGTGCAGCCGTTCAGCGCATTTCCGGACGCGCCAAGCAGACGCGCGAAATCCCTGTGGCCGCAACCGGCATTGCCCGTGGCGAAGTGCTGCGTGAAGACATGCTGACCATGGTCGATGTGGAAGTAAGCCGCATTGCACCGGGCACCGCTTTGAGCATGGAAGAACTGGTGGGCATGACACCGCGCACAGCATTGCGTGTTGGCCAGCCGGTTCGCGCCAAGGACATGCGCCTTCCCGTTGCCGTCAACAAGGATGCCCGGGTCACCATCACTTATGAGATGCCTGGCATGGTGCTGACCGCCACAGGCCGCGCCCTCGAAGATGCGCCCATGGGTGGCATCGTGCGGGTCATCAACACCCGCTCCCACCGCACCGTCCATGCCCGCGTGACCGGCCCTGGCCGCGTGGTGATCGAAAGTGGCCAGCCCATTCAGGTCGCCGGACGTCCCATCAACTAATCAACTCTCGTCATCACTCCATTGCTCCGGCACCCGAACCGGACATTGATTGAACTACAGCCTGAAGGACCAAGACCATGACGATCACATCAAAATCAGTTCTGCGGATCGCAGCCCTTAGCAGCCTTGCAATGGCACTCACCGCCTGCAACGCAGCAGACCGCCTTAAGAACATCGGCAAGGTGCCGGACATGGCACCGATCGAGAACCCGGCCCACCGCGCGGAAGTACAGACGGTGTCTTTGCCCATGCCCCAGGCAGAAGATATCTCCTACCAGCCAAATTCGCTCTGGCGCGCCGGTGCCCGCGGCTTCTTCAAGGATCAGCGTGCATCTGCCCTCGGCGACATTCTGACGGTTACAATCGAGATCACCGACAAAGCAGAGATCGAAAACACAACAGAACGCTCCCGCGCCAACTCTGAAGATGCAGGCCTGGACAATCTGTTCGGTTATGCGTCCAACCTCGACCGTCTGTTCCCGGACGAAGTGGACAACGCCAATCTCGTCGGCGCTGATTCAACAAGCTCCAGCCGGGGTGCCGGGTCAGTTGACCGCGAAGAAACGGTCAATCTCACAGTTGCCGCCATCGTCACCCAGATCCTGCCGAACGGAAACATGGTCATCCAGGGCAAGCAGGAAGTCCGCGTGAACTTTGAAGTTCGCGAGCTGCTTGTCGCCGGCGTCATTCGCCCGGAAGACATTTCCAATCAGAACACCATCAACCACACCCAGATTGCTGAAGCCCGCATCTCCTATGGCGGCCGCGGTCAGATCACGGATGTGCAGCAGCCACGCTACGGCCAGCAAGTGTTCGACGTCATCATGCCGTTCTAGTGAGGCCTCCTCTGGCACGCACTTAACGAGCTGACGGAGTGGGCGATTCAGGCCGCCCTCTCCATCCGCGCCGCCATCGGGACCTTCTTGAAAAAGAAGGAGGCAGCGCAAACCAAAACGGCGCATGAGCAAAAGCTCATGCGCCGTTCTTGTTTTTGAACCTGCAACGCAGCCTATTCGTCGCGATAGACTTTCTCGCGCCGCTCATGCGCTTCTTGTGCCTCAATGGAGAGCGTCGCAATTGGACGCGCTTCCAGACGCTTGAGCCCGATCGGCTCACCGGTCTCTTCGCAATATCCGTAGGTGCCCTCTTCAATGCGCTTGATCGCGGCATTGATCTTGTTCACCAGCTTGCGCTGCCGGTCACGGGCCCGCAGTTCGAGCGACCGTTCCGTCTCTGACGACGCACGGTCGGTCAGGTCTGGATGGTGGCTCGTATCTTCCTGAAGGTTCGTGATCGTTTCGCGTGTCTCCCGGAGGATGTCTTCCTTCCAGTCGATCAACTTGCGGCGGAAATATTCCTTCTGCCGATCATTCATAAAGGGCTCGTCGTCAGACGGCGTGTAATCCTTGGTCAACTCAGCGGTCACCGGTGTCTCTCCCTTCACTGGCGCCAGCTACCTCCGTACAGATGAAGGTGGCTTGATGGCGCGGGAATATATCGGCGGGTTCGACGATGCACAACATCGCCTTGCAGGCTTAGTCCATGAATTATTTGTATAATTTCGCCTCTTGCACCCTCAGATGTGCAGGTTACTGCGCAAAAAGCTGTTCATACTTGGCCAGTTCAACTCTTGCGCGCAGCTCAATTTCGTCCAGCACATGGGCCAGGCGCGGGTCCTGAAAGGTCGCGCTCGAATCACGGCGCTGCTCTACCAGTTTCAGCAGCTGATCCAGCTTCTGCTTTGATACGCCGCCTGCCAGGAGCGATAGTTTGATGTCGTCGAGAATATCCAGCATGGCTTCCGCACGGACCACAGCCTTCCGGCTTTCGTCAGTAGCGGTGTCCACTTCCTGAAGACCAATCAATGCATCAACCGGCGCGACCGATGCCACAGAGCCTGTTGAGTGTGCAGCGTCAGCCTGCCCTAGTCCGTCCACACGGAATTGTTCGCCGCCCGCTGACCGGGGTTTCCCGGCGCGGCCTGCGGTAGCTGGTCCCTGCGCACGTCCTGCGCCGCCAACTTTCATGGGCCAAGGCTCCTGCCAAATGGGGCGCGCAAATCGCACCCGTGTCTCTACAGGGTGCACGCTGCGCCAAACTGCTTAATGCCGCCTTAACGGTGTCTCGCCAACTGGGCAGAAGCTGCCGGGTTGCCGCGTCAAACGGCAGTCCGTGCCGGGTTTTCAATAATCGCTGCGCAAAATAATCAAGCAAAATCAATGGGTTGCAAAACATGCGGCGTGGCACGGGTTTCGCAGAACCAAGCGCAAAGCATATCCACCGGTGCGCCAGCCTGAACCTGACATCGCACCCAAGAGAACGGAACACCGACCCGAATGTTGTTCTTTGCACGCAAATCACTTTCAAGCGCCCGCATCGTCCTGGCGCTCACCATCGCAGCCTCCATGCTGTGGCCGGTGGCCGCCCAGGCCTCGTCGCGCATCAAGGATCTCGCCTCCGTTGAAGGCATCCGAGAAAACCATCTGGTCGGATATGGCCTTGTGGTTGGTCTGGATGGATCCGGCGACAGCCTGCGGAATGCACCGTTCACCCGTCAGAGCCTGCAATCCATGCTGGAACGTCTGGGCGTGAACACCCGCGACGCGACCCTCAACACAAACAATGTGGCCGCCGTCATGGTCACCGGCAATCTGCCAGCCTTCGGCTCCCAGGGCAGCCGCATGGACATCACAGTCTCCACGCTTGGCGACGCTTCCAGCCTGCTGGGCGGCACCCTTCTGGTGACACCGCTCATGGGCGCTGACGGCGAAGTCTATGCCGTGGCGCAGGGCCCCGTTGCGATTGCGGGTTTCAGTGCGGAAGGCGATGGCGCCAGCGTCAAGCGCGGCGTTGCCACATCCGGCCGCATTCCCAACGGCGCCATCATCGAACGTGAAATTGCCTTTGCGCTCGAAGACATGAGCACGGTGCGGCTGTCCCTCCACAACCCGGACCTCACCACCGCCCAGCGCATGGCCAACGTCATCAACACCTTTGTTGGCGGCAGCACTGCCCAGGCAATGGACCCGTCAACGGTGTCACTTACCGTGCCACAGAAGGGCAAGGGCAGCGTTGTCAGCATGCTGACGGAAATCGAGCAGCTGCGTGTTGCGCCTGACAGCCCCGCCAAGGTCGTGATTGATGAAGCCTCCGGCGTCATTGTCATGGGCAAAGATGTCCGCGTCTCCACCGTCGCCATTGCCCAGGGCAACCTGACAATTCGCGTGACCGAAACACCGCAGGTAAGCCAGCCCAACCCCTTTGCTGAACAGGGCGACACGGTTGTTGTACCCCGCACTGACATTCAGGTGGACGATGATGCGGAAAACCGCCTCGGCCTCCTGCGCGAAGGCGTAACCCTTGAAAGCCTCGTGGACGGCCTCAACTCCCTTGGTGTTGGCCCACGCGACATGATCTCCATTCTGCAGACCATCCGCGCCTCAGGTGCGCTGCAGGCAGAGCTGGAGGTTCTCTAGATGGACCTCTCCCTCCCCGCGCCTGTTGCTGCAAATTCGTTTGGTCAGGTTCTGCCAAAGGCTCTGGCCCATGCCCCCAAGGCATCCACGCCCATGTCGCCGGCCAAGGAACAGGCCATGCGCGAAACGGCGCAGGAATTTGAAGCCGTCTTCATCGGTCAGATGACAGAAGCCATGTTCGCCGGTCTTGAAACCGAGGAACCCTTTGGCGGCGGCCACGCTGAAAAGATGTGGCGATCGCAGTTGTCTCAGGAGATGGGCCGGTCCATCAGCGCGTCCGGCGGCATCGGCATCGCAGATTCCGTTTACCGCTCCATGATCGCGCAGCAGGAAGCAGCCCTTAATCCCCTGCCGCAACCCACACCACCGACACAAGCTGCTGCAGCGGCTTACGCCACCTAGACATTTCGAAAATCACAGGTCCAATCCCATGAGCAACTTCCAGATGCAGCAGCCCCCCGCTCCCAAGCAGTGGCAGCCGCCCGTTACCTTTCTTGAGGACATGGCGTCCCTGGCAACCGCCCTAGACACCATCATCACCAAGGAAAACGCTCTGGCCCAGGACAACAAGCTGGCCGACATCGCCGACATGGCCAGCGAAAAAACGCAGCTGGCCGTCGACTATGACCGGCATGTCCGTGCCCTGAAGGCAGACCCGTCCAGGCTCCATGCCGCTCCTGAAAAGGTCCGCGTCGGGCTGAAAACAGCCATCTCATCGCTTGAAAGCAAGCTTGCAGACAATGAACGCTATCTGGGCGCTGCCAAGTCCATTTCAGAAGGTATCGTGCAGGCTGCAGCCCGCGCCGCCAGCGAAGCACAGGCACCGACCATCGGATACGTGCCGAAATCAACGGCCAAAACCCGCCCGATGGCCGCAGCCGCCACCATCGCTTTGGACAAGCGCGTCTAGCTGCCGGGTGACGGGTGCTGCGGAAACATAAAGCTTTCGTGAAACCGCAAGCCACGCATTAACAGAATGTTCAAACCTCTATGGGCAAAATTTGCCTAGGTTTGCATGTGCACGCCTGCAGGCAGTGGGATGCTTGCTAACCGGGGGGCGCGACCCAAGAAATGGGTGCAGCCATGGAAAGTATTTCTGGGCCCCGGCCCTTAGCAGATCCGATTACAGCACCGCGTGCAGCCACGCCGTCGGGACCAATTGCGTCCGGCGCCAAGTCTGTTCCACCGGTTGAACGCTCAAACGGATCACAAAACCAGACCACGCAGCAGCAGGACCCTGCTCTATTGCGCAAGGCCCTTGAGGCGCTCGAAAAGCGTTTGCCGGTCAATGTCAGCCTGGACATTACCTATGACGACACCATCAAGCGCGAAGTCGTACGCGGAACCAGCAAGGTCACCGGGGAAACCGTCATGGAATTTCCCACGGAGCAGATGCAAAAGCTGATCCGCGGTCTGCGCGAAGAACTCGGCCTGACAGTGGATGAGCAGGTCTAGGGATGAGCCGGGCGAGGCTCATCTGATTTGCTGATTTGGAGCAGGCATTAAGACGCCGGTAACCACGATCTGCGACTTAGGAAGCTGGTATTATTGCCAGGTCCAGATTCGTCAAAGGCTGTTCCATGTCCGCATCCCTTCCAAAGACAACGGCACACGTCGTCGCTGAAGAGTTCAATCGCGCCATCGACAGCCACCAAAAAGGCAAGCTGGACCGCGCCAAACGCGGCTACAAACGCGTCCTTCAGTCCGCACCCAATCACGCCTCGGCAATACATCTGCTCGGTGTTCTGGATCTACAGCGCGGCAACCCCGAGGCTGCAGCAGCGCTGATCGAAAAAGCCATTGGCATTGATCCAAACATGGCGGCCGCACATTACAATCTGGCGCGCTGCCGAAAATTGCTAGGTCAGCTGCAAGCCGCCCTAGCGTCTGCGGACCATTGTCTCAGCATTACACCCGATGATTTGGATGCCCTGCTTCTCAAGGGCAATGCACTTAATGAACTTGAGCGCCCCGAAGAAGCCATTACAACATTTTCTGAGGTACTGGAGCTCAATCCGGACCTGTCCCCGGTTCGCGGTGCCCGCATCTGCTTGTACCTTGGCCAAGGCCGGACGAATGCAGCCGCTTTGGACATGGCGTACATCATCGAAAACACCGATGATCCGGTGTCTGTCTTGAATAGCGTCGCAGCGAAACTCCTGGATCAGGGCGACAATGAAAACGCCCTGAAGGTTCTGGAAAAGGCGACAGACACCGACCCATCCGACAAGCATACACTGTCGCTGATCGCGGGCGCACTTATTGACTTGGATCGCAATACAGACGCGCTCCCCATTGTAAAGCAGTTGCTGGATGACGACCCCGACGATGTGCTCGCCCAGTTGAAGATGGGGTTTTTGCTCGCCAACCTGAAACGTTTCAAAGATGCTCTTCCGATCCTCCAGGGTGTTCTCAAACACAGGCCTGAAGATTCAGCACTGCTGTTGAAGCTGGCCTACACGCACCAGTCGCTTGAGCAGTTCGACGAAGCAATCGCCTACTACGAGAAGCTCAAAATCCTCGAGCCCACCGAAGCACGAACCTGGTCAAACCTGGTCGGCCTCTATGTCGGACTGGAAGACTACGAAAAAGCAATTGATGAAGGCATGGAGGCCCTGCGGATCAACCCGAATGTTGAGCAGAGCTATCTCAACCTGGCCGTCATGTTCCAGAGACTCGGCGATTTTGACAAGGCCGCCGACCTGTATCGTCGTGCCGTCGAGGTCAACCCGAACTACTCCACCGCCGGCTCTAACCTAGCCCATTTGCTTCTTGCGCACGGAAAAATCGAGGACGGCTGGGACCTGTATGCGCATGGATTTGCGGCCGGTCTGCGGCTCCCCCTGCGCCAGTTCAACACCGACCTTTGGCGCGGCGAAGACATTGCTGACCGCACGATACTCGCTTGGAAAGAACAGGGTATCGGTGACGACGTCCGCTTTGCATCATGCTACCCGGACCTGATCCAGCGCGCTGGCCATGTGATCATTGAGACAGATGCCCGCCTTGTCCCGCTGTACCAACGCTCATTCCCGCAGGCGTCCGTGCGCGCTCAACGCACTGATCCATCACTTGTGCCGGTCGGTCCACCCGACTTCAGCACCCATACGCCTGCCGGCCAGTTGCCAACTATTTTTAGACGATCTCTCGATGCTTTTCCTGCGGAAGACGGATATCTGAAGCCAGATCCTGAACGCGTTGCCTATTGGCGCGAGAAAGTCGAAGCGGCCGGCGAAGGCATCCGGGTCGGTCTTGCATGGCGAAGCATGCACCAGAATGTCTCCAGAAACCGCACCTACACTGAGTTGGAGGACTGGGCGCGCCTGATTGCAACGCCGGGCATCACAGCAATCAACCTGCAATACGATGATCCCAGTGATGAAGTGCGAGCGTTCGCCGAAAAAACCGGCCTGACGTTGCATATCATGGACGGTATCGACCTAAAGGATGACCTCGACGACGCCGCCGCACTCAGCAAGGCATGTGATCTCGTCATAAGTGCGGGCACATCAGTAGCCGACATGGCCGCCGCAGTCGGCACGCCTGCAATGTTTTACGGCGAGAACCGACACCCCATGCAGCTGGGGACTGATCACTTCCCCTGGTACCCATCAGCACGATTTATCGGGATCGGACCAAAACAGCCGGTTTCGGAAATCGTCGATATCATTACCAGCGACGTGCAAGCTTTCGCGGCACGTTACCTCGACGGCGAATTCAAATAGTCCACAGGTTTTGAATTCGGCGCCTGAGGGTCTCCCCCAGGCCGTCTGCGGCACAGACTACCCGGCATTTTATGCCTCCTGACGGCAATGACTGCCCTATGGCTGTCAGGACAAACATCATAAACCATTGATTTTATTGATATTTTGAAGTGGCACGGCTTGTGCTCCTACTACGTCATCATGCTGGTCGCATTGAACCAGCCGGGTGATGACGGAACGAATGATCGAAACCACAAGTGTTTCAAATTCTGTCATCGACCGAGCTGAGTTTACCGGTGATTAAGCATTAACGCGCAGTATCCGGCGTAACGAACTGGGACACTTTCCCTCAATCTTGAGGGCGCCGGTGTTGGTCCTAGGAGGACATGAGATATGGGTGACATAGTACTTTCCGCAGGTATCCGCTCAAACCTTTTGAGCATTCAGAATACCGCCAAACTTCTGGATCAGACGCAAACACGTCTGGCGACGGGCCTTAAGGTCAACGGTGCCATTGATGACCCGACCGCGTTCTTTACGGCGCAGGGCCTAAACAACCGCGCACGTGATCTGGAGTCCCTGCTCTCTTCCATGGACCAGGCCATTCAGACACTTGATGCTGCGGACCAGGGCATCCAGTCCGTCATCAAGCTGATTGAGAATGCCAAAGCCACCGCCAACCAAGCGTTGGAAACAAAGGTGAAGGCATCCGCGGCTACCAGCACAAATTCGACAGCTTTTGTTGCAACAACGGCAGTCAGCACGGTCACCGGCATTGATGCCGGCGACATCTTCACTATTCAGGTCGGAACCGCAGCCGCTATCGCCGTGACTGTCGGAGCCAGCACCTCACACGTTTCAGCTCTGGTTGCCACCATCACCGGTTTGACCGGTGTGACCGCCTCCCTCACCTCAGAAGGCAAGATCAAGATCGAGGGTGACAACGGCGAAGATCTGACAATCACCGACACCACAGGATCTGCAGCAAACACACTGGGCGTAACAGGTACGGCCACGAACGGCACAAACCGGCGTACATTTGAAAGTGATTTCAACTCGTTGCGTGTGCAGATGGACCAGTTGGTCGGAGACGCTTCTTATAAGGGCGTGAATCTGTTGCAGGCCAACAATGACCTGACCGTATTCTTTAACGAAGGTCAGACATCGAGCCTTACAATCACCTCGAGACTCATGGATACGTCTTCTGGTGGTCTCAACATCTCTGAGATCATAGCAAAGGCTTGGACGACAGATGGCAGTATCAATTCAGCCATTGACCAGCTCGATCAGGCCGTCAACACGCTGCGTCAGCAGGCCTCTACTTTCGGCGGCAACCTGTCAGTGGTCGAAACGCGCTCTGACTTCACAGAGAACATGATCAATACGTTGGTAGGCGGTGCGTCCAACCTCACTGTTGCCGATACCAATGAAGAAGGTGCAAATCTTCTGGCACTGCAGACCCGTCAGTCCCTGGGCACAACCGCCCTGTCGCTGGCATCACAGGCCGACCAGAACGTGTTGCAGCTCTTCTAAAAGCGACACGGCAAAAATATTCAAGGGCGGTTGCATTTTTTGCAACCGCCCTTTTTGTTTGATTTCTGGGGTTTCTGCCCTGCTTTGGGCACTGGCGCCGCGAAGCACCGCGTGCCTGTACGATTGCAGTAACTCCCCTTTAAGACCTTTCCGCCAGCATGACCATCGACACCTCAGAAAGAGGGTCTGATTAGTTATTTTCCTAGGAAAGGAACATCCACATGGGTGACATCGTCCTCTCGAGTGCACTGCGCTCCAACCTTACTTCTCTTCAGAACACAGCATCGCTTCTGTCTCAGACTCAGGAACGTCTTTCGACTGGCCTGAAAGTGAACAGCGCGATCGACAACCCAACTGCATTCTTCACAGCTGCCGGCCTGAACAACCGTGCAAATGACCTGTCAGCTCTGTCTGACAACATCGGTCAGGCTGTGGATACGCTTAAGGCTGCCGACGATGGTATCCAGGCTATTACGAGCCTCGTGGAAAACCTGAAGTCTACAGCTAGCACGGCCCTCACTACGAAGGTTGCTGCGTCAAGTGCTACCAGCACGAACTCAACTGCATATGTTGCCACAACTGCTGTCAGCACCATCACTGGTGTCGATGCCGGTGATATCTTCACTGTTCAGGTTGGTACAGCCACTGCTGTTGCCGTCACTGTTGGTGCAAGTACGTCACATGTGTCTGCACTTGTTGCGACCGTCAATGGTCTGACTGGCGTTTCAGCGTCTTTGACGTCTGAAGGCAAGATCAAGATCGAAGGCGACAGCGGCGAAAACCTGGTGATCACTGACACAACAGGTTCTACTGCAGCTACTCTTGGTGTTTCCGGTACAGCCAGCAACGGTACAAACCGCAATCAGGCTGTGTCTGACTTCAACACCCTGCGTACACAGATTGACCAGTTGGCATCTGACTCGTCCTTCAAGGGTGTTAACCTGCTCCAGGCCAGCAATGACCTGACGGTTAACTTCAACGAAGACCAGTCTTCAAGCCTGACGATTGCGTCCAAGCTCCTGGACACATCTGCATCAGGCCTGAACGTCTCTGCTGCTACCAACTCTGACTTTGCTACAGACAGCAATATCGAGGCGGCTCTTACGTCTCTCGACGCAGCTGTGTCTACGCTTCGTCAGCAGGCTGCCAGCTTTGGTAACAACCTCTCCATCGTGGAAAACCGTCAGGACTTCACTTCGAACCTGATCAACACGCTGGAAACAGGCGCCGGCAAGCTCACGCTCGCTGACACCAACGTTGAAGGTGCAAACCTGCTTGCTCTGCAGACACGTCAGTCCCTGGGTACCACGACCCTGTCACTGGCTTCTCAGTCCGACCAGAACGTCCTGCGTCTGTTCTAATCAGACCCGCAGGCGGCCTAGCCACGAAGGCAAAGCCATCTGGTTACGAATACGGAGAGCGGCGGTGCAGAAAGCACCGCCGTTTTTCTTTGTCTTCTGAACCCCTTTTTTGGGGAAACGTGCCCGTCTCTGCTTGGCCTATACTAGACACACACGAATCACTGTGTGCAGCTTCCCGCAACGGAGAGACATCATGGCCCTCAAGATCGAGCTAAAGCCCGGCGAACGCTTCATTCTGGGCAATGCCGTCATCACGAATGATGATCAGCGCACCAGGCTGTTTGTCGAAGGATCCGCACCCATTCTGCGTGAGAAGGACATCATGCGTCCCGAAGACGCTGACTCGCCATGCAAGAATCTCTACCTGGCCGTTCAGCTCATGTATCTGAGCAACGACCCCTCAGAACAGCACAGCGTCTATTTCAAGCTCACCAACGACATAATCAAGGCGGCCCCCAGTACGCTCGAGTACATTGAGCGCATGAACAATCAAATCTTAACCGGCGCATTCTATAAAGCTCTGAAGGAAGCAAAGAAGCTCATCAAGTATGAGCAGGAGCTCATGTCGAATGCACAATCCGACGCAGGCATACGGGAAGACAGCTAAGGTTGTTGCCAACCCGCGTGAACACGAAGCCAATCTGCTCACCAAGGCTGCCCAGCAGCTTTCGGCCGTCAAAGACCCGTTTGAGCCGCGCAGCGATAAGTTCCGCGACGCACTGATTTACAATCGCAAGCTCTGGACCGTCTTTGCAGGCTCGGTGACAGGCGACGACAATCCCCTTCCCGATCAGATCAAGCAGAACATTGCCAATCTGGGTATCTTCATTCTCAAGCACACCGTTTCCGTCCAGGCGAGCCCCTCGCCGGAGAAGCTTGATGTGCTGATCAGCATCAATCGCGAAATTGCCGCGGGCCTCTATCAGCGTCCCGCGTAACTCCCCGAACAAAACCAACGAAAAAGGCGCTGCTCAGTTGAGCAGCGCCTTTTTTGGTTTCAGTCAGATGAGCAATTGAGCTACATCACGCTAGATGTAACTGGTCAGCGTCAGCCGTGAGACGATGGACGTCGCCTGGAAGCTCGCCGTCAGCTGATTGTTCAGTTGCAGGATCATTGTCCCGACCTCGTTGGTGTCGGCATTCTCGGACTTCGCAAGCAACACCTGCGTCGCATTGATGGTCCGCTCATGACGATCCTTGGTGGCCGCCAGGCTGCTTTCCTTCAAGCCAAGCTGAGTGCGCACATCAGCCAGAGACGTTGTGTCCTTGAAGGCAAACTTGCCACCAATCCGCTGCGTTGTTTCATTGAAAGCACGCTGGGAGAATGTATCGGCCTCATCAAACTCAAGCGCTGACAGCACGGCCAGGGCTTTCACGGTGTCGCGCGTCGGGCCTTCATCAGCGCGGGTCGCGTATCCGATGGTCCGGCCATCATCAATCTTGGCCAGCGCACTGTTGCGGATCGGCGTTGTGGCTGTGTCGCCCTTGTACCAGAACACCGTGTCGGTGGTCGTTGCGTCCACCACACCCGTTGCGGTCGCAAAGGGAGGGCCGTCAACACGCTTTGGCGGATTGGCTGCGTCATACTCAAAAAACTCGGTGGCGGCCCGCTGCGCGCTGGCAGGCTTGAGTGCCGTTTGCGCAAGTGCCTCTACATCCCGCGCAAGCGCCGTCTGGAAATTGGCAGCAGTCGCGTTTGCATCCGCACCCACCAGAAACTCACCTTCATTCGGTGTCCCGCTCTCAATGGCAACGAGAGACAGTGTCTCAGTCGTGCCGTCGGGCAGTGTGAAGGACACATCAAGTTTCTGGCCAGCCGTTGGCAACGGCGCACCAAACGCAACCGTCATCGCCTGCGGCGCACCGGCAATACCCGCGGTTACATTGTTGAGGTCCGTTGAAACCGCACTGAACTTGAACCCAAATGGCGGCGCGTTGTCTTCCGTCACCGTCACCGTGTTGGCACCGGGAACCGGAATGGACAGACGCCCACGATTGTCCGCCCCCAGATCGGCCTGGGCACGCTCCGTTACAATCTGCTTGAAGCCGGCAAGACCCACATCACCGTTGATGACCTTGTCATAGGTCTCAACAGGCCGCGTCTGCGTGGCCGCACCACCAAACAGGTGGCGGCCCCCAATATCCGTGTTGAGCACGGCCAGCGTTTCTTCAAGACGCTCCTTCGCGGTGAACTGAAGCTGCGTCTGATTGCCATCCAGCGTTTCGTAGCCGGAAGTCAGCGACGCCGTACGCATCTCAGCTGCAATATCATCGATGCGCGACAGGCCCTGCTGCATCGTTGTCAGACGAAGCTGCGTCTGATCAATCGTGCGCACATAGCCGTCCATCTGGTTCAGCTCCGCACGCAGGTTCAACACCAGCGAAGCATCCACACCCAGACCTGAATACGTCTGCGATTTCTTGCCCGTTGCCAGCTGCGTCTGCAGGTCCGTGAGCTGAAGCTGCATCGTCTTGATCTGATCACGCGCTGTAAGCGACTGAAGAAGCGAGGGAACCTGCATGGGTCTTTTCCTACCTGTCCGCTATCGCAGGATGTTGCCGAGCAGGGACATCATTTCCTGCACTGCCGACATCACCCGCGCATTTGCGGCATACGCATTTTGCAGCAGAAGAAGCTGCGCCATTTCATCATCTATCGATACACCCGTCGTGCCCTGGACCTTTTCTTCAAGTCCAAGCTGAACAACTTTCTGGCTATCCAGCGCACGGTTGGCGAGCACCACCTCATTGGCCTGGAAAGACACAACGCGACGGGCAAATTCATCGACACCGCCGGCAAAAGGCTGCCCCGTACCGCCAATACCCGTTGCAGGGTCAAACTCGCGCGACCTGCCGGTCAGGCGTTCAAGCAACTCGGTCGGACGGGCCGGATCACCAGCGTCTGTCGCTGGAGAGGTTGAATAAACAACCAGAGAAGATGGATCAGCCCGCACATTCGCGTTGAGTGAAATGCGGCTTGCAAAGCCAACCTTCTGGCGCGCACCATCCTGGAAATTCGTGTACGCCGCCTGCGCATTCGCCCCGTCCACAAACAGGGGAAGGGCCGTGCCGCTATCAACCAGGCCAGTGGCCGTAACGGTCGCTGTGACGGCATCAACATCTGTCGTTGCACCCACACCATCATCAACAATGCGAAGCGTTGTGCCCGCAGGGTTTGACGTATCAATATTGATGCTTGCAGCCGCAAGCGCTGCATCAAGGTTGGTCGCAAAAGTGGCGGCACTGCCACCCCAGGCAACGCCAACAACCGTGTCGTTCGCGTTCGGTGTAACTGTGTTCGCCAGTGGCAGAGCCGTTGCATCATCCACACGAACGATCGTGACCTGGCGCTGTGTGCCGCCCGGTGTTTCCGTGTAGGTGAGGTTGATGCTGTCGCCATTCTGAAGCGCTGCAATATCAACATCAAAGCCCGCAGGCGGACCGGCAACCGCGGCCGATGTCACGGTCGTTTCCGACATGGACTTGGCCAGGTTGTGGGCAATCTCATCAAGCTGTGACTGCGCTTCGACCAGTGTCTTGTCACGCATATCCGCAAGACCGGCAATCTTGCCCTCGCGGATTGTGCCGTCGCGCAGCAGGTCAATCGGAGCTGACCCACCAACCTGCAGCGTCACCGTACCGACACCGCGCAGCGCTGGATCAGAATTGTAGAAGGAAGACGCGTTGAGCGTTGGATGCTCATCAAAGGACAGTTTGGCAGGCTGAGTATCCAACAGCAGATTACCGCCATTGGAGAATACCGAGATCCGGCCGCCTTCGCGTTCCACCGTGCGAATGTCCATCAGGGACGCCAGCTCACGCACGGCCATGTCCCGCTCATCCTGCAGGTCAGCTACTGAGCCCGCCTGGTTGGCAGAAATCTTGAGATTCAGATCGTGGATCTTTGCCAGCGCACCATTGGCCTGTGATACCGCGTCTTCGAGACGGCGTTCAGTCTCACGGCGCATCTGCTGAATTTCGTCAGACAGGCGATTGAGCTCAACTGTCAGTTCTTCAGCCGCCGCAAGTGTCGCTTCGCGGGTGACCGTTGATTCAGGCGTTGTTGCCAGATCCTGAAACGCCGTGCCCAAACGTGTCACATAGGACGCGATAGATGTTTCACTGTCCGGCGTGCCGAACATCTGGTCCACACGCGTCAGAAACTCTGACCGCACTTCCAGCTTGGCATTAACGCCGGAAGACCGCTGCAGCTGACCAAACAGATAATTGTCCACCTCGCGCACGGCCGCCCGCACGGACACACCAATACCCTCGCCGCCGGCCAGCGCATTGCTCTGGCCCACGACCTTCCGCGTATAGCCTTCCGTCGTCGCGTTGGCGATGTTGCGCGCGGCAAGATCGACAGCGGACTGGTTGGCCTTGAGCCCGGAAACGGCTGCATTGAGGGCGGTTGAAAGGGACATGAACGTATCTGTGCCTGGTTGAAGGAATGTAACCGGCAGGCGGCATCAGCCACCTGCCGAAGAGGAGCGACTTACCGCTTCATGTTGAGTGTCTGCTGCACCAGTTCGTCAGCCGTCGTCACGATACGTGTCGTTGCCGAGTAGGCCTGCTGCGTAACGATGAGCTTCGAGAACTCGTCCGCAATATCCACGTTGGACGATTCACGGGCTTCGGCAACAATCTCGCCGGATGCACCCTGAATGGCTTCACCGGAATCCTGCGTTGCAGCCCATGCACCACCATCAAGCTTGCGCAGCTTGTTGTCAGCGTTGAACTTCACGAGTGTGACTTCCGCCAGATCAAGCTGCTTGCCGTTGGTGTATGTGCCAACGACACGGCCCGCGTCAGATACAGCGATGGAAGCAAGAGCACCGGATGCGAAGCCATCCTGCTCAATCTCCGTTACCGAAACCGCGCCATTGGTGTCTGCAAACTGCGTAACCTGATTGGAGCCGTGGTTCATCGTGATATTGCCAAGGCTGACACCATCAACCGTCAGACCTGTGATCGTCGCTGACGTCACGGCCGGCGTCGCAACACCTGAAGAGTTGAAGACATAAGCCTGGCCAATATTATTCCACTTGGCAGCCGTGCCTGTCGCCGTTGTGCTGGTCTGATAGAACAGGTTCCATGTCTCAGCGCCGCCTGCTTGGCCAGCGCCATTGGCCGTGTTGTTCACTTTGGCCCACCGCAGTTCGACATTCACCGGGTTACCGATGGAGTCGTAAGTGGTAATGGCACCACCGGCGAGAGACCGGTCCAGGAACAGCTGCTCGTCCTGGCCCTGCACAAAGCCGTCACCACCGAAGGAAGACGGGTTGTTGGTGAAGGTCGCGTCCAGCATCAGTTCCGAGTTGGGCGTATTGGCATCAGCCACAACCGTTTTGGGGAAGGATGCAAGGTTGGCCGTGTAGTCAATCGTGGTGGACTGCTTGGCCTGAATGAAATCGCTTTCAATCTGAATACGGCCCGGCACGTCACCAATCTTGTTGCCTGTCAGTGGATTGATCTCGACGCCCTGAAGATAATAGCCGGCACCGTTCTGGAGAAAGCCGAACCGATCCACTTCAAAGTCACCACGACGGGTGTAGTAGTCGATCTGGTTGAACACCGGCTTGTTGTCCAGTGTGGCAACCCGCTCCGACACCATGAAATACCCATCGCCATTGATGGCCATGTGGGTTGGCACCTGGGCGGCTTCCAGAGCGCCCTGCACCGTATTGGTGAAGCGGGCTTCTGCGAGCACCGTGCCCGGCGCGCTATTGCGCGAAGTGGCAAAGGTCACAAGGTCGCGAAAATTGGTTTCAGTACGCTTGAACCCGATGGTCTGCGAGTTGGCGATATTGTCCGAGATATGGCCCAGAGCCTTGGAATTGGCTTTGAGGCCGGTCACGGCGGTGGTCATTGCACCGAAGATTGTCATCGGATCCCTCCAGAGGACTGACACATGGCATGCACGCCAAAGCGGCATGCGGATTAATTCAGACACACCGGAGCAAGCCCCGGGCCAGTCTGTTTTTTGTTTGATTTCAATGACTTGGGAGGGTTTGCGGCCTCGCAGGCTCAGCACTTTCTGCCCCTTGCGGCAGCTTTTGCCGGGCAATATCGCGCAAATGACACTGCGTCATGCCGCTTGCCCCGCAGCGCTGGCCCCCTTAGGTTTGCGCCCGTTCGAAAATCTTACTGACTTATTACCAAAAACAACTGGCAGGACTTGTTGATGCGCTTTGAAGGCACCAAAGACTATGTGGCGACCGAGGACCTCCGCGTCGCCGTGAATGCAGCCATTACCCTCGAGCGTCCACTGCTCGTGAAGGGTGAACCTGGCACCGGTAAAACCGTGCTGGCCGAACAGATCGCCACATCCCTTGGCGTTCCCATGATCACCTGGAACATCAAATCCACGACCAAGGCTCATCAGGGTCTGTATGAGTACGACGCCATCACCCGCCTGCGCGACAGCCAGCTGGGCGACGAGCGCGTCAAGGACATCAAGAACTACATCAACAAGGGCAAGCTCTGGGAAGCGTTTGACGCCAACGAGAAGGTCGTGCTGCTGATCGATGAAATCGACAAGGCCGACATCGAATTCCCAAATGACCTGCTCCAGGAACTCGATCGCATGGAGTTCTACGTCTACGAGACCGACGAGGTCATCAAGGCGAAAGAACGTCCCATCGTGATCATCACGTCCAACAATGAAAAAGAGCTGCCGGACGCATTCCTGCGCCGCTGCTTCTTCCACTACATCAAGTTCCCCGATGCAGACACGATGGGTCAGATCGTTGATGTACACTTCGACAATCTGAAAGAGCGCCTCGTCAAGGAAGCCCTCGACGTCTTTTATGAAATGCGCGACGTCCCCGGCCTCAAGAAGAAGCCATCCACGTCAGAACTTCTCGATTGGCTCAAGCTGCTGATGAATGAAGATGTGTCACCAGAAACCCTGCGTGAGCGTGATGCCTCCAAGCTCATCCCGCCGCTGCACGGCGCCCTTCTCAAGAATGAGCAGGATGTTCACCTGTTTGAGCGCCTGGCCTTCCTCGCCCGCCGCGAACGCAATTAGCGGTAGCGCTATCTAAAAAGACAAAGGCCGGAGCAACTGCTCCGGCCTTTTTCATGTCCGACCTGAAATAAGGCCTAAATCCGCGTCAGCAAGCTTTCCCACCACCATGAAGTCGGGAATGGTGGTCGGGTTTTCCGGCAGATGCGCATAGACCGCGCTGAGCACCTGGGTCTTCAAGTTATTGTGCGCCCGTCCTAGTCTGAACCCAGCGCTCAACCGAAAGCAGATCCATGTCCTCTGTCAGAACCATCACCATTGACGGCAAAGGCCCCAACGCTCTGACACCTGATGCCATTGCCGCCATGGATGCCGCATTGACGGTGGCCGAACAGGACCCTGCGACAGAGGCAATCATTCTCAAAAGTAAGCCAGGCGGCGCGTTCTGCGTCGGTCTGGACAATGCAATTCTCGCGGACGGAGAAGCGGCAGCCGCCGGACTGCTGAACGCCATGGGCCAGCTATTGTTGCACCTGTTTACTTCCCACCTGCGAGTTGTCGCCCAGGTTGAGGGTCATGCTGTTGCCGCAGGTGCCATGCTGCTGCTGGTGTCAGACATACGCATCGGATCACCCGGGGACTATCGCATTGGCTTTTCAGAAGTCGGCATCGGCATGCCCCTGCCCGGTTTGCCTCTGGCTCTCGCCCGTCACCGGCTTAATGGCCAATGGCTGACGCGCGCCACCGCACTTGCCACCATTCTGCCGCCAGCTGACGCTTTGCAGGCGGGCTTTCTCGATGACATCCACGGTGACGTACAGCAGGCCTCCATGAAGGCTGCAGAAGCGCTGGCCGCCCTGCCCCGCGATGCCTATACACAAACGGCGGCGACACTGCGTGCCGCCGCCGTTGAAGAAATGAAACTGTCGCTAGGTGTCCGCTAGGAGCGGATCATCCGGTAGCCGTAGATGAGGGCGCAGGCACCGGCGACGGCAATGATGAGCTGTCCAAAAATGCCCGCGAATGCGACGCCAAGAAGACCCAGCACAAAATTGAGGATCACCGCGCCGGCAATGCCCAGCAGAATGTTTGTCAGCAGACCATGGTCAGCTTTCATCAGCTTCTCGGCAATCCAGCCGGCAAGCCCACCAATAACGATTGTCAAAATCCAGCCCATACCAACCATGTCGTTCTCCTGCTCCCTAGTTGATTCTTCCAATAGAAACGTAGGGCACCTAACCCTGTTCGGCTAGGATGCACCGCAGCACAATATCGGCCATGAAGATGAACGACCAAAGCGACGCACAGACACTGACATTCTATGACGCGGAAGCTGCGACTTACGCAGCAAAGGCGCGCCCCGACGACATGCCCGCGTCCTTCCACCGGTTCGCTGCCGCCCTTCCCTCAGCAGCCCACGTTCTGGACCTTGGGTCGGGCGATGGGCATTATGCGGCCGCCTTTGAAGCGATGGGTCACAACGTGACTGCAATGGATGGTTCAGCGGGCCTTGCTGCGATCGCCAGCACCCGTCTTGCGAAGCCGGTCAGGGTTGCGCGCTTTGACGAACTTGAGGAGATCGATGCATTTGATGGCGTGTGGGCGCACGCGTCCCTGCTGCATGCGCCGCTCAAGAGCCTGCCGGACCTGATGGCCCGCATCCACAAAAGTCTGCGCCTGAACGGCATCTTTCACGCCAGTTTCAAAACCGGCCAGCCCGAAGGACGAGACAAGCTGGGACGGTATTACAATTTTCCCACCCAGATGGATCTGCAAGACGCAATGACCAGCTCAGGAAACTGGTCCGACATAACCTACGACACCGGCAACGGCATCGGGTATGACGGCAAGTCCACCGGATGGATTATCCTCTTTGCACGGAAGACTGCATGACAACGATCTACATTGACGGTGACGCCTGCCCGGTGAAGACCGAAACCATCAACATCGCCGAGCGGCACAACCTGCAGGTGTTTCTGGTCTCCAACTCCGGCATGCGCACCGGCAACCATCCCCTGGTCAAAAACATTCTGGTATCGGACGGCGCCGATGCTGCCGATGACTGGATTGCGGACGAAATCTGCAAGGGCGACATCGCGATCACCGCTGACATCCCCCTCGCTGCCCGCTGTCTGGAAAAAGGCGCGCAGGTGCTCGGCTCTGATGGACGCGCCTTCACCCCGCAGAACATCGGCTCCGCCCTCGCGTCACGCGAACTGAACCGCCACCTGCGCGAAACAGGCGTGATGACGGGTGGCAATGCGCAATTTTCAAAAGGCGACCGGTCCCGCTTCATGAATCAGCTCGACCAGATGATCTGCAAGTCCGCCTGAGCAATCAGCAGGGCGTAGACTCTGTCCGCCACATTCCCGCCACACAATGACCACGCTTAAACCACGCGCTTGCGTGATCCGGCGCTATCACACTGCCGTAATCAATCATGCAGTTGAGCGAAACAACTGCTCTGGCACCCGCCACCGCATTCCCCCGACGCGTGGCGACAAACGGTGCCGGAATTTTAATCAAAGCCCCAACAGGAGCGCCTTTATGAAGAAATTCCCCCGCACGTCAATCGCTGTGACCCTGGCCGCAACCGCCGGCCTGCTTGCTGGTCCCGCGTTGGCGGGCTCCTCAGGCTACGGTTCAGAATCAAAGGCCGAGAAGGCCGCCATGACCGAAGCAGCCGTGCAGATGGATGTGGTCGACACAGCTATTGCCGCTGATGACTTCAATACACTTGTTGCTGCCGTACAGGCAGCTGGACTTGTCGAAACCCTGAAGGGCGAAGGGCCATTCACGGTCTTCGCGCCAACAGACGCTGCCTTCGCAGCCTTGCCCGAAGGAGCGCTGGACGGTCTTCTTGCTGATACAGAAGCCCTTGCAGGTGTGCTCACCTATCACGTGGTGCCCGGCAAGGTGATGGCCGCTGACATCGGCGGTAAGGTTACAACAGCAGCCACAGTTCAGGGTGCTGACGTAACTATTGATGCAACCGGCGAAGCACCAACCATCAACGGTGCCACCATCGTCACCACAGACGTGGAAACATCAAATGGTGTCATCCACATCATTGATGCGGTGATCCTGCCCCCACAGGAGTAAGCATCTGACACAACAAGGGCGGCAGTATCCTGCGGGACACTGCCGCCCTTTTTCATGATGATGGACCGCTTGCCAAAAACCGACCGCCTAAAGCCCCGAAAAATCCGCCTCGCGTTTTTCGCGGAACGCAGCCAGCGCTTCGCGATTGGCGGGACCTTTTCCGATTTCCTCAAAGGCAATCTGCTCGCGGTAGTGCGCCGCCCGCACATGCTCATTGCGCGCCTCCAGCATCAAGCGCTTGGTCGCGACCAGTGACGCCACCGGCATGCCTGCAATCGGCGCTGCGAATGCCCGCGCGGCGGCAAGCGCTGTGCCCTTGTCGGCAATCTCCTGCACCAGACCGATCTCCAGCGCACGTTCCGCGGACAGCCA
Organism: Candidatus Phaeomarinobacter ectocarpi; assembly: GCF_000689395.1. GTDB lineage: Bacteria > Pseudomonadota > Alphaproteobacteria > CGMCC-115125 > CGMCC-115125 > Pyruvatibacter > Pyruvatibacter ectocarpi. Next base: position 2,002,865 of record NZ_HG966617.1, read on the forward strand.
CTCAGCTGTAAACAGCAATCGCGCCGCATTGGCCCAGCCAACGCGTGCGGGAAGCAAATAGGAGTTGCCCGCCTCCACCGTCACACCCAGCGTGGTGAAGGGCGCGCGCAGACGCGCCGTCTCATCCATGATCACACAGTCGCAATAGGGCAGCATGGTCAGACCAATGCCCACGCCCAACCCGTTGACGGCCGCCACAAGTGGTTTGTCAAAAACCTCCAGCGCCTCGCGGAAGCGGCGAAAACCGTGTTGGCCACCATCCGTATGAACCGGCGGATTGTCCATTTCATCAAGATCGTGCCCGGCGGTGAAGGCCCGGCCCTCGCCAGTGAGGATCACCACGGCGACGTCCTTGTCCGCGGACGCCGCACGCAGGGCATCGCCCACATCCTCATACAGGGCACCGTTCATTGCATTGAGGTGGTCAGGCCGGTTGAAGGTAAGGACCCTGACTCGCCCTTCGGTTTCTATGCGCAAAATGTCCGAACTCATGCCACGTCCTCCACACGGTCGGGATGCCCTGACCAGGTCCACGCCATGGTCGGACGGGAGATACCCAGCATCATGCCGCCTAGAGACGGCGGGTGAAGCCACATCTGGTCCGGCGTCTTATCGGCACCGCGTCCATCCGGCCGTTCGACGGTGATGCCTGCGTCCTGCGCAGTGGCCCGCGCTTCAATGTCCAGCATGCGCGCGCTTTCACAAAACGCCATGTAGTAACAGACGCCTTCGCGGGCGAAGTAGCGCCCCATGGTCTTCTCAGCACTTGTCGGGCTGATGACTTCAAAGCGATGCAGACGCTGCGCATCAAACAGCGTCAGCGTGCCCGTATAGCCAAAATTCTCAGACGAAATATGTTCAAACCCGGCGTCATTGAGGCCGAAGGTATCGACAAACAGCTTCACGGCGGCAGCTTCGTTTTGAACCAGCAGTGTTGCCTCGTATAGGAAAGACGCATCACCAACCTGGCTGCGCTCTTCATGGGGTGAGACAGCAAAACGGACCGGTGTGTCTTCTACCGGCAGGCAGATATGAAGCTGACCGTTTTCCGCCACAACGTCCGCAGCGCTGGCGGCAAGTTGCTTTTCCAGCCCGGCCATGTCCGTGGTCGAGATGCCCGCAGCAAACAGATGTGCCCGCCCCCGCGCCTTGAGAGCCGTGTCCGCGATCCCCGTTCCGTCCGGCTCAAGCAGTTCAATACACGATGTGCCGATCCGCAGCGTCGTGCGCTTGGCCGACAGCGTCTTGACTGCGTCCTTGCCCGCATCTTGCGCCCCCAGCAGCTCTATCCATTTGGCAGCGGCTGCTCCAGTGTCGGGCACCAGAAGCTGCACCCGGTCAATATCCCTGAGCATGTCTGTACGTCTCCCTCAATTGCCTAGCCCTTTTGGGTGCAGCATAGGTCTCCGGTGGACGAGGGCCAACTGTGAGTAAAACCGCCAGTTTTTGCGTCCTCTTGCATCCAAATGCGCACCATGAGAGTTTCCTTTCGAAACCCTATATTCTGTTACAGCCGTGACCACCAAAGCCGAGGCTACGCACCATGTTCGTCAACTTCTTCCATGAGCTGAAAAATGCCGGCATGCCGGTTTCCCTGCGCGAATATCTGACGCTGCTGGAGGCCATGGATGCCGAAGTAATCGACCGCGAGGTTGAGGATTTCTATTACCTCTCCCGCTCCGCTCTGGTGAAAGACGAAAAGAACCTCGACAAGTTCGACCAGGTGTTCGGCACGGTCTTCAAGGGCCTGGAAAGCCTTGGCGAAGGTGATGTTTCCGAGATCCCCGAAGACTGGCTGAAAGCCCTCACTGAAAAATTCCTCACCGACGAAGAGAAGGCTGAAATCGAAGCCCTTGGTGGTTGGGAAAAGATTATGGAGGAGCTCAAGAAGCGCCTCGAGGAACAGGAAAAGCGCCACGAGGGCGGCAACAAGATGATCGGCACCGCCGGCACCTCTCCGTTTGGTGCAGAGGGCTATAACCCTGAAGGCGTGCGCATCGGCCAGAAGGAAGGCCGCCACGGCAAGGCCGTGAAGGTGTGGGACAAGCGCGAATACAAGAACCTCGACGATTCAATCGAGCTTGGCACCCGCAACATCAAGGTTGCCCTGCGCCGCCTGCGCAAATGGGCCCGCGAAGGCGCTGCCGAAGAACTGGACCTGGATCACACCATCAAGTCGACAGCCGACCGTGGCTATCTCGACATCAAGCTGATCCCCGAGCGCCGCAACACCATCAAGACATTGTTGTTCTTCGATGTGGGCGGCTCCATGGACCCGCACATCAAGGTGTGTGAGGAGCTTTTCTCAGCCGCTCGCACCGAGTTCAAGAACATGGAATATTTCTACTTCCACAACTGCCTCTATGAAGATCTGTGGAAGGACAATCGTCGCCGCCACAATGAAAAGATGGCGACGTGGGATGTGCTCCACAAGTATCCGTCCGACTACAAGGTCATCATCGTCGGTGATGCCTCCATGAGCCCCTACGAAATCACCTATGCCGGTGGGTCCGTGGAGCACTGGAACGAAGAGCCCGGCGGCGTGTGGCTGGAACGTCTCCAGCAGGTCTATGAAAACGTTGTGTGGCTCAATCCTGTCGCCGAGCGTCACTGGGAGTACACACCCTCCATCGAGATCATGCGCCAGATCTTGGGTGACCGGATGTTCCCGCTGACACTGGACGGCCTCGACCGCGCCATGCGCGAGCTGTCCCGGTGAACGACGACGCACGTTCTGCGTCTGAACCCGGAAGACCCTATATTTTCCTGCAAGGCCGCCGTGTCGCGTGGCTGGATTTGTGGCTGTTTACGCCATTAGCCCTGCCCTACTTTTCAGAGATCTACATCACCATTCTTAAGTTTGCCCATTTTCAGCTTGGGCTGGCCGGTGGCTTCCCCGGCTTTGCGCCGCTGCACTGGGTGTTCATCAACACCACCGGCATTCTTGCGGTGCTGTGGGCCTGTATCCGCCTGCGCTACCCGGTGCGTGACTTTGCGCTGGCCGATGCCTATGCCCGCATCGTCGTCGCCGCCGTTCTGGTGTTCTGGATCTGGCAGGGAGCCACGCCGCTGCTGACGCTATTTGTTGCCACTGAAATAGGTGGGGCGCTGTATGTCGTCTGGCCGCGCAAGGCGGTCTAGAGCACGGCCATCTCGCGGGCATCATCCACCATCATGCCAATGCGGTCCTGCCCCCAATAGCGGTGTGTCTTGCTGCCTGCGTCAAAGGCGAAAAAAGGCACGCCAAACACCTGATCTTTTTCGATGAGCGGCGCATAGGCCTTTTCCATTTGTGCTCTGAGCGAGGCATCACCCATGGCCGATCTTGCTGCAGTGCCATCAATCCCAACTGATACGGCAATGTTCGCAAGAACATCTGCATCATCCAGCACAGCGCTTTGCGTCCATCGCGCACGGCCGGCTGCCTGAACAAAGGCAAGTCCCTTGCCCTCACGCTTGGCGAGCTCAGCCACATTGTGAACCGGTGTCCAGTCCTCCGGATCAACAGGCGGGGCCAGGGCAAGTCCCATACGTTTTGCAATGCGCGCGATATCCTCGATGACATAGGCCAGCCGGGGTGGATTGGCGACCGGGTCGCCGAAGACGGTCCCCTCCACAAAGCCGACAACGGGTATCGGGTCAACGTCGATGCCGTCACGTGCAAGCTGCTCGGCTGCTAGCCACACATAGGGGCTACGGAGAAAAAAGTAGAAGCGAAAAGGTGCGTCTGGATGGGTCATGGTCGAGTTTACGGCCTCGAGGCCCAACTGGATGACCGCTAGTGAAAATCCCGGCTCTTGGGCAGCATGCGCCTCACGGCACGTGGCATCTGTTTGGGCCGTTGACGGAAATGCTGCTCGATGGCTTCCGCCCGCGCGACCCGTCCCTCTTCCCGGCGCGCTGTGATCTCGCGAGGGTCTTCGCCGGGTCGGCGCACTTCATCCGCATTGGCAATTGCAACATCACCAAAGTCGGCGACGGCATCGCGTTGCTCTGACAACGTGCCCAGAAGGTGCGTCAGGTCTTCCAGATGGTCCGCAACGATATGGATCACCTGACCCTGCTTTTGCACCCGGCCGCGCACCCCAAGGACACGAGCGCCCAGAATGATTTTGCGATGGGTTTCAAATACCGGCGGCCAGACAATGATGTTGGCAACACCAAACTCATCCTCCAGCGTGGCAAAGATCACCCCCTTGGCACTGCCGGGCCGCTGACGTACCAGCACCAGCCCCGCCAGATTGATCTTTGAATTGTTGCGAATGGTCTCAAGCGCCTTGGACGGCGTGTAGCGCGCCGCCGCCAGCCCGTCGCGCAGGAAAGACAGGGGATGCGCCTTCAGCGACAGGCGCATATGGGTGTAATCTTCGATCACATGCTCACCCAACGGCATGGACGGCAACGCAACCTCCTCCTCATGCTGAAAGCCCGTGCCTTCCGCATGTGCAAACAGGGGAAGTGACGCAGGCATGGTGCGCTGGGTACCACCAAGTCCGCGCACAGCCCACAGCGCCTCACGACGATCAAGGCCGATGGAACGGAACGCATCCGCCTTGGCTAGTCGCTCAAGTTCTGCCGGGGTCAGCCGCGTTCTCAGCCAGACGTCCCGCACACTGTCAAAGCCTTGGCGCGGCCGTGCCGCCATAAGCCTTTCCGCAGCATCGATCCGAAACCCCTTGATCTGCCGCATGCCCAGACGCACAGCCATGCAGCCGCCGCCCTCATCACTGATGGGGCTGGCATGCTCGCGCAGTTCAAGGGTTGCATCCCAGTCACTGTCATTCACATCTGGCGCCCGCACCTCCACGCCATGCTCGCGGGCATCGCGCACGAGTTGGGACGGCGCATAAAACCCCATAGGCTGGGCATTCAGAATGGCCGCACAAAAAACATCCGGGTAATGACATTTGAGCCAGGACGACACATAGACCAGAAGTGCAAAGCTGGCCGCATGGCTTTCGGGAAAGCCATATTCGCCGAAGCCTTCAATCTGCTTGAAGCACCGCTCGGCAAAATCACGCTCATATCCATTGCCGACCATCCCTTCCACCAGCTTGTCCTGAAAGCTGTGGATGGTGCCCATCTTGCGGAACGTCGCCATGGCGCGGCGCAACCCGTCTGACTCGGCAGGCGTAAACCCGCCCGCCACAATGGCAATGCGCATGGCCTGCTCCTGAAACAGCGGCACGCCAAGCGTCTTGCCCAATACGGCTTTGAGTTCTTCCGATGGGTACACCTCCGGCTCGATACCATCGCGGCGACGCAGATAGGGGTGCACCATGTCCCCCTGAATGGGGCCGGGCCGGACAATCGCAACCTCGATGACGAGATCATAAAACTTGCGCGGCTTGAGGCGCGGCAACATCGACATCTGCGCCCGGCTTTCCACCTGAAACACGCCAACAGAGTCCGCCTTGCACAACATGTCATACACCCGCGGGTCTTCATGGGGCAGCGTGTGCAACTCAAGCGGACGGTCATAGTGGGTTTCAATAAACTCGAACGCCCGGCGAATGCACGACAGCATGCCCAGCGCCAGCACATCGATTTTCAGCATGCCCAGCTCGGACAGATCATCCTTGTCCCACTCGACAAAAGTCCGGTCATCCATCGCCGCATTGCAGATGGGCATGACTTCTTCCAGCGGCCCTGCAGTAATCACAAACCCGCCCACATGCTGGGACAGGTGGCGGGGAAACCCGATGATCTGCCGTGTCAGCTCAAGGGTAAGCGCCAGTGCGCGGTCGCTTGGATCAAGGCCAAGATCAACAATGTGTTCTTCCTGCACCCCGGCGCTCGACCAGCCCCATGTGGTGCCGGACAGCGCAGCCGTCACATCTTCCGACAGTCCCATCACCTTGCCCACTTCCCGCACGGCAGAGCGTGACCGATAGGAGATGACCGTGGCCGCAATCCCCGCACGATGCAGCCCGTACTTCTTGTAGATGTACTGGATCACCTCCTCGCGGCGCTCGTGCTCGAAGTCTACATCGATGTCCGGCGGCTCATTGCGTTCCGCCGAGATGAACCGCTCAAACAGAAGATTGATCTCGATGGGATTGATGGAGGTGATGCCAAGGCAGAAGCACACGCAGGAATTGGCCGCACTGCCCCGCCCCTGACACAGAATGTCCTGCGAGCGGGCAAACCGGACAATGTCGTGAACCGTCAGAAAGTATGGCGCATAGTTCAGCTCAGCGATGAGCTTGAGTTCATAGGTGATGGATTTTTCAAGCTCGGGGTCCAGCCCATCGGGAAACTTGTCGTGGGCATGCTCCCAGGTAAGACGGGTCAGTGTTTCCTGAGGCGTTTCATCCGAACCGAACACTTCGTCCGGGTACTGATAGGACAATTCATCCAGTGAAAAGAAAATGCTGTCGGCAACGTCCAGACCCGCCTGCACGGCATCGGGATAGTCTGCAAGCAGCCGCACCATTTCATCGGGTGTTTTGACGTACCGCTCTGCATTGGCGGCCAGCAGCGCCCCAGCTTCAGCCACCGTCACATGCTCACGGATGGCCGTAACCACATCCTGCAGCCGGCGCCGCTCCGGCTCATGATAGTGCACATCATTGGTCGCCAGCAGCCGCATATCCAAAGCACCTGCCAACCCGGCAACACGCTCGAGCCGGGCATGATCGTCTGAGCCATACAGAAAACTCATGCCCATATAGGGAATGGCCAGCAGTGCACGCGCCGCACGGGCCTTGTCTTCAAAGTCCTGATCAATCACGGCAGGCGGCATCAGCACCAGCACCTGGTCTTTGGCAGCAGCCACAATGTCCTCAAGAATGAGATGACATTCGCCTTTAGGGGCCCGGCGATTGCCCAGGGTCAGTAGCTTGGACAGCCGTCCGTAGGCGGCCCGGTCTTTGGGGAAGCATAAAATCTCCAGCCCGTCCCGGGTGACCAGTCGCGCACCGACAAGGAGCTGAATGCCCGCCTCCTTGGCTGCCACATGGGCCCGCACCACGCCGGACAGCGTATTGCGATCCGCAATGCCGACCGCTGCCAGCCCTAAAGCCGCCGCCTGCCGCACCAGTTCGTCTGGATGGCTGCCGCTGCGCAGAAAGCTGAAATTGCTGGTGACCGCCAGTTCGGCATAGCCCTGCCCCATCAGCCGTCTCTTGACGTTTCGGGCAGTAAGCGCGATGAATGCGGAGCATGGCTCCGTAAAAAAGAACGAGTCTCCATGCCCCACGAAGACATCGCACGCCACGCGCAGACAAAAGACGTGGAAAAGCTGAAGGGCCTGTCACGATGAAAATGAAGGAACTTGAGGAAAAGAGCGGCATTGGGCGTGAAACCATCCGCTATTACATCCGTGAGGGCCTGCTGCCGGAGCCGGATCGGCCCAAAACCAATGTGGCGATCTACAGCGAAGACCATCTGCGCCGCCTTGATCTGATCCGCACCCTTCAGCGTGAGCGGTTCCTGCCCCTGGGCGTCATCCGCAAACTCATTGAAGAAGCCGGTGACCGCGAGCCTGACATGGTGCCCGGTCTCTTCGGCTTTGAAATCATGCTGGCGGACCAGCTGGGCGCCGAAAGCACCCGCTCGCCGGTGGAGGTTGAAAAGCTGAGTGAAGACAGCGGCATGCCGATGGAAGAAATTCGGGCCATTGCCGATGAAGGCATCATCACCTTCAGTCAGTCTGCTGCTGGCAAAACCGTTGTCAGCGCGCAGGATGCGGGCATCATTTCCAACTGGGCCAAGGTTCAGTCCGTCGGTTTTTCGGCCGAAAAAGGCTACGGCGTTGAATATCTCAAGCAGTACAACGAGTTGGCCGAAACGCTGGGCGATCTGGACGTGACAGCGTTCTATGAGCGTCTGGCAGAGCATGTGGATACGGACAAGGCCTCTGCCATGGCAGCCGCGGCCATTCCCCAGTCTCTTGAGGTCTTTGGCCACCTGCGTACCAAGGCGATTCTGCGCAAGATTGCCGAACGCAACGCAGAAGCACTGGAAAGTGATCCGGCAGCCCCACGCAAAAGCGCCTGAGGATTGTCCTGCACACATCATGCAAACACCCATCATGCAAACACACCATGCATGAACCAGCGCGGCGCATCCGTCTCCCGCTCATATAGCCCGTCGCGATAAAGCCAGAAGCGCCGCCCTTCACCGTCCTCGACGCGAAAATAGTCCCGCGTGGCGGCTTCCTTGCCCGCAGACAGCCACCATTCAGGCGCCAGCCGCTCCGGCCCGTCGGCCCGCGTCACCGCATGCAGCATCCGCCGCCAGCGAAACTGCCGTGGCGGACCCTCAGGCACTTCGGCCACCACTTCCACAGGCTCCGGCGGCGTCAGCATGCGGATGGGCCGCAGGGGCGCATCCCCATACATCACCAGCGGCGGCACATCGCTCTGTTTGAAGTCATTGGCAGCCAGCGCTGGAACAGCCACCTGTGCCCGTTCAGGAATATGACTGGCCTGCCCTTTGAGCTGCATCACCCGGTTTGCCCCCAGCCGGTTCGACAGGCGGTCAATCAGCTCTTCAAGGCTGGACCCATCATCCGGCCCACTTGTGAGATCCTTCTGGCGCGCGCCCATGGCGTCCACAGCACGCGCTTCCAGCACCACCCCTTCAATGCCGTAGCCGATATCAATGTCGGAACCCGACACACCACCCGACGGCACCAGCTTTTCAGCAAACAGGGCGGCAATCCGGTCTGCATCCCGCAAGGCCTGCGACGTGCCCGCCTCAAACGTGAACAGCTCTGCATCCACCCGATAGAGCCGCAGCCGCAACTGCCGCGCCCCCTGCTGGCGGGTATCAAGCTCACCCGCCAGGTCCCGCGCTGCCAGGGCAATGGCCGCAATGATCCCGTCGAGCGCAATCAGCGGGTCTGCAAACAACAGCCGTGCCCGCGCCGGCACCCGGACGGCTTCAGGCGCCACGGGCTCTGCCCGCGCCCCGATGATGGCATCCAGCTGCCGACCAAGCACCGCACCAAAGCGGGCCACCAAGGGTGCCCGCGGACGGCCCAGCAGGTCGCCGATGGTCACAAGACCAAGCCGTGTCAGGTCATCCGCCATGCCCTGAGAAATGCGTAACGCTGTGGTCGGCAGGGAGGAGACAGCCTCTCGCTCGGCCCCCGGTTTGACGATGCTGATCTTCTGCTGACCATGGCGCGCCACAGCCCATGCCGCCCCCAACGTATCCGCCACACCGGCGCGCGCCTCATGTCCCAGCCGATTCATTCGGGTGAGCAAGTCATTCAAGAGCGCTGTTTCTCCACCAAAAAGATGTGCACAGCCGGAGATGTCCAGAAACAGACCAGCGCCCTCATGGGCAAAGGCAGAAAGGTCTTCGGCCCGCGTCCATGGCGTAAACCGCGTCGCCCAGGCAGCCAGTTTGACAAGCCGCGCTTCATCGCCTGCAACATCACGCTCCACCACATCCAGTCCCGGAATAAGTGTCCGTGCATCCGCCAGCCGCTGGCCGGGACGGATGCCGGCGTCCGTTCCCGCACCGTTCACAGCAACAATGCGCAAGCCTCCCTGCTGCGCTTCAATGAGCGCAAAGGGCGCCGCCTGCCTATGCGGAGACTGCGAGCCGGGAGACGGACGCGTGCTCTTGCGGCCGCGCAGGCGGGCGATCTCGCTTTGCTGCATCTCGGCCCGCAGTCCCATCCTCTCGACGGAAAAATGGGGAAGCCACAGAGAAACAATGCGCCGCATGGTTCCACTCCAAAATGAACTGTGAAGATGAGCCGCCCCGCACCCGGTCCAGCGTCACGGCAAAGCGCGCGCGGCCGGGAGCCGAAACAACTGACGGATTGGGTGATGAATTAGGAGAACTGGCCGCCGAGGCGATCCGAAACCGGGTCAAAGCTGCCGATGGGGCTGAGGCCGCACTGCCCGCATGGCCGGCCAGCAATAAAGCCGGGCGTTCAAACCGCTCAGCTGCCAGCTGCAACCGGCGCGACGCCTTGAGGTCATAGGCGCGGCTGCCTTCAAGCTCGCTGACAACACCGCACAGGTCCGGCGTCCGCAATGCTTCTTCGGTCACCCACAACGCCTCACGGTCATCCTTCGCTGAGACGATGAGCACCCGTGCCGGATCAAGCCCCATCATGGCGAGACCAGGCCCGTAAAGCGGCCCCAGATCATGAACGCCGGAGCGCTGGGTCACCCACACCAAAGACCGCGTTTCACGCATCACAAGCCGGCTGCCAAGCGCTATGGCAAAGCCGGTTGCCGCCGCCATATCCGGATAGGCCGCCCCCACCACCTCATGCAGTCCGGCCAGCGACAAACCGGCCCCACCGCTTAAACGCTGGTCGACCTCAGGCGCGCCAAGCGAGAGAGACGGTGCCTGTGCCCGCGGCGACTCAAAGCATGAGAGATCCCGCCTAAGGGACTCCAGAAGCTCTCTTTTTCCAGCCTGACGCGACATCAAAGCTCCACTGCACACACGCTATGGATGTGCTTATATTCCTACTATGTTCTTATTTTGTTCTATTTCCAATTACCCTCCTGAGTCAACAAATGAGTCATCACAAGAGTTGGATGGATTTGTTCTGGCGCGTGTTCCTGTGGTGCCGGAAGATGCGGAATGCTGGAAATCATCCTCATACACAGCCCCCTGGTTGGCCCGTCTTCCCTCCTGCCGACAGCGGAAATACTGAAGGCCCGGGGCATCAAATGCGCCACACCCTCGCCCCTGCGCCCCCATGCGCAACCGCCAAGCTGGCACGACTGGCCCGTCCGTCTGAGGGGCGCACTGCCGGACATGGCCTCCCCGATCATTGTCGGTCACTCCATGGGTGGTCTCCTGGCAGCACGCCTTGCAGGGGACATCCATGCCGCCGGCATGATCTGCCTTGATGCCCGCATGCCCCCCACAAGCGGCCCGACACAGCCCGTCGAGCCGGAGTTTCATGATTTCCTCAAAACCCTCCCCCTGACAGACGGATTTCTGCCGCCCTGGCAGGACTGGTGGGAGGTAGATGCCTTGGAGGGTGCGGACATTTCCGATGCTCGCCGCAAGGCCATCCTCAGCGATATTCCGTCTCTGCCCCTGAGCTGGTTTGACGATGCGTTCGACATGCCGGGCTGGTCAGGCGTCAGAAAGGGCTTTGTCAGAACGTCCCACACCTTCATTGACGAGGCCCGCCGGGCCGAAGCCGATGGTTGGCCTGTGGTGCGTCTCAAGGGCACCCATCTGCACCCGGCAACACAGCCGGAGGAAACAGCCCAAGCGATCATCGAGTGCTGTGCAGATATGCAAAATGCCCGGCGCGCATAGCTGCCCCACCGCCCCCGCATTTGGGAAACGCCGTTCCCGGCTGATAGATCAAGGGTCATCAAAAGGATGACACATATGAAAGAGACATTTCAGGTTCGGGCTATCGGCCATGTAGAAGCAGGCCGCACAGACCCCATCGACGATGACTGGGACGCCGTTCCCGCCGCCATCGTGCTGGATGACCGCTTTGACGAAGAAGCCCTCATGGGCCTCGATGCCTTCAGCCATGTGGAAGTGATCTACCTCTTCCACCAGGTGCCGGACGAAGAGGTCGAGGGCAAAGCCCGCCACCCACGCGGCAACAAGGACTGGCCCCGCGTCGGCATATTCGCCCAGCGCGGCAAAGGCCGCCCCAACCGCCTCGGCGCCACCATCGCCCGCGTTGACCGTGTCGAAGGCCGCACCCTCCACATCACCGGACTGGACGCCATTGACGGCACCCCTGTACTGGATTTGAAACCGGTCATGAAGGGCTTCCTGCCGCGCACAGAGGTTAGCGAACCCACATGGGCTGGTGAGATCATGGCGAGCTACTGGTAAGGCAACCGCCAAATAGCCAACGACGTGGCCAAAGAGTGGATTGTCCGGTCAAGCCGGACAATGGCGTCAAGGGGCGTCAAAGAGCGTTTCGGTTCTCCTTTCACACGCCATCCCCCGGCTTGACCGGGGGATCCATCCGGCACAGCAAACAGGGAGCGAGCAAAATGAAACTCAACCAGGTCACCGTCAGCGTGACGGACATCCCCCGCGCGATTGCATTCTATGAGCAGCTGGGCATGTACCTCATCGTCAAGGACGACCACTACGCCCGCTTTGAACTCCCCGACGGAGACACATTCTCCATCCACGTGGCAGACGACGTGCCCCCGTCAGGTACCATGGTCTATTTCGAGTTTGAGGATGTGGACATCGCCGTCCGTGACGCCGAAGCCCGCGGCCTCACCTTCACCATGCAGCCAACCGACCAGTCATGGCTGTGGCGCGAAGCCTATATCTCAGACCCGGACGGCAACCAGCTGTGCTTCCTGCAGGCCAGCCCCAACCGCCGCTTCCCGCCATGGCGGGTCGACGGGCGCACGTCCTAGATCAAACAGATCATGGAAGCAGCTGCTTGACTCTTTTTATTTTTGGATCATGATGATAAAAAATAAGGAAGCATGATGCCGAAGATCGTCGACCGCGATGCGAAATGTGAGGAACTGACCCGGGCCGCCATTGAAGCAATAGCCGAACGCGGGCTTGAGTCCGTGAAACTGTCTGATGTGGCGCGCATAGCAGGCGTCACCACCGGTACAGTCGGCTACTACTTCCGCGACAAGGAAGAGCTCCTGATCGAAACCCTCAACACGGTCGCACGGGACATCCTTGAACGGATGCGCAACCTTGGCCCGATCAAACCGGACTCTCTGCAAGTGTACCTGCCCCTTACGCCCAAGCTCATGAAGCAGTGGAAAGTCTGGCTGGCATATGCTGGTGCATCCCCCTCCTCCCCAAAGCTGAGCAAGGCCTATCGGGAGTTTTATGCCGATATCGAAGCTCTCTACGCCGACATCCTTGACGAAACCGACCCGGAGATTGTCCGGGTCAAAGCAGGCAACATCATCGCTGCCCTGGACGGCATCGGCCTGTGTGCCGTGCTGCAACCGCAGCTCTGGCCCGCCGAACGACAGATCAACGCATACAAAGAGCTCGTCGAGCCGCTTATGAAAACAAAAAGCCGATAGGAGGAAACTATGACAGGTATCACCCACCTACCCGCGGATACATCACCAGAAAAGATCAAGGACGTCATCGAAGATCAGGGCGGTGTCATCATCGACAATCTGATCTCTCCGGACAAAATCAAACGCATCAGCGAGGAACTGGCTCCCTATCTGGAAGCCGGCGAGTTCGGTCGCGAAGACTTTGGCGGTTTTCAGACAAAGCGCATCGGCGCATTGATGGCAAAATCCCCCGAGTGCCATGACCTGGCGCTTCACCCTCTGGTCAACGCTGCATGTGATCTCACTCTGCGCCCCTACTGCGACAGCTATCAGTTGCATTTCACCCAGGCGGTCAGCATCAGCAAGGATGAAGGTGCACAGACCCTGCATCGTGACCGAGGCGTGTGGGGCCCCTACCTCAACCGGTCCATTGAAACTCAGTTCAGCACAATCTGGGCAATCTCAGAATTCACCAAGGAGAACGGCGCTACACAATTCGTGCCTGGGTCGCACAAGTGGGACAAGAACCGTACCGCGACGGAGGATGAAATTGCCTATGCTGAAATGTCACCCGGCTCGGTCCTGCTATACAACGGCACCGTGTTTCACGGTGGCGGCGCGAACACTACCGACAAGAACCGCCTTGGCGTGTTGCTGCACTACACACTCAACTGGCTGCGGCAGGAAGAAAATCAGTACCTGTCATGCCCGCCGGACATAGCCGCAAAACTACCCTCAGAACTACGCCGTCTCATGGGATATTCTCTGGGTGGCCCCACCTTGGGCTTTTATTCAACACCAGGCGCGCCGGGCGAAGGCCGCGACCTTGCACCACCGGAATATCTGTTCGGAGAGAAACCGAGAAAACCCAGAATCTTCGATACCAAGCGTGTGGACGCCAATTTCAACCTGCACGAAACGACGGAATAGCCATCAAATCCTACCTACAGATAGGCGTGCTTCTGCCCGGACGAGTCGACAGACCAAAGCCGTGTCACCTATCCATGCGTCAAAATACCCAAAGACAGTTCTGAAGGATTAGTGGCAGCATCAGGTGTGACCAGTATCCAGCGACTGCTCAACAGGGAAGCGCGGACATGACACCATCCATATTTGCGCCGCCATATTCGTATCACGACGATGACCGTGTCCCGGACTTCGACGATAGCGGCCCCGTCACTGTCATGGATGGTGAGTGCGCCCTGTGCTCCACCGGCGCGCGGCTGATTGCCCGCTTCGACAGGGCGGGCGAGTTTCGCATATGCCGCACACAGACCAAACTTGGACAGGCACTCCTGAGTCATTACCAACTTGACCCGGATGACCCGGAAAGCTGGCTCTACATCGAGGACGGCAAGGCCTACACATCGCTAGACGGCTTGATCCGCGCCGGGAAAAGAGTGGGCGGCATCGGACGGATCTTGCAGATACTCCGTCTCCTTCCACGTGCCGCTCAGGACTGGCTCTACAGACGCATTGCCCGAAACAGGTACCGGCTGTTTGGTCGGACGCAAATGTGTGAGCTGCCCGACCCGGCACTGCGGAAAAGACTGATGGAATGAGACAAACTCTTTTCCAGACAGCGCTTGCCGACCGTTGGTCCGCGCTCCCACCCGAAGTTCAAGCCCTTCACAGCGGGCAGGATATCCAGAGCTTTTCGGGACGAGCGGACATAACGCGCGGCACATCGATGATCGCCCGGTTTGCTGCCTGGTTTTTCGGATTTCCAAAAGCCGGACATGATGTCCCGGTCACGATCACCAAGACGCGTACTGACAAAGGCGAAATATGGGAACGCAATTTCAACGGCAGCACGTTCCGGTCGTTCTGCTCACGGGCAGATCAGCCCTATCGCTACAGGGAACGTTTCTGGCTCTTCACCTATGAGCAGGAGCTGCCGGTCAAAGACGGCACTATGCACTTGCCTGTCGTACACGGATGGTTTTTGGGCATCCCGCTCCCCAAGCCACTGCTACCCGGCAGCGACAGCCGTGAATACGCGAAGGACGGCACCTTCCGCTTTGACGTTGTATTGAAAGCCCCGCTGTGGGGAGGCCTGATTGTCAGATACACAGGGCACCTGACGCCAGACCCTTAGTACTCGTGCTAAATCTGCACTCCACAGGTGTCACCCATAGAGCTGACGCCATCTTTCAAGAAGCGTCACCAAATCAATTTTGGGAACAGAAATAAGCTTATCCAGCATCCCGTCTTCACCATGCGGATAGCCGAGTAGATTGCCGAGGCAATTCATCACCATGTTACTGACATCACGGTTTGCAAAATCTGCGTCAGGCCACTTTGCTAAGAGCTGCCTATAGTCGGAACGCTCGAAACCAGTAAGAGTTTGAAACTCCCAGTCCGGAACAAATGGCCCGTCAACAAAAGCAAATAGGCATTCTCCCACCACCTGTAGATCGCGACTGTCAATTGCCATTGCGAGCAAGCTTTACCCCTGAACCGCCTGACCCCAGTAATTGAAGCCCGCAAACTTTGGCGTTGACGGCAGGTACATGGTTTCCATGCCTTCAATCTTGAAGCCGCCTTCGGCCAGCATGTCCGGGATCGGGCGGTTGACGTTGCAGCCACCGGCGATCTTCTTCCATATCGGGTTGATGCGGTTCTGCCATTTGGCAACGTTGGCATCCGGCGCCTTGCCGTGTTCACAGAAAATCATCTTGCCACCGGGCTTGAGCACCCGGGCCATGCCTTTGAGGGCCGTGATGCCATCGGGAATGGTGCACAGAGTGTAGGTCAGCAGCACGGTATCCACCGAATTGTCATCAAGGGGAATTTCCTCGCCCGGCAGATCAAGAAACTCAACGGGAATGCCGTACTGCGCCACCTTGGGTTCCGCGCGCTTGCGCATCTCTTCCGCCGGTTCCAGACCAAAGATCATGTCCACCTTGGATTTGTCATAGTACGGAAGATTGAGCCCCGTCCCCATGCCGATTTCCAGCACGCGGCCTTCCGCCTGCGGCACGACCTTCTTGCGTTGATAGGTAATGGGCTTGGCACCACAGGCGGTGTCCAAAAAGCGCGGCAGAATGTGTTTTTCGTAAAGGCCCATTTTCATCAATCCCTGATCATGACGTAAATTCAATTTTGATATGCCCAACAGTGCGCTGAAAAACCGCAATCCGCAAATCTTGCGTACTGCCCTCAGCCGGTCTCTATGAAGACACGGTGCCTTTGAAACCATGCTTGGGCTTTACCCAATTACCCCTCAGGTCATCTCAATTAGGGAAAACAAAATGTCGAACGCGCCAGATCCCTCTGTCCTGTTTCCCATTGAGGGTGAAACGTCGATGGTCTTTCTCAAACCATTGATCAGCAACCCGCAAATCGAGATTGGTGACTACAGCTACTACCACTCCTTCGACGACCCCAAAGGCTTCGAAGGCAATGTGAAGTACCTGTTCGACTTCATCGGCGACAAATTGGTGATCGGAAAGTTCTGCTCCATCGCCCATGGCACAGAGTTTCTGATGAATGGGGGCAACCATCTGACAGATAGAGTCTCAAGTTTTCCGCTTGGCATTTTCGGGCACGGCTGGTCTGACGCGATGCCGGACGCCTGGCCCAACAAGGGTAATCTGACTGTCGGCAACGACGTGTGGATTGGATATGGCGCAACCCTCATGGCCGGCATCACCATTGGGCACGGCGCGGTGATTGCCTCAAAGGCTGTCGTCACAAGTGATGTACCGCCCTACGCAATCGTCGGCGGCAATCCAGCCCGCATCATCCGCACACGGCACAGCGACGAGGACGTCAAAACCCTGATTGATATCGCATGGTGGGACTGGCCGATTGAGCGCATCACGCAACACGCAAAGACCATTGCAACTGGGTCAGCGGCAGAACTGAGCGCAATTGCGAAGTCGATGCTCTAGCGCCAGCTGGAGACACCAAAGCGCAGTAACCGATCCCCCTCAATCGGTCCGATCACACGCCCGCGTCCACGGAATGTCAGCACAGCGGATTTCAGATATCCGGCAGACCGCAAGGCAGACGCCGCCCTGGCTCCATCGCCAAGTGCATCCCACACCACTTCCGGCGACAACTCGCCATCCGGCCGCGACACCGTCTTTTCAATCGCGCTCGCACAGAGCTGCGCCAGACTGGCAGACCGCGCCACCACGCCAACCGCTTCCGCAGAGGCAGACCAGTTGGGCGCGGTCACAACCGCAACACCGCCCCTTTCACCCTTGAGCGCAATGGGCGCATCGCGACTACGCAACAGCTCAAACGTCATGCCGTCGGGCATATCCGGGATATCGGGAAACAGCGCGCCTTGTTCCAGCACATAGGCAATGCCCTTGTCATGAGCGATGCCAAAGCGGTCAGGCGCAGCTGCTTCAAGCGTTTCTGAAAGCGCTTCATCCATCAAGGCAGCATCTAGAGCGGGGGCAAGCAACGGAGTTGAAGCAGACGCACTGGCCACACTGTGGGCCGCCGTCACCACATCGCGCGCCAGAGGTGTTTGAGCCAGAACATCCGTACCCGCCTCATCGCTTCGCGCCAGCAAGGTGCGGTCGGCTGCATGCTTGGCCCGCAGCACCGTCAGGCGTTGACGCAGCCGCGTGCCTTCTCCATCCGGCAATTCACCAGCACACAGCAGGGTGACAGCCATCAGCAGAAAACCTCAGCAACTAGATGAAACAGGAGTGCTGTCTTTAGCCAACAAAGGCGCGTTCAACAACAAAGGTCGAAGGCGATGCGTTTGAGCCTTCTTCAAGCCCGGCCTTTTCGCAGAGCTCCTTGGTGTCCTTGATCATGTCCATGGACCCGCAGATCATGACGCGATCGTTCTCAGGATCAAGCGGTGGCACGCCCAGATCATCAAAAATCTTGCCGCTGGTGATGAGATCAGTGATGCGTCCGGTGAACGGATAATCCTCGCGGGTGCAGGTGGCGTAGCGCACGAACTTTGCGGGCGCCATATCGCCGACCAGCGGATCATCCTTTAGGCCGTCTTCCAGCTCCTTGCCGTATTCCAGCTCGGAGACTTCACGGCAGGTATGGGTAAGAATGACCTGGTCAAACCGCTCATAGGTTTCAGGATCGCGCATCACGGATGCGAACGGGGCAATGCCGGTGCCGGTCGAGAACATGTAGAGCCGCTTGCCCGGCAGCAACGCATCATGCACCAGCGTGCCCGTGGGCTTCTTGCCCAGCAGAACCTTGTCGCCCGGCTTGATGTCGCACAGCATGGATGTCAGCGGACCATCGGGCACCTTGATGGAGAAGAACTCCAGCGTGTCGTCCCAGGACGGGCTGGCAATGGAGTAAGCGCGCAGGATGGGTTTGCCCTTGGGTCCGGGCAGCCCGATCATCACGAATTCGCCAGACCGGAACCGAAATGCCGGTGGGCGGGTGATGCGGAACTTGAACAGCCGGTCGGTGTAGTGCTGTACCGAAAGAACTTCCTCTTCGGTGGGCGCATTCGGATTCACTTTTACGGCTGCCTCGGACATCGGCATGTCTTCCTTCGTAAGATATTGCAGCGCGATATATATCGATATCCCGCAATATATGTCGCGCTGCACATACCCTATTGGGCACAACGCGGTCAAAGCGCCTGGACGCCGCATCTGTCATAATCTGCGGCCTTATTCACAACCAAATGGCGTGAATAATTTTATTTCCCAAACACGAAGTGTCATATAGGGAGCCTGAGCAGGATTCAACACCCTGGGTTCTCTTTTAGCACTGACCGGGATATTGCCGTGATATTTCGCCCTCCCGCCCAGAACAGTCAAAGTGTCGCGTACGAAAGCCTTTAGACCTTTGCGCCCAGACGCCATATAAGTCCTGAGCCCTTATTGAGGCCTGTTTTCCTTAGCGTCTTCCCAGTGACCGGCACACAGACATGACCAGCAATCCAGCCCGCCCAACCGCCAAGAACTGCCAGACCATGGCCGACGTCCGCCGCGAAATCGACCGGCTGGACCGCGAACTGGTGCTGCTGATGGCAGAACGCCTGCGGTACATCGAAGAAGCCGCAAAAGTGAAGCAGGACCGCAACCGGGTCCGCGACGAGGACCGCATCGAGGATGTGGTTACAAAGGTCCTGGCGGAATCAGACAAGGTCGGCCTTGCCCGCGAAGTCGCCGAGCCGGTCTGGCGGCTCCTCATCGAGCGGTCAATTGCCCATGAATATGTCCGGTTCGACGCTGAAAAATCCGCCGCCGAGTAAGCAGAGACCCGCTGTTCCACGCCCCCGCATAAACACCTGATTAACCAATACGGATTAACTTCTTCCTCATTATTTGCGAGGGAGAACGTCCGATGTTGTCGCAGGAAAAGGCGCTTGAAGCGGTCTTCACGGCTATCGATGAGCTGAATGCTCAGATGCCGTCGGACATGCAGCTCCAAAAATCACCGGACATGTCCCTCACCGGCGACAACTCGCCCCTGGATAGCCTGGCCCTCATCAATCTGATTGTGGCGCTGGAAGAAGTGATCGCGCGCGGCCATGGCAGTGCACCGCAGCTCCTCGACGAAGAGCTGCTGGGCGAAGCCGAAGGTCCCTACGCAACACCCGCCGCGTTGGCAGACTACGTAGCCAGGGCTGCGTAAGAAATCAGAGCGCATGGCATGACCTCAAAGGCATCTCAGCCGGTCAGCATCACGCTGATTTCAGATTTCAATGCCGATACCTTGGCACGCACCCTCGCGGCCTGTGACCCCGCACTGTCCGCTGACACCACTGCATTCGGCAGACCGCACGAAGCGCTGGCAAATGCAGCGTCAGACACGCCAACAGATGGCGACCTTGTGGTTTGGACACAGCCGCAAGGCGCAGTCGCTGCCTTCAAGGATGCCCTGTCCTTCACACCCTATGACGAAGAGCAGGTGCTGGCTGAAGTTGATGCATTTGCCGGATTGATTGCCGCCGCCGCCGGCAACAGCCGTACGGTCATGGTTGCCAACTGGACGCTCCCGGCTGCCGCACGGCGTATGGGCCCGCTCGACAATCACCCCAATGTTGGCCTGCGCTACCTGCTCATGCGTATGAACCTACGCCTCGCTGATAGTCTGGCTTCCATCTCCAACGTCTATCTTCTGGATACGGATCGTTGGATTTCAGCAGCAGGAGGCGATGCCGCGTGGAGCCCCAAACTGTGGGCCGCCGCCAAAGTGCCTTTTACGGCAAAAGTCTTTCAGTCTGCCGCCGCCGACATCATGGCCACCCGTGCCGCATGCGCCGGACAGACCCGCAAAATCCTGATCCTTGATCTCGATGACACGTTGTGGGGCGGCATCGTCGGTGAAGGCGGATGGCAGAACGTCGCGCTTGGAGGCCACAGCATCAAGGGCGAAGCCTTCCTTGCGTTTCAACATCGCATCAAAGCCCTCACCAATCGCGGTGTCATACTGGCGATCGCATCCAAGAACGATGAAGCCGTCGCACTGGAAGCCATTCGCAACCACCCGGACATGGTGTTGCGTCTCGACGATTTTGCAGGATGGCGCATCAACTGGCAGGACAAGGCCAGCAACATTGCCGACCTCCTGAATGACCTGAAGCTGGGCGTCGATGCTGCCGTCTTCATTGATGACAATCCTGCCGAACGCAGCCTTGTCGCCGAAGCTCTGCCGGGCATTCTTGTTCCCGACTGGCCGGTTGACGTCACCAACGCCGCAGCGACCCTAGATGCCCTTGATTGCTTCGACACAGTCTCCGTCACTGATGAAGATCGCGCACGGGCAAACCTCTACACAGCCGAGCGCAAACGTGCGCAGGCAACGTCTGCCTCCGGCACATCTCATGAAGACTGGCTGGCAAACCTCGGCGTCCAGGTTGAAGCAACGCCGCTTGCCCCTGCAAACCTGACCCGCTCTGCGCAGCTCTTCAACAAGACCAACCAGATGAACATGGCCACCCGCCGCATGACAGCCGATGAGCTGTCCGCATGGGCAGCTCAACCAGACCACACCATCCTGACATTCCGGGTATCCGATAAATTTGGCGACTATGGCCTGACCGGCATCATCGGCCTGCAGTTGGACGGCACATCCGCTCGCATCACCGACTTTCTTCTGAGCTGCCGCGTGATGGGCCGCGGCGTTGAACAATCAATGCTGCACTCCGCAGCCGAATGGGCGACAGCTCACGGCGCTCAACACCTCGTCGCACAGTTTCACCCATCTGAGCGCAATCGCCCCTGCAAGGACTTCTGGGAAACAAGCGGCTTCGCTCAGCCCAACCCGAACCAGTTCGAATGGGATCTATCTCAGCCCTTCCCCGCGCCTGCCAACATCAAAGCCCTTCGCGGAGAAGCGGCATGACGCACCGCCTTGATTTCTTCGGGCCAAGTGCAAAAGCACATCATGTGGGCCTTGCCGTTGCAAGCATCGCCGCGCTGGTGCCGGACGCCGAGATCACCCATGACCAAACACAAAAGGTCAAAGTCGCGTTCGTTGATATCGCCGGGCAGTCCATTGAATTGATAGAGCCCGCCGACGAAAAATCTCCTGTGTCTGACAATCTGGCCAAAGGCCAGAAGCTGGTTCACATCGCCATTGAAGTGCCAGACATTGAGGTCGCCATAGCAGCCGCCCGTCCCCACGGCTTCCATCGCCTCGCCAAACCCGTCCCCGCAACAGCCTTTGATGACCGCTCCATCGCCTGGCTGTTCAGTCGCCAATACGGCCTGTTTGAACTCATTGAGGCTGCAGCATGACCGCCTCGCATTCACCCGCCCAGGCCGAAATTGCCGAACCAATCGCAGCCGCAAAACCCGAGATCCGGTTTTGCAACGCTCACGACATTGCAAAGGTTGAAGCATTTATTGATGCGCATTGGGCAAAGGGCCACGTGCTTGCCCATGACCGCACACTCATGGACTGGCAGCACAAGGATGCAGTGACGGACCGCTACACCTATGCGGTTGCCCAGCGGCCGGGCGTTGACGAGCTGGACGCCATCATCGGTTTTATTTCAACCAGCCAGTACGACCCCGCCCTTTGTCAGCACAACACCATATGGTTCACCACGTGGATGGTCAGTCCGCTCATCAAGGCCGGTGGCCTGGGCATGCGCCTGCTGCGTTTCGTACAGCAAAATGAGCCGCACACGTTGGTTGGCACTGTCGGTAACAACGCCGCCGTCGCCCCCGTCTACAAGGCGCTTGGCTACACAACAGGCATCCTTGACCGCTACGTGATTGCCAACCTGTCCTTGCAGACATTCCACCTTCTCCAAGGCCACGAGAACATCAGCAAGCACCCGAAGACGTCCGATGACATTACCATTCGGATGCTGGATGAGGCCGATCTGTCCACATGCGGTATCGACGCCCTGATCGCGCACACAGCGACACCCAAAAAGACACCGGCCTACCTTGCAGCCCGCTATCTGCATCACCCCCGATACAGCTATCAACTGCTGGGCATTGAACAGGCAGGAACACTTCGCGCATTGGCCGTCACCCGCCTGTGCGAGGCGCCGGCAGCAGACAACAAGACAGCAACTGCCCTGCGCGTGGTTGACTGGTTCGGCTCCGACAATGCAATCGGCATTACAGGCGAGGCATTGAGCGCCTACCTGACACAAACAGGTGCTGAGTACGCTGACCTTTATGTCCACGGCATTGCAGCGGACGCTTTCAAGCAATCATCCTGGCACAAGGTGGAGCCAGATGGCCCGCTGGTTGTGCCCAATTACTTTGAGCCATTTGCGGCATCAAACACCGACATTCGCTTTGCAATCCGGCACCAGGACAAGCAGACGCCTGCACTTCGACTTTTCAAGGCAGATGCTGATCAAGACCGGCCCAACACCCTCCCTCAACAAGAGAACAGCGCCTCATGACCTCCCCCTCTTCGACTGATGAGACCCGGCGCAACGCGTGGGAGGTCTCCTATGAAAACCGCCAGAACTTCGTCTTCTACCCGGAAGAGGAAATGGTGCGGTTCGTCTCCAAACATCTTCGAAAGCGGACCGGGCTCGACACATTTGAAGACAAGACCGGTGACAACACAGGCATGCGGGTTCTTGATGTTGGCTGTGGTATCGGTCGCCATATGGTGATGGCCTTGGACTTCGGGTTTGAGCCATATGGCTTTGACCTGTCTGAGACCGCAGTTGAGACCGCACGCAAATGGCTTGGCTCACGTGGCCTTGCGGACCCATCAGACCATATCCATCAAGCCGACATCCGCACATTACCTTTTGAAGATGGGTTCTTTGGATGCGCCATCAGCCATGGCGTTTTGGATTCGATGCCGTTCGACATTGCCCTGCAGGGCATGGGTGAAGTGGCCCGCACCCTCAAGAGCAACGCCCTGTTCTATTGCGACCTCATAGGCGGTGGGGATCATGAAGAAGTCATCGAGACCCATCACGAAAAAGACACCCTCCAGAGCTTCTTCAGCGAATCAAAGATCAACGACCTTATCGCCCCGCATTTTGACATTGTGGACCGCATACGCGTTGAGCGCACCGACACCGTGAGCGGACACATCCACACACGCTGGCACCTCACTTTGCGCAAGAAAGGCTGAGCCATTCCCATGAGCAGTCACCACCAGCTTGACGTTGTGATGTATCACTTTGTTCGTCCGATCGAGCAAAGCCGGTGGCCAGGCATCAAGGGGCTGGAGGCATCGGCCTTCGACACTCAACTGGATTATCTTGAGGCGACTTACGACGTTTTAACCCCAAAGGACGCCATCGCCGCGTTGCGTGGCGATCGTCCCCTTTCCCGCCGCAGTTGCCTGCTGACATTTGACGATGGGTACAAGGACCATTTCACCCATGTCTTCCCCCGGCTGCAGGAACGCAACCTCAAGGGGATTTTCTTTCCTCCTGCCTGCGCGGCTCTGGATCGCCACATGCTGGACGTCAACAAGATCCATTTCATTCTCGCGGGCGGTAGCGATCCAAAGCAGCTGGGCAATCTCATAGATGAGGCTGTTCGCGCCCATCCCGGCCTGCCCGCGCCCGACACCTTTCGCGACGAACACCACCACGCTTTTGGCTATGACACAGCGGATGTCATCTACGTCAAGCGCATGCTGCAGCACGCACTACCGTCAAAACTGCGCAGAACCCTTGCCGACGACCTCTTTGCACAGACCGTCAGCAGCGATGCGGGATCATTTGCGGATGACCTGTACTGCAATGTGGATGACCTACGGGAGATGCACGAGGCCGGTCACATGATCGGCAGCCATGGCAATGCCCATGTCTGGCTGGATCGCATGAATGCCGACGACCAACGCGCGGACATCTTCAATTCTTTCCGACTGTTTGACGCCATTGGCATGCCCAACAGCAATTTCACGTTTTGCTATCCCTATGGAAGCTACAACCAAGAAACCTTGAGTTGCCTTGAAGCCATGTGCTGCGTTGCGGCGTTCACGACCAAGCCTGAAAGCGCAACACCAGGGTCTGACGGTTTGCTCGAGATACCGCGGCTGGATACGAATGTCTTCCCGCCCCGCGCGCAAGCTGCGCCCTTTGCGATGACCGCCTAGCGGCTCATCAGGAACTCAGCAAACGCAAAGTCCGTCTCTGTGTCGATATCAACAGAACGCTCCGCAGGCATCTCAAACAGATGCGTATCTGCGAACCAAAGCCCGTCTCCCTCCATCAGCGCATCACGCCGCCAGACATAGATCGACCCGTTGAGGTCAAAGCAGCGCGGCGCATCCTGACGACGCACGACGTTATCCGCCGGTGGCTTTGACAGGGCCACTGCACCATCGCTCTGCTCTTCAACAAGATTGAAGTAAGGCGACGACTTGGCCTCAGTGCCTGAAATGACATTGGACACCCCAAGCCGGGCCTGCAGGGCAATCGCCCCGGCAATGTCATCAGCAATCCGAGTGGGCGATGTGGGCTGCAGGTCGGTGATCGTATCGAACGTCAGGCCCAGCTGCGCTTCCATCTCGGCAACACAGTGGCGCAGTCCCGGTAGCTTGCCGGCTTGGTCGCTGGCCATCTCATCGGGCCGCCGAACCAGATGGGTCGCCCCGGCAGCCTTGCCCGCCTCCAGAATGTCGCCGGCATCGCTGGAGACTACAACCGCATCAAACAGCCCAGCGTCCTGCGCATGCGCCACCGTATGGGCAATCAGCGGCCGCCCGGCAATCATTCGTATGTTTTTGCCCGGCACGCCCTTGGAGCCACCACGCGCCAGAATGGTTGCAAGCCGTGCCATCAGGCGCGTTTGCCCTTAGGTGTAAACACGTTTGAAAAATCCGTCCGCGCCCGTTCGAGGTCATCGAACTGACCAATGTCGATCCAGTACTCATGCACAGGAAAGACGACGCCGTGCCCCTCGCGCGCCAGCAGGTCATCAAACAGCGTGGTCATGTCGTAGAAGTGCCCGTCTGGCACAAGATCCAGCACCTCGGGCTCAAGCGCATAGATGCCGGAATTCACAAAGTAGCTGTGCTGCGGCTTTTCAGTGAGCTGTGTAATGCGGTTGCCCTGCGTCTCCACAACGCCGTAAGGCACCTGAAACTTGTACTCCCGCACACACATGGTGGCGTCCGCCGTCTGGTCACCGTGAAAATTCAGCAGGCGCCGGAAATCAATGTCGGTCACCAGGTCCGCATTCATCACCAGGAAGGGTGCCGGCGGACGGTGTGGCAGCAAGGTCAGCGCACCGGCCGTGCCCAGACGTGTTTCTTCTTCCAGGTAGTCAATCTGCACGCCCCAGCGCGCGCCGTCGCCGAAGTGATCCCGCACCTGGTCAGCCAGATAATTCACCGCAAGAAAAATTCGGGTGAACCCCTGCCCTGCCAACTGCTCAATGATTGTTTCCAAGACCGGGCGACCGCCAACAGGCACCAGCGGCTTTGGAATATCTTCCGTAATCGGGCGAAGCCGCGTACCAAGTCCGCCTGCCATGACGACGATCCAGTTGTCCGCGTCCGGCGCAGACAACATGTCATCCAGCAGCTCAAGCCCCACTAGCGCGCCTTGCGCATCAACAATCGGCAGCTGCTTGACCCGGCCGTCGCGCATGTACCCCAGCAGAACATCGCGGGCCAGATCAGGCCCGGCGACGATGGGGTTTTCCTTCATGATCTCGCGCGCGGGTGTCTCCAGTGAGAGCCCACGCAAAATCCCGCGACGGATATCGCCATCCGTAATGGTGCCCAGCAGCTTGTGATCATCACCGGCAACAAGCGCAATCTGCTTGGCCGTCTCGGTGATCCGCCGGATCACCTCCTCAAGAGGTGTATCGGGATCAAGACAGACATCCCGCCAGTTCGCGCGTGTCATGAGGCTGTCTCCCGGTTCATGTCTTTCGCCGGAACGCCGGCCACACGGCCATTGTCCGGCACATCGGCAACCACAACAGCACCTGCCGCCACCAGCGCACCCGCGCCGATGGATAGGCCCTGAATAACTCGAGCCCCTGCCCCCACATGCGCGCCGTCACCAAGCGTCACGTCACCACACAACACAGCGCCCGGCGCCACATGAGCATGGTCCCCAATGCGACAGTCATGATCCACAATCGCGCCTGTGTTGATGATTGCGTTGACGCCAATCACAGCGCCAGCCTGAATTGCGGCACCCAGCAACACCTGCGCCGCATCGCCCAGCCGAACACTGGAAGCAAGGCTGGCCGTTGGATGTATAAGAACCGGCAGCCCGTGCCCGTGCGCCTTGAATTTCCGATAGAGCTCGCGCCGCAAGGACGCATCACCGGTTGAGCCGACCCCCAACGCCAGATCAGCAGACCCCGGCGTGATGTCATCAAGCACCGCATCGCTGCCCAGCCAGTCGACGCCTTCAAGAACAGTCTTGCAGCTTGGTGCAACAAATCCGCGTACCGGACGGCCAAGCGCCGACAGCACATCCGCCACCACATGCGCATGCCCGCCGCCACCAATCAAGATGGTGTCGCGCGGCACGGCGTCAGGGGCGATCTGTGATGTGTCTGAAGCACTCATTCAACGGCCTCATCAATGTCATAGGCCCGACCCGCCGGCGTTCCCAGCAGAGACCAGAAATCCATTGGCGCACGACCATCACCAGGTCGCTTCACCGTCAGATTGTCTTCGGTAAACACATCGCCCGCCGCGATCGGCTGCGCAGCCACCAGTGACTTGCGCGCGACGATGATGTTCTTGCGTTCCGCCTCGCCCGGTGCCTTGACGCTTGACCCCAGCGCCACCTGAGCCTCGCGGATCATGGCAATCATCGACGCCAGATCTTCCGGCTCAAGGGACGCCTTGTGGTCCGGCCCCGGCATCCCGCAATCAAGAGTGAAGTGTTTTTCGATCAGCGTGGCGCCCTGCCCCACAGCGAGAACGGGAATAGCCAGTCCTGCGGTGTGGTCCGAGTAGCCCGTCTGCACGCCAAACGCCCGGCCCATGGTCGCCATGGCATTCATGTTGACCGCCTCAGGCGGCGTTGGATAATCCGTTGTGCAATGAAGGACCGTCACACGGTCCCGCAGGGCATCGCGCCCCTGCTGGCTGGCATAGGCTGCCTCAAACGCTGCGGCACACGGTGCTTCGTTGCCGCCGATCATGCCAAAGGCCACCACTCCAAGTGCCGCTTCCACATCACCCAGCGTCGCCATGCCGGTAGACAGGATCATCGGCAGGCCGCTCCGCGCTGCTTCAAGCACCAGCGGTGCATTGGTCAGTTCGCCGGAGGGTATCTTGATCCGCCTGATGCCCATCTCGCCCACAAGAAACTTCAGGCTCTCACTATCAAAAGCGGTCGACAGAAACTCGATGCCTGTCGCCTCACAAGCGCGCGCCAGTTCATGGTGGTGGTCTGCGGGCAGTTCCAGCGCGCGCAACATGTCCAGCTGCGATTGCTCGCCACCTGTTTCGCGCGCCTGATACACCGCCTTGGGCGCAGACGCAGCCGCAAGGGCTTCTGCCTTGAAGGTCTGAAACTTGACGATGTCCGCACCGGCCACAGCTGCCGCATCAACAAGCGCCAATGCTGTTTCCAGCGATCCGTTGTGGTTCACACCTGCTTCGGCAATGACGGTTACATGCTGGCTCACCGCACCACCTCCAGCGCTGTCGTGCCTGCACGCATGTCATCAATGCTGCGCTCGGCGCCCGCAAAATGCATGTGCTTGATCAAGAGACCGTCAAGCGGAACCGTTTTGAGAGCGGTCACCATGTCCCGGCAGGTATCATCCGCCCCATAGGGCGTGTCATACCGTGCAGCAATGGCTTGCGAGGCAGGCGACAAGGCCTGCGTCAACGCACCGGCAATGGCATTCGGGGTTTCCGCGCAATCAATCACGCTGGCCGCCCGCAGCCGCCCATCCTGACGCGGACCAATGTTGACGGTTGGCGTTCCAAGCGCAGGCGCTTCAATGATGCCGCTGGACGAGTTTCCGACCACAGCACGCGCTGCCTTGACCAGCGACAGGTACCGCCCATGCCCAAGCGACGGCACAACCACCGCCGCCGGGTGGGCATCGGCAATACGCTGCATGCCGTCAGCAACAGCGCTGCTGCCGGGGTCCGCATTCACCCCGGTCATCACGACCTGCATGTCGCTGAAGAGTGACAGCGCTTCTCCCAGTGCCAGAACAGGCCCAACGCCATGATCATCCGCCAGGGTGACGGGGTGATAGGTCACTGCCAATACGTCCATGTCCGGGTCAAGCCCAAGGCCTGACGCAATCGGTGCCCAGTCCATGATCGGCTGCGTCCGAATGGTCTCGACCGCCAGTGATCCGACGGAGAATACCCGTGCGGGGTCCTCACCCATGGAAATGATGCGGTCCGCATAGGCCTGCGCCGCAGGAAAATGCAGATGCGCCATCTTGGTCACCGCATGGCGAACCTGTTCGTCGATCTGTCCTTCGCTCGCTTCACCGCCATGCACATGCGCCAGCGGCACTCGGGCCATCAAGGCAGCTGAGGCTGCGCCGAGAATTTCAAATCTGTCTCCAAGGACGATTGCCAGATCCGGCTTCAAGTCAGCAAAAGCATCCGCAAAGCCGCCGCAGGCAGCGCCAAGCGCATGGCCCGCCCCGCGCGCACTGTCATCTTCAAGCGGCATCGGCACACGGGCAGCAATGTCAAAACCTGCTGCTTCAATCTCGCTCACCGTCATGCCGTGCTGCTCAGACAGATGTGCACCACCCGCGATGATCGACAGACGCACATCCGCATCATCCCGCAACGTCGTCGCCAGCGGTCGCAAGATGCCCCAGTCGGCCCGCGTGGTGGTGACCAGCGCAATATGACGTGAGACCTCAATCATGCATGAGGTCCTGCAGTTTGGCACTTGAGGGCAGATTGATCAGTTGCCCGGCCAGACGGTCCGTCATCGACAGATCAGCCTTCGGGCACTGCTCATACATCGGCAAACGATGCAGCGGCTCCCATACGGGCCGCGCCAGAATGCCATCGTCGATCATTGCCGACAGAACAGCGTCACGCTCCGCCTGCGAGGCAACGGCAAGCCGAATGGTGTTGAGCCAGTAATTGGAGCGCGCACCGGGCGGCTGCCCCATGAAGTCCGCCCCCTGCACGGAGCAGAAGGTTGCCGCATAGCGTGCCGCCAGCCGGCGTTTGCGCTTTATGAAATCAGGCAGCCGCTCCACCTGCGCCAGAAGCATCGCCGCATTGAGGCTGGGCATCCGGTAGTTGAAGCCCGTCTCGTCGTGGACATATTCCCATTTGTGCGGCTGCTTCGCCGTCGAGCCGAGATACTTCACGCGATCTGCAAGCGCTGCATCATTGGTCAGCACCGCACCACCGCCCCCGGCAGTCGCAATCTTGTTGCCGTTGAACGACAGTGCCGCAATGCGCGACAACGAGCCCGCGGGCTTGCCTTCATAGGAAGACCCAAGCGCTTCAGCAGCATCCTCAATCAGCGGCACATTCCATTCGTCCGCCACCGCCTGTAGCGCATCCATTTCAGCAGGATGACCAAACGCATGCATGACGATGATCGCTGCAATCCGTCGGCCCGATGCCTTGGCGCGGCATTCGCCGCCCACCATGACGCAGGCCTCGGCCATATGTTTCTTCAACGCCCGGGGATCGAGCCCCAGCGTCCACTCATCTGCGTCTGCAAAATGCGGCACTGCGCCCGTGTAGGACACGGCATTGGCCGTCGCCACAAAGGACAGCGATGGTACGATGACCTCGTCCCCCTCACCCACACCAAGCGCTGCCAGCGCCAGATGCAAGGCCGCGGTTCCAGATGAGGTGGCAAAGACATTGGAAACACCGCACGTCTCGCCCAGAGCCGCCTCAAGCCGGTCCACAAATGGGCCCACCGTCGACACCCAACCGGATGTAACACAGTCATTGACGTACTTTGCTTCGAGATCACCGATCTCAGGCTCGTGCAGCGGATAGGGTCCTGCCCCATCGCCAAGAACAGATCGCACGGCCGACACTATCCGAGCAGGCAGGTCAACATCGCGTGGCGCATGCATCGAAACCGGTGCATCAGGTGCACGATCTTCAATCACAGCAGCGCTCATGCTAGATACTCCCTATACGGACAAGGATTCAGGCACGCCGTCGCGCACCTGGTAGTTGCCGTAATACCCATTGATCTCTTCAACGCGGCCAAACAGACCGTCATTCACAGCGCTGATCAGCTGCGGCACGAACGCAGCAACCGAGTGTTGCGCTTCAAACCCAAGCTGCGTGCGGATCTTCGAGAAAGAGACGCGGTAGTTGCGCGCATCAATGCCCTTCTCGACAAAGGTCACCGGCGCATCCACATGGCGGGCAAATTCCTCCACCAGCATCGCTTTCGTGTAGTTGTTGGCATCCGATCCGACATTGAAAACTTCGCCAGCAACTTTCTTGGCCGGCGCTTCAATCACCTTGAGGATCGCAGCTGAGATATCGCGCACATGAGCGTAAGGCCGCCACGTATCTTTGTCGTAGACATCAAGCGGCGTCTGCATCGCCATGGCGCGGCCAAACTCGTTGACCGTCAGGTCAAAGCGCATGCGCGGGCTCAGACCAAACGCCGTCGCAATGCGCAGCAATGTCGGCGTCACCTGCTGCTCGTGCAGCCGCGACAGCACAAACCGCTCAAACCCGACTTTTGTTTCCGCATACAGCGACAGCGGGTTCAGCTCTGAACTTTCATCCGCCAGCGAGTCATCTTCGCGCAGGCCGTAATTGGAGCAGGTGGACGTGAACACAAACCGGTCGATCCCGTGCGCATCCAGCGCGTCATACAGCGCCTGGCTGCCATCGAGATTCACCGACCGTGTGAGGTCCGGATATTTCTTGGAGATCGGGTCACCCACAAGCGACGCCAGCAGCACCACATGGTCCACGCCTTCCAGCGCGCGCGCCACCACGTCCTTGTCGCGCAGGTCCCCCTTGACCAGCCGATAACCCGGTTCGTCATAAACGCCTTCAACGGAAAAGCCATGGTCATAGAGGAACGTATCCAGCGCCGTCACGCCATAGCCGCGCGCCAGCAAAACCCGTGTCAGCACCGAGCCGACATAGCCCGCACCACCGACCACACATATCCGTGCCGGTCCGCCGGTCTTGCCAGTGGGAATTGCCGTCTTTGCCGCTGCCTGGGGCAGCCCCGCATCCTGAAGTGTCATGGCTCTCACGCATCAAGGACGAGGCCCCCGACATGCGCCAATACGCAAACCGGGCAGCCTGTCATTTACCTGTGCGTAAGATTCTGCGCTCGAATGGTTAATGAAGGCTCAACGCCGCCGTTACCAAGGGGTCACCACCGCGTCACGGAACTGTCGAAAAAAACCAAGCAAAGCAAGGTCTTAAGAGCAGTTTGGCCACCTACCCGGCATGTTTACCTGCGTCCCAGCCATGCGCCGCCATGTGCGCCTTGGCATGGGCGGTCGGATCGGCCTCCAGCTGCGTCGCGAAGGTGTCATTCCACCGGTTCAGGAACCCGAACATCGAGATGACGGCCACCAGGTCCACAATCTGCTCATCAGTGAAATGCTGCTTCAATGCCGCCATGTCGTCCGCTGTC
Source organism: Candidatus Phaeomarinobacter ectocarpi (assembly GCF_000689395.1). GTDB lineage: Bacteria > Pseudomonadota > Alphaproteobacteria > CGMCC-115125 > CGMCC-115125 > Pyruvatibacter > Pyruvatibacter ectocarpi. Next base: position 2,034,770 of record NZ_HG966617.1, read on the forward strand.
ACGGCATTTGGCGCCTGACCGGCCCCTTGCGCCACCCGCAGAGCCGCCCGTTCGCCTTCGGAAAACAGGTCAGACGTCTCATAGGCCCAGATGGCATCAAGTTTGTCCGCGCCGATGCCCGCATTGGCGGCCTGATGGTGCGTGTGAGTCTGGCAGTAGACGCAGCCCGCAGCGCGGCTCGCCATGAACGCCACCATGCGCTTGATCTCATCCGGCAACGAAGATGGCCCCTGAACAAGAGCCCCTAGCCCCGCAAAAGCCTCAACCAGCCCCGGCTTGCGCGCCATGATCAGCATGGAGTTGGGCAAAAAGCCCATGGCGCCCTCAACAAGCTGAAAAACCCCTTCCAGGTCCGGCAGGTCTTCCCGCTTGAGCCCCTGAACGCTCGATGCTGCATCAGCCATGTGTCATCGCCTCCCAATTATGTGCCGCTTACGGCATATGTTTGGGAGCGAGGCTACGCGCTGGCGGCACTTTTACAAAGCACCGCCCTAGCGATCTCAATGGAATGTGAAGACGGGCGAATGTGACAGAGAGAGCCTAGCTCTGCCAGTCTTCCAGCAGCTCATCGATGAAGCCGGTGGCGGCTCCCACCAGCACATCAAGGCCGGCGATGACAGCAACCCGGTCAGGGCCGGATGTCAGCAGCTCGGCATCAGCGGTTGCATCTGCAAGGGCCCAGGCACCCACACCACGGGCAGAGCCCTTGAGCGTATGCGCTGCTTCCTTCCAGGCTTTGTCGTCACCGGCCATATCGGCGGCAGCGGCAAGCTTGTCCAGGCTGACGGCTAGTTGCTGACGGAACAGGCCGAGAATTTCAGCCTCAAGGTCACGGCGCCCCATGGTGAACTTTGACAGATGCACCAGGTCAATGGGCCGGCTATCCGTAGCAGCAGTCCCTTCAGGACCAGCCGTACGGCTCTCAGAGATATGCGCAGTCGCGGGCTGCATACGGTTTCCTTCCGAATCAAAACAGCTCGGAAAGCCTACGAACAAAGAACGTAGGAATTGTTAAACCGCCGATGCCTGCATCTTTCGGATCACATTAAGACCCAACAGCATGCGCTTATGCCTAACGAACCGGTAACGCGCTGACGCTGAACAGCCACTCATGCCCGTAGACCAGCGCAAAGTAGAGCGCGACGCCCACAAGCGGCCACACAATGCCGATCTCGCCCAGCTTCAAGGAGTTCCGTCCGGTCAGGATCGCGCCAAACGGCAAATTCGACGTGCGGGCTGCATAGCCGTCCCACCGCTCACCCAGCGCCCGCGCCCGTTTGGCGTCAATCGTCGGCGGACCAATAAGCGCCAGTACGGCAAACGTTCCAAAGAACAGGACGGACGACAGATCGCCGTTCATGGCGATATGCGCCAGCGCCCAAAGCTGCACACCCCACAGGAAGGGATGTCGCGTAATCCGCAAAATACCCTTGGCCGCATCCGGATCATCCACAAGGTCCCCACTGCCTGCCGCCGTCGGACTTTTCGTGACATTGCCAAGCACCACCAAAATGGCCGCCAGCAAAATGGCCGTCATCGCCGCATGGTGCCACCAGGGTTCAGGGACCCAAAGCAAGGTGAATGTGTCCGCGCTGGCCCGGTTGAAGGCCATGGCCATCCAGACAATCGCCGCCAGCGACATCACGGCGAACAGCCCCATATAGGGTCCCTCGCCGATCCGGCCGGTCAGGACATCCCGCAACCGGGTGCCGGAGATGAAAATGTGGATACCCAGAAAGACCGCGCAGGCAGCCACCAGGTTCAGTGTTGGATCTGCAATCATGTTGTGCCCCATCTCGCCACAGTGTGTGCAGCGTTCCTGAGACGGCCGGCATGGCGCGACCGTCAGCTCTCCCCAGCAGTTTTCGGCATAAAACCGATCCCCACGGCCCTGCTTCTCTGGTTGGCAGCGTCCGTGCAGCCACGCTAGAGTAAACAAATGGTTACCGTGCCTGCACCCTAAAACCCCCAAAATCGAAGGAACGGACCTTTGCCGGACCGCCCCCTTAAACGTCCCCTCCTCGCAAGACCGCTCAATGGCCCGCAGGATGGTGAAAAATCAGACGCCACATCTCAAAACCGCGATCCACAGACAGCGGGATTGCGGCCAACCGTCAGTGATTTTGGAGACACCAGGAAGGCCGCCACGCCGCCAAAACAGCACGAGAGCGAGCCCACAGCACCTCCGGCATCGCCGAAGCCCACAGCAAAGCCGACGAGCCAGACCGAGAACCAGCCTGACGACACGGATGAAGAGCTGTTTGAACGGCGAATCGTCCCTGAACCCGCGACCCGCCAGCGCAAGGCACCGGTGCGGATGCGTGGCCCCCGCAAGCCATCACCCATGCCGCTCTATCTGGGTGCCATTGCCAGCGCGTTTTGGACCGGCATCATGTTCGCCTACGCCGTGGGCTATTACGGCCCCGGCGGCCTGTTGATACTGCCGCCCGTAGACGTGGCACTGCTTGCAGCCGCCCTCTTCGCCCCCCTCGCCATCATCTGGGGGTTTGCCAGCATTATGTGGTGGGGTGCCCAGATGCGATCCAGCGCCGAACATATGGCAGAGGCCTCCCGCGCCCTTCTCTCGCCTGTTGAAACCTCAACAGCCGCCACCGCCAGCGTTGGCCATGCCGTCTCCACGGAGATGCGCCGCATGGAACGCATGCTCAAGCAGGCGGAAGTCCGTGCGATGGAACTGCGCAAGACCATCAATGGCGAACTGAACGGCCTTGAGGCTGCAAGTGCCCGTGCTGAAATGCGCGCCCGCACCCTGCGTGACCTGATCGGCACCGAACGAAAGGCCCTGATTGAAACCGGCAAGGCGCTGGAGCAGGAATCCGCCAGCGTGGTGGAAGCCACTCGCTCCCAGGTAGAACTCGTGTCAGGCGTCACCGGCCGCGCGGCCGACCAGATGACCGAAGCACAGGCCGGCATGGGCCGCGCCGGTGATTATCTCTCCAAGACCCTTGAAGCTGTTGCCCGCTCCGCCAAGGCCGTGCGCGAGAATGTGGAATCCCAGGCGGATCGTCTTGACGCCACCGCCGAACACGCCGTCCTGCGCGCCGGCGAGCTGGCCATCAGCTTTGCAGACCAAAGCGAAGCCCTGAACCAGTCCGCCCGCACCCTGGCAGATGACAATGAGCGCGCCGTCCGCTCCTTCGCAGAGCAGCGCGAGACCCTGGACGCCCTGGCAGCTGATCTGCGTGAGCGGGCCACCCAGATTGAAACAGCGATTGCCGGCCACGCCGACACCATCAACGAAGCCCTCGACACCGCCGACGCGAAAGCCATGGGGCTTGGCCCAAGGGTCACCCGAGAAGCTGAGAAGCTGACAGCCGCCGCGCGGGATGCCGCCAGCCAGATCGAGCAGACCACCGGATTGATGGAAAGCCGTGCCGTGGACATGCAGGCCCGCGTCGCGGACGCCACCGGTCACCTGTCGCAGGCCATCGACTTCTCAACCAAGAATGTGGATGCCAGCGGCGAACGTCTGCAGGCCCTGCTCAGCAATATCGGCACAAGTGCACAGAACGCCGCCAGGGACATGACCAGCGCCAGCGACGAACTTGGCCACCGCATTGAGCAGCTTCCAGATGAAGCCAGCACTCAGGCAGAGCGCCTGCGTGCTGTGATGGGCGAACAGATCGGCGCCATTGCCGCTGTGGCTGAATCTGTCGCCAATGCCCTGGAGCGTATGGGCCCCGGGCCGGTTTCAGGCTCATGGCCACCGGCCGACCCACTCGCCCAGCCGTCGCCTACAGCCTTTGCGCCTGCGACGTCCAGCGATGCGTCCCCCGCCACGCCAACCAAGGCAGAGACATCTAGCCCCAATTCAGACGCCAAATGGCGCCTCGGTGATGTTCTGTCCGCAGCGCGGGCGCGCGAGGACCGGGCAACGAATGTGCCGCGCGCAGCCCACCACATCATCGAAACGCTCCAGTCCCTTTCCATCGACATTGATAGGGCATTGGAGGAGGAACCACAGGTCGAACTGTGGAAGCGCTATCGCGACGGCGAACGCAATGTCTTCACCAAGCGGCTTGCAAGTCTCAAGGGCAAGGAACCGCATTCACTGATCGCAGATCGCTATCAGAACAATGCAGAGTTCCGCGGAGATGCGGACCGGTACATGGCGCAGTTTGAAACCCTGCTTGCGGACGCCGCCGACAAGAACCCGGACGGTCTTCTGGCCGAGACATATATGTCGTCAGACATCGGCAAGGTCTATGCCCTGCTCGCCGAAGCGACTGGTCATGTCGCATAGGTTTTCAAGGTAGCGAGCCTAGCTCGCCGGAACCGCCTGATTGCTTGTTTCAGCGGCCCAGGTGACCACGTCACGCACAACCTTTTGCGTGGCCAGATTCATGGCCGATACAACATCCGCAACATTGTCTGAGCCCGCACTCTGCCGCGCCTCAAACGTGCGGCCGTCCAGCACCTTGCGCCCATCAAGCCAAATAACCTTGGCACTCAGCCGAACAACAACTTCTGCTGTCGCTGCGCCCTCACCAGCAGGCGTCACCCGTGCTTCGAAGTCACGCAGATCACTCACAAGCGAAACATTTGGACGCACCGACACGGCCTGCCGCGAGGCTGACATCTGCAAACCTGCATGCTCAAACGTCTCGACAATCAGATCCTGCAACATGCGCGGTGCCCGGTCCGTCCAGCGTGCGCCGGTGAAATACTGCAAAGCATGAGGACCCGTATAGACTGCAATGCGGTCCGTATCGAGCGCCCGCTCGGCAACAGGTTCTTCCACCATCAGCTGCCAGCCATTGGCCGTCATGAGGGTTGCGTAATCTGACGGTGCCTTGAGGCCATACAGCGTACTGGCCGTATCACCGCCGGGCAGGATGCTTGCGCAACCCGCCACCAGAACCGCAAGTGACCCTGCCGTCAGCCCTGCCCTGAGGGCAGACTTCACCCGTCGCACCATCGTCAATTGCCATACTCCGCAGGCTCGTTGCCGAGCAAAAATTCAGTTGGGTTGCGTTCCAGTTCAACAACCAGCCGGTCAACAGACCCGATCATCCGCCGCGTATCGCGCAGCAGCCGGTCCACCTCGGGCACGCTGCTATTGGACAGCTGCTCAAGGGCCGGACGCGTCTCAGCCACAAGCACGCGCGCATCTTCTGCAAGCGCACCATAGGACCCTGCCGCCTGCTCGATCTCGCCGACGGCACCGTTCATCTTTTCGGTGATCTCGGCAATCTGCTCGGACGCCCGCGCCAGGTTCTTGACGATCTGGTCGATCTCTTCGTGATTGGACGCGATCGTCCCTGTCACCGTCTCCACGTCGCGCACGGTTGCAGACAGCTGGCCTTCGTTTTCACCCAGCAGCCGGTCAACCCGCACCAGCAGGTCATTGGCCGCGGTCAGGATCAAAGGTGCTGACGTAATCAGCTGCTGCACGGCAGACCGGTCAGCGATGATGATGGGATAGTCGTTGTCCCCTTCCGCTTCCAGCAGCGCGCTGGTGGGGGTTCCGCCGGTGATCTCGATGAAGGCCACACCGGTGATCCCCTGAAACTCAAGACGCGCCTGGCTGTCCACCTTCACCGGCGTGCGCCCATCCACATTGATACGGACATTGACAAGGCGCGGGTCCGCACCAAGGGCAATCTTGGTGACCTCGCCGACCTTGATGCCGTTGTACCGGACGTCACCGCCTTCAGAGAGGCCAGCAACAGACCCATCAAAGATCACGTCATAGGTCTGCAGTTCCGCATCGCCTTCAAACCCGGTCAGCCAGACCAGAAACAGGAACGCAGCCACAACCGTGGCCGCCGAGAAGGCGCCAATCAGTATGTAATTTGCCCGTGTTTCCACGTTTTATCCGTCCTCTGACTTCCGCTAAGGCGTTGCTCTGGCCACAGCACCCGCTGCCGCCCGGGACCTGGGCCCCTGAAAATACTCCTGTATCCACGCGTCTGAGTGCGTTGATACCTCACTTATGGGGCCGACGACCATAACACGCCGGTCCGCCAATACCGCCACACGGTCACAAATAGCGTAAAGACTGTCCAGATCGTGGGTCACCATGAAAACTGTCAGCCCCAGCGCATCCTTCAGTTGGCGGATCAATCCGTCATAGTCCGCCGCGCCAATGGGGTCGAGGCCTGCCGTCGGCTCATCCAGAAACACGATCTCAGGATCAAGCGCCAGCGCCCGCGCCAAGGCCGCGCGCTTGCGCATGCCGCCGGACAGTTCACTGGGGTGCTTTGGCCCCGCAGATGGCGGCAATCCCACCATGGCAATCTTCTCAGCGGCCAGTTCGTCCATCAGCTTCTGCGGCAAATCAAGATGCTCGCGCATGGGCACCTGAACGTTCTGCGCCACGGTAAGCGCTGAAAAAAGGGCACCATCCTGAAATGCCACCCCCCAGCGCTGCTCAACCGCTTTACGCGCATCGCCCGCGAGGGACGCTACATCCTGTCCAAACACCCGCACCGTGCCGGCATCAGGCCGCTTGAGCCCCACAATCGTCCGCAGCAGGACGGATTTACCCGTACCGGACCCGCCAACGACCCCCAGCACTTCGCCCTTGCGCACGTCCAAAGCCAATTGGTCATGAATAACCTGGCTGCCAAACTGATTACGCAGATTGCGGACCTGAATGATGTTGTCATGTTCCGCCATGCTCAATACCCAACCGCCGTAAAGAAGATGGCGAACAGGGCATTGAGGACGATGACCGTGAAGATTGCTTTCACAACGGAAGATGTCGTCCGCTCACCCACTGATTCAGCACTGCCCGTCACCCGCATGCCTTCAAGGCACCCGATCACAGCAATGGCCATGGCCAGGAACGGCGCTTTGATGAGCCCGACGAAAAACGTGTTCGACGCCACCGCCACATCAACGCGCTGCAGATAGATCTGCGGCGATATATCAAGCGCAAAGTAAGTGACGACCCCGCCACCAAGCAGCCCCATGATGTCCGCAATAAAAGTGAGCACCGGCAGCATCAACACCAGCGCAATCACCCTGGGCGCCACAAGAACCGCAATCGGGTCCATGCCAAGCGTCCGCATGGCATCAATCTCTTCGCGCACTTTCATAGAGCCGATCTCAGCGGTGAAAGCACTGCCCGACCGGCCGGCAACAATGATGGCCGTGATCAACACACCCAGTTCCCGCAACATCGAGATCGCCACCAGATTGACCGTGTACACCTCGGCACCGAATAGCTTGAGCTGTGACGCCCCCTGCTGCGCCAGCACAGCCCCGATCAGGAAGGTCAGCAGCGCGACGATCGGCACCGCATTGAGCCCGACACGCTCCATCTGGCTTACGACAGAAGTGAGGCGCAATGTCCGCGGACGGACAATCACCTTGCCGATGACCACCAGCACAAGTCCGACCATGTTGAGCATGGCCACTAATTCGCTGGCCATCGTCACAACCGCCCGGCCCATCCGTTCAGCAATGGCTTCCAGAGCCGTCCCGCGGTCCGGTTCCACGTCACAGGGCTGATCGCTTTCCCGTGCCAGCTGTATCAGGCCTGACTGTGTGGCATTGGCCCCGCTGATCTGCACTTCGGCGCCAGCATCAGCCAGATCCCGCTGCGTGCGATGAACGACCCACGCGCCTGCCGTATCAAGGGTGGTGACCCCGGACAAATCTATCACCACGCGCCCCTGCATGTGACGCGGTGTATTGGAAACGGAACTGGCAATCGCGCGCAGCGCCGCATCGTGCTCACCGACATTACGCACGGTCCATGGACCGGACAGGTTTATCTGTCCGCCATCGGCAGTTTCCTGCGTTTCAAACCGCGCAAGCCCGCTGGTCAATGTAGCCCCCGAAATGACATGCCGGAGTGTGCCGAAAGCGCAGTGAATAGGCAATCAACACGCTCAAGCACTTGATCATATGATTACCGGCCCCGCCCCGCGATTACCCCAACGATGTGCGCGGCATCGCAACGCATGGTCAGGGTCCAGACAGCTGGTTAAGGTCTTTGCAGTTCACGTGCTGCCCACGGTTTGCGACCCTTGGAGAAATCAATGCTGAAATCCACCAAAACACTCGCCGCAATTGCTGCTTTTGCCTTCTCAGCAGCCATTGCCACCACCGCCCAGATTGCACCAGCAATGGCCGAAGAGGCCGCTGCTGCGGACACGCAAATTGTCGGCGATCCCAAAAAGGGCAAGCGCGTGTTCAATCGCTGCAAGGCCTGCCACACCGTTGAAGAAGGCGGCCCGAACCGGGTCGGCCCGAACCTCTATGGCATTGTTGGCGCCGAATTCGGTCATCTTGAGGGCTACAAATTCTCAGCGAACTTGATGGAACTGAAGGCTGAAGGCAAAATCTGGGACGAAGAGACCCTGTCCGCCTATCTCAAGAAACCAAAAGACGTCATTCCCAAGGGAATCATGGCGTTTGTAGGCCTGCCCAAGGAAAAGGACCGCGCCCACGTCATCGCCTATCTGGCGACTTTCGGCGGCCCTGAGGCAGAAGCTGATGCAGCTGACCCAGCTCCATAAAGTAGCAGCATCTTAACCTCCCTGAACTACTGTTCATGAAGTGGGATGCCGTAGACCGCCCACGCTGCCAGACGTCATCTTTGAGCCATTCTTTAAGGCCTTGCTAGGTGATGTTCAGGCAGACTGTGGCTGAATACGGATGAACGCACACCTATGAACAGATGCAGGCGGCCGCGCGGGGTACTTCGCGGAACCGGCGTCAGGGGTAGACATGAAAACGATACAGCTATTGCGGCGCCTGGCGGCGGCGTTGGCGGGGCTTGCCCTCGCCGGCTGGCTTGTGCTCATGCAATACGACCCTGCAGGCATCGCCACATCCGTTCGCCTGACCGTTTTTGACTATTACCAAAATGCCGCCCCACGCGCCTATCGCGATCCGTCAATCTCAAGCGGCACCGGCGTCATCTATGTCGATGTCGACCGCGCCAGCCTGCAGCTCATCGGCCCCTGGCCGTGGCCGCGCACGCGCTTTGCAACCCTGACGGACAAAGCCTTTTCCCTTGGCGCACGCGCTGTCGTGTTCGAGCCCCCCTTTGAATGGCCGGATGCAACCTCTCCCGCAGAAGCTGTGCAGGAGTGGCTGGCCAACCCGGAACTGGACATGGATCAGATTGCCCGCCTGCAGGAAGCAGCGGGCGGCCTGCCCGACAATGACAGCGTACTGGCCAATGCCATTTCGCGCGGTCCTGTCGTCACGGCGTTCTCCCTGACTGACGAACCCAATTCGCTGGTGCCCGTGCGCAAGGCCCCGGTATCCGCCCGCGGCGGCGACATCACCCAGTTTATTCCTCAGCGCGCAGGCATGTCCCCAAGCCTCAAATCGCTGGAGGATGTGGCATCAGGCAATGGCGCGCGCACGCTCTCCTCAGGTCCCGGCAATGACAATGTGATCCGTCAGGTGCCGCTGTTGCAGCGTGTGTCAGGGAACATCGTCCCAAGCCTTTCGGTTGAAGCTGTTCGCGTCGCCGAGGGCGCACGCGGCATCCTGAGCTTTGTAACCAAGCCCGATGCTAATCTCGAATTTGGCCGCCGCCCCGGCGTGCAGCGCATTGTTGTCGGCAACAAGGAATTCCCGACAGATCCCGATGGCGGTCTGTGGCTGCACTACACAAAGGACGAGCCGACCCGGCACCTGCCGGCATGGAAGGTCCTTGGAGATCATCCGGACTCCGATCGCCTCAAGGGTGCCATCGTCTTTGTCAGCGCCACAGTGCAGGGGGCGGAAGCCTTTGTGGAAACCCCTGTTGGCACAATGCCCCGCGTCGAAGCCCATGTGCAGATGCTGGAGCAGATGCTGCTGGGTCACTATCTGTGGCGGCCCGACTGGGCGCTGCCCGCTGAACAGGTCTATTTGCTGGTGACGGGCGTTGCCCTTCTCGCGTTGCTCATAACGGCAGGCACACTCTGGGCAGCCCTTTTTGGCGTGTTGGCGATAGGCAGCGCGCTTTGGGGCGGCTGGTTCGCCTTTACGTCCAAGCTCTGGCTGATCGATCCCGTGCTGCCGGTAACCGGCCTCGTCATTGTGTTCCTGATCGGTTCAACGATGAACCTCATGCGCCGCAACGCCACCGAGCGTTTCATCCGCAACCAGTTTTCAGACCGCTTGTCCCCGAAACACATCAACACGCTGGTCCGCAAACCGGAGGCCGCCGCCCCCACCGGCCGCGGGTCCATGGTCACGGCTTTGTCCGCCGACGTGCGGGCCTTCCACCGCGTGGCTGAACCTTTCGGGGAAGACGCACAGGCCCTTGCAAGCCTTGTGAACAACATTCACGAGCCGCTGACGCGCTGCGTGCTGCGCCACGACGGGATGGTCGACCGGTTCGTCGGCGGCGGCATAAACGCACTGTGGAACGCTCCTGTAGAACGCACCGACCACACAATTCAGGCGGGCCACGCAGCCCTGCGCATGGTGGCAGAACTTGAGCCGGTCAACCGCGACCTGGAGCGCGAAGCACAGCGCGCCCACCGCCCGTTCATTCCCGTTTCCATGAGCATCGGCATTGAGCGCGGCATGGCTGTTGTCGGCAACCTTGGTGCTGAAAAAGTCTATGACTTCTCCGGCATCGGCGGCGCTGTGAACGAAGCCCAGCTGCTGCAGCGCCTGTCCCGCCAATATGGCCCGGCCATCATTGTCGGCGCCGACGCCCGCGACGAAATCAAAGACAAGTTTGCGTTGCTGGAGATTGACCAGCTGCGTCTGGACGGACGCATCGGCCCCTGGCGTGTTTACGCGCTGCTTGGTGACCCCATCATGGGAGCGAGCCCGAAATTCAAGGCGCTGGACGAAGCCCACAATGCGCTCTTCAAGGCCTATCGCTCAAGGGAGTGGAACACCGCCCGTCAGATATCAGCCCAGTGCCGGAAACTCTCCGGTGCCATCCCGACTCTGTACGATCTGTATGATGAGCGCATCAAACGGCTGGAAGCCAACCCGCCAGCAGACGACTGGGATGGTGTCCATGAAATCGCGGATTTGCTGTCGCCTGCCAAGTCAAAGGTCTCCATCGGCAAGCCGGAACCCGCCGAGCTCGGCGAGGCGCAGGTCTAGCACCTCGCCGCAACTCTAGCGGCTACCCTAGCTGGCAATCTCAATACCGATTTTACCGAAGTGCGCGCCAGAGCCCATGTGCTCGAGACCCGCCTTGAGGTCTTCCAGCGCAAAGGTCGTGTCGATGACCGGATGAATCTCATGCAGGGCCATGGCCTTGAGCATGTCTTCAAACTGCGTGCGATTGCCGACGGTAATTCCGTGAATACGCGCATTCTGCGAGAACATGGTCGCGACATTCATGTCTTTCATCATGCCGGACAACAGACCGATGACCGCCACATGGCCACCAACCCGGATCGCCGTCAGGGATTGCGTGAAAGTTTCAGCACCGCCCACTTCAACCACATGGTCAACGCCAACGCCGCCGGTAAAGCCGCGTGCCGCAATGCCCCAGTCAGGCGTGGACTTGTAGTTGATGACATCATCCGCCCCCAGCGCCTTTGCGCGCTCGAGCTTCTCGTCAGAGGACGACGTGGCAATCACCCGCGCGCCAGCAGCCTTGGCAAACTGAAGCGCAAACATCGACACGCCGCCAGTGCCCTGCACAAGCACCGTGTCGCCTGCCTTGAGGTTGCCTTCAACCATCAAGGCCCGCCACGCGGTCAGCGCCGCACAGGGTAGCATCGCAGCTTCCATGTCGGTCATGTACTCGGGCACCTTGACCACGCCATCTTCGCCGATCAGCAGATAGTCCTGCGCACAACCATCAAGCGATCCGCCCAGCGCCTTGGACAGACCTTCAATGGTCGGACCGCCCGCATGCCAGGTTGGAAAAAATGTCGGGCACACACGGTCGCCTGCGGCAACCCGCGTCACGCCCTCGCCCACGTCACTTACCGTTCCGACAGAGTCAGACAGGGGAATAAGCGGCAGCGGGTACTGGCCACCCAGACCAAGCACCGTCGCAAAATCCCGGAAGTTGAGGCAGGCAGCCTTCAGCCGCACCACAATCTGTCCGGGTCCCGCCTTGGGCACGTCCCGCTCCACCAACGCCAGATTATCGAGCCCGAACGCTCCCTGGATTTCCATTGCCCGCATGTGAAGTCTCCTAATTGTTTGGTCAGTTTCAAAAATTTTGGATCACAAGCGTTCTGACGTGGTGCGCAAATCATGTCAAACTGGAAGCGCTAGGGTCGATATTTTGCATCGTGTTTGAACAGGACTTGTCATGCCCAAATCGGCCACCGTACCCTCACGATCCTTGATCCGGATGACGGATCAACTGCAGATGCTCATCAGGCGCCGCCTATGGCTGCAGGTTTTGATCGGCATGGCGTTGGGCATCGGCACAGGCATCCTGCTAAGCCCCGGCATGAACCTTGTGCACCCGGAATGGTCGGACCGTATCGGCGCCTGGCTCGCCCTGCCCGGCAATCTGTTTCTGGCCATTATCAAATTTGTGGTCGTGCCGCTCATTGCAGCCTCTGTCATCCGCGGCATCGCAGCAGGTGGCAGTGGCGAGCAGTTACAGAAACTCGGCGGCAGGGTCGTCTTGTACTTCCTGGTTACAACCATCGTCGCCGCACTGTTTGGCCTCGCTGTCGCAACGGCATTCAAACCCGGTGCTTACCTCGACGGCGCCCTTCTGGAAGATCGGGTTGCCGACGCACCCAATGTCCCTATCGCAGACCCGGACATGGAAGACGATCTTGGAGAACCCGGCGTGACCACTGTCATCGTCGAGCTAATCCCCACCAACCCGTTCGAAACCCTGATAAACGGCGATATGCTGCAGATCGTCATTGCCGCTGCCATTCTAGGCATTGCCATGGTGAACCTGCCCCAAACCGATTCCACTCCGTTTCTGGATTTGATGGGCTCCATCCAGGCTGCCTGCATGGTGATCGTCAAATGGGCCATGCAATTTGCGCCCATCGCCGTGTTCGGACTGCTGGCCCAGGTCGTCGCGGAAGTAGGAGTGGATGCATTGATCGGCACAGGGGCCTATGTGCTGACGGTGCTGGTCGGTTTGGTCCTGCTGATGTTGTTCTATCTGGCGTTGGTCATGCTGATCGGGCGAAAAAGCCCACTGTGGTTCATGGCGCAGATCCGGGAAGTCATGCTGCTGGGTTTCTCCACATCTTCTTCCGCCGCCGTCATGCCGGTGTCCCTGCGCACCGCTGAAGAAAGCCTCAGGGTGCGCGCGGCAATCGCCCGCTTCGTGGTGCCGTTGGGCGCCACCATCAACATGGGCGGAACAGCGCTTTACCAAGCCGCCGCCGCCCTGTTTCTGGCACAGGTCTTCGGCATCGACATAGGGCTCGCCGCCATCACCCTCATCGTTGTTACTGCTGTCGGCGCATCCATCGGCGCACCGGGCACGCCCGGCGTTGGCATCGTCGTGCTCGCATCGATCCTTTCAGGCATCGGCGTGCCTGAAGCAGGCATCGTGCTCATTCTCGGTGTTGACCGCGTTCTGGATATGGCACGAACGTCTGTGAACGTGGCGGGCGACCTGGTTGCCTGCGTAGTGATGGACCGGTGGATTGCGGCAGACCTGCCTCCCGAGGAGACCCCAGCCATGCCGCCGAAGGACGAAATCAGCCCGATACCCTAAGCAGGCGTGTCACCCTTGATCTGGCAGCGATGCATCACGCGCCGGGACTTGGGGTCAAAAGCTTCACGCTTGTGGTTGAGGGACCGGTTGTCCCAGATCAGCAAGTCGCCCTTGCGCCACTGATGGGTCCATGAAAAACGCGGATCCGCACAATGCGCCCACAGGGCATCGAGCAGCGCCTCATTCTCGGCCCTGTCCATATCCACGATCCAGCCATTGCTGCGACGCCCCAGATAAAGCGCCTTCTCACCACTTTCAGGATGCGTGCGGATGATCGGATGCCGGGCGCCCGGTGCCTTGGTCACATCCGTTACGGGCTCAGCACCCGCACGCAATTCACCTACGCTGGTGTAGCTGGAGTCATGGTTGGCAATACGGCCTTCGATCTTTGCCCGCAGATCATCAGGAAGCGCGTCGAGCGCCGTCACCATATTCGCAAAACTCGTGTCGCCCCCGCTGGGCGGTATCTCCAGTGAGTACAGAACGCTCGCCATGGGCGGCTGATCCACATAGGACATGTCCGTGTGCCACTCAGCCTCATCCGAGCCCAGGGCACCGATGGGTTTTCCATCTTCAACAACGTTGGAAATAATCCAGATATCGGGACGGGATTTTTCCTGAGAGCCCACATTGTCCGTCGCGCTGGCCGGTGCCAGATCAAGCGGCCCAAAGCGCTTTGAAAACGCAACCAGATCATCGTCGCTCATCGACTGGCCGCGGAACAGCAGCACCTTGTGGGTCAGCCATTCCTGACGCAGCGCCAAAAACGTAGCGTCATCCAGCGTCCGCACATCAAGTCCGCGAATTTCAGCGCCAACAGCGGCACCCGTAGGCACAACCTCAAAAGGCGGGTCGCTCTTCGTTGCTGGATCACCCATCGATCCGGCCTCCATTCCAAATTCGGTGGCCCAAAAAGGCCGCGCCGCAAGCAAGCACAGCTAGGGCGGTCATCGCAAGGTAGGTGAGCCCGCCAAAGTCCTCATAAAACCGCCCGGACGCATAGGTCGCCCCGGCCATGACGATGCCGCTGGCCAAAGCCGAATAGACGCTTTGCGCCGTCGAGGCGAGCTGTGGCGGCACCCCGCGCACCAGAAACTGCATGATGCCCAGATGCGCCAGAGCAAACGTCATGGCATGCAGACATTGCAACACAGGCAAGGACCAGAACGGCGGATCAAACGCCATGATCGTCCACCGCACGATGCCACCAGCGCCCGCAAGGCCAATCAGCATCGCCGGACCAAACCGCGCCACGATGGGTGCCGCCTTCCAGAGCAGCACAACTTCGACAACCACGGCCCAGGCCCACAACGCACCAATAACACTGTCGCTGAGACCAAGCGATTGCCAGTGCAACGTGCCGAACGCGTAATACACCGCATGGGTCGCCTGCACGCTCGCTGCAGCAAAGGCAAAGACCAGAAACACCGGCGACCGAACCAGCCGTACCGCGCTGGCAAGATCCACCCGCCCTACACCGCTGATCTCGGCATCGCCTTCGCGCTGGTCTGAGAGCAGAAAATAGGCCGCAAAGTTCAATACGCCGCCAAACACGATCACCCAGATGACCAGGTCAGGCCCAAGGCTGCCCAGCGCTGCCCCAACGCCGAGATTGGCCACAATGAACGCAACAGACCCCCAAGCCCGCGCCCGTCCATAGACAAGCTTGCCGGATTCGCTGTCGCGCATGGCAAGCGCATCCGTCATCGGCATGATCGGCGGCCCGAATACGGTCATCACCATCAGCACCGCAAGGATCGGCCAGAAGCTGCCCGTGGCGAGATAGACAAGATTGGCCACCAGCGTGACCGCCGTCAGTACACGCAACACCCGCACCGGCGCCCCGGCCCGATCCGCCAGATAGGCAATGACCGGCATCGTCCCCATGCGGACCACGCCGGAGATGGCAAACAGCAGCCCGATTTCATACGGCGACAGCCCCCGGGACTCGAGCCACACGGGAAAATAGGGAAGGAACGTCCCCATGGCGAGGAAGATCGCGCCATAGGCAAACGCATATCGGTGTTCCAGCGACATGGTCATCCAGCGCCCCCTCCCCTAAGCTTGGCGCAACACGACCGGTAGGGGGAGACACGGGTTTGGACCGCACCAAGACAAAGAACGTCATCGTCCTTTTGTTCGACAGCCTGAACCGGCACATGCTGGGCAGCTATGGGGGTGAAGAGTTCGAGACCCCCAATTTTGACGCCTTCGCCAAACACGCCCTCAAGTTCAATCGCCACTTCACCGGCTCCCTGCCCTGCATGCCCGCCCGGCACGACATTCTCGTCGGCGCCATGGACTTTCTCTGGCGACCCTGGGGCTCCATCGAAATCTGGGAAGACGCCATCACCTACGCCATGCGGCGCAAGGGCGTCACCACAATGCTGGTTGCCGACCACCCGCACCTGTTCGAAACGGGGGGCGAGAACTACCACACTGACTTCAAGGCGTGGGATTATTTGCGCGGCCATGAAAGCGACCCGTGGAAGACCCGCCCCGATCCCAGCTGGCAGGGCACACCGCACTTCATTCCCCGCGAAATGCCCTACGACAATTCACGCGGCTACTTCGGCGGTGAGGAGGATTTTCCCGGCCCCCGCACCATGCGCGCCACCGCAGACTGGCTGCGCGACCACGCCCCCCACCACGACAATTTCTTTTTGTTCGTCGATGAGTTCGACCCCCATGAGCCGTTCGACACCCCGGACAAATGGTCGAAGATGTATGACGAGGACTGGCACAAGGACCCGCTGATCTGGCCGCCCTATGCGGTTGGTGCCGTGGAACAGGGCCTTATCTCCGAACGCGAAGGCAAGCAGATCCGCGCCCAGTACGGCGCCAAGCTCTCCATGATCGACCACTGGTTCGGCAAGGTCATGAAAACACTCGAGGAGACCGGGCGCCTCGACGACACCATGATCATCCTCACAACCGACCACGGCCACTATCTCGGCGAGAAGGACATCTGGGGCAAACCGGGCACGCCGGTTCAAAAGACTCTCGGCCACATCCCGCTCTACATCACCGGCCCCGGCATCACGCCCGGCGAGACCGATGCCCTGACCACCAGCGTCGACATTTTCGCGACACTGGCAGACCTCTATGACCTCGACGTGCGCCAGCGTACCCACGGCAAGTCACTTTTGCCTGTCCTGTCCGATACCTCAAAGGATGTCCGCGACTATGTGCTGACCGGGGTGTGGGGCCGTGAAGTTCAGGTCACCGATGGCCAGCATCTGTTTGCCCGCGCACCTTCCGGCAAAAACACGCCGCTGGCCATGTATTCCAACCGCTGGTCCACCATGCCCATCCACGTCAATGGTCCCGACGGCAAGGAAATCCACACGCAGGATATCTTTCCGCTGCCCGACGACCGGGCGGAGCTGCGCAAAGTCCCCGGGTCAAATGTGCCCGTGATCCGCCAGCCCTTCGTGCCCGGCGACATGCTGCCCTACTGGGCCGGTCGCAAATTCTCCGGCGACCATCTCTACGACTTGTCAGCGCCCGTGGGCGAAGAACCGGACCGTGCCGACAGCAGCGATACCAGGACCTATCTCGACCTTCTCCGCCATGCCCTTGACGATGTAGAGGCCCCGCAGGAGCAGTATGAGCGACTGGGCATGTCGTAGGCATCTGGATTGTCCGGTCAAGCCGGACAACGGCGCGGTAGAGAGAAAGACAAATGAAAGCAACCGCCATCCCCCGGCTTGACCGGGGGATCCATGCGGCAGCACAACGCGTCCAGCGAGCGACTAAAGCGCCGGCAACTCAATCTTGCGCATCTGACCAGAGTCATTCAGCGCCTTGAGGATGGCGTGTTCGATGCCACGTGCCCATTGGTCGTCCACATCTTCAACATGGGCGTGCAGTTCAATCAGCAACTCACGCAGCGCATCATTGGTGACGTTGAGCGCACTGATGGTCAGCACGTCGTCTGTCCCATGACCGGCGGACCCAATGCGGTTCTGCAGGTCGCCTGTGAGGTTGGGTATCGCATCACGGAAAATGGCGCGAAAGGCTTCGTTCTCTTTCACCCGCACATCCGCACCGCGCTCATATTCAATGCCCGCGCAATACATCAGCAGGCCGACCACAGACGCACTGCCGGTTGAGTAGGTGGCATTGAGGTTGGGCGCGATCTCCATGAGCATCGTGCCGAACCCGCCATTCAGAAGGTCATTTGCTTCAGGCCGCATCAGTGTGCCTCCTCAAAACTTGCAAGCAGCTTGGCTGCCACAATCTCGTTGTGCTTGGCCGTGCAGAACAAACCAGAGAACGCCAGGATCGGGTCCTTGTTGTCGCCGGTCGCATATTCGTGGCTCGACGAAATCCAGATACCCAAGCCTTTGACGTTGGAGAACAACTCCCACCACGCCAGCGCTGCCGGGTCCGCCGTGAGACCGGAGGACTTTTCCCAAAGGGCGATACCGTCATCACGGTTGATAAGCGATGCAGGCACATTGGGATCAGTTGCCGCCCAGATTGGATCAAGCGCCCAGGCCAGGTCCTCGAGCGGATCACCCAGATGGCACATCTCCCAGTCCAGTACGGCGGTAAAGTCGCCCTGCTCGTCACTCATGAAGTTGCCGATACGGTAATCCCCATGAATGACGGAAAGCTTTTGTGCAGGCGGCGGCGGCGACCGGCGCAACTTGCGGATGGCAGCGCGCGCTATCGGGTGCGGCTCAAGCTGGTCATCGTCAATGACGCCTTCCCAATAGTCGAGTTCCTTCTGCCAGCACGCGTCCAGCGCCGGGGCCTCCATTTTGTCAGCCAGACCATTCGCATGCGGGTCCGCCCCGGAGATCGTCCCCAGATGCCGCCAGAACTGTTCTCCCAGCTTGGGCGCCAACTCACCATAGGGGTCCGGTGCAAAGGGAGACTGTGCTTCGCCCGTCGGAATTTCCGACATTACAAAGAAGGGCCGATCCAGCCACTTGGTATCCATTTCAAGAAACAGCGCTTCGGGAACCGGCACCGTCGTATTGAAGAACGCGCGATAGGCGTTGAACTCAACATCGCGGTCCGTGTCGATCAGGCTGCCCACAGGATCCCGCCGCAGGATCAGGCCGCGATGTTCGCCCGGCTTCGTCGGGTCGGTGCGCAGATGCACTTTCACCCGGAACGTCTCGCGCGATGCGCCACCATGAATGCGCTCCATGGCTTCCACATCCGCCGTCGTCACGTCCGGCATATGCGCTTCAAGATAATCACCAAAGCGGGCAGCAAGATCGACGAGCGCCGGCTCCAGAGGTTGCGTCTCGCTCATTTGGCACCGTCCAGCATGTCTGCAAATCCGGATGGATCATGAGCACCAATAATCAGCTGCTCAAACACACCCTGCCCTTTGCGCACTTTTCCGTCCGGCGTCGTCATTGTCGCGGAGGAAAACGCCTGAATATGCAGATGCTCAAACGACAAGGCCGGCGCATCCGCCAGCACAATCTCGTCATACCCAAGGGCATTCTCGCCCTTGTAGTGGCCATGCCCCCAGTCGGAGCCCACATAGCCAAGCCCCTGCATGTAGAACGTGTAGTGCGGCTCGAGCGTAATCGTGGTGTCACCATCTTCGCCATTCAGTGTCAGCGTCGCCCCGGCAGCATGACGCGTGCCCGGCTTGAACGTGACGTCAGACGAACAGCGCCCATACTCCACAGGCTCGCCGCCAACGGGACACACCACACCATTGGTGTTCCATGCGTGCCCCTGTCGATCGGAATTGATGTGATAGAGCGAAATCCGATCGTCAAAATTGAGCGGGCACCACAGCCAGTAGAATTGCGGCTCCGGCGGCGGCGCAACCGGCTGGCTATCAGCCGCACCCACAGGACGAATACCCCAGGACCGGTCGCGCGTGCCGCGATAGCGCGGGCGGGTCACCTCAATGCGTTTGCCCTGAACCTCGATCCAGCCTTCCCACTCGCCGTTCTGGGTCAGGCGGGTGTAGTCCATCACCGTCCGCGGACCCACCCGTGAGATGAAACGTGGTTCCTCCAGCGCCTGTGTGCGACCGGTAAAGGTCAGATTGGCGCTGATGCCGTGCTCATTGTCTTCCACAATAACGCGCAGCACCTGCAACGGCTCAACGATCTCAACGCGGATCGGACCCACCTGCGTGTCCATCCGCTCCATATGCATCACCTTCGAGGCGTGCACATTCTTCTGCACGCCATCCACGATGACGCTAAAGGCAGCATCCATAATGTTGTGACCGGGATAGACGCCAAACGCGCACGCAAAGTGCCCGTCGCCATTTACGTCGGCTGCATCCTGCGGATAGCCATTGAAAAAATAGCGGTCATAGAAATTGCGGTCGGTGGTTGCATAGGCAATCGGCACCGGCGCCTGATGGATCGCATAATCATCGGCCTTCGTAAGCATGGCCACTCCCTGAGGTATTGTGTTTTTAATTGGGTAGAATGAGAGCCGCCCGTGCCCGACGGGTCAAGCATATGCGCCCGCGAAAATAAGGAATTTGCAGATGAAACTCTGGCTTACCCTCGCCGCCCTGAACGGATTCATCGCAGTTGCCGCAGGGGCATTCGGGGCTCACGGGCTTCAGGGACGTGTCGGAGAGCGCGCATTGGCAGCGTTTGAAACCGGTGCGCAATACCACATGTATCATGCGCTGGCGCTGGTCGGCGTCGCTTGGCTTGCCAGCATCAGCCCGCAATCCGGAATCACAGCCACCGGTCCTACAGTTGCCGGATGGGCGTTCCTGACAGGCATCGTCCTGTTCTCGGGATCGCTCTACTTTTATGGCCTGACGGAAAGCCGCGCTCTGGTGTTGATCACACCACTTGGCGGACTTGCCTTCCTCTGTGGCTGGGCAACGTTGCTCTATGCAGCACTCAAAAGCACATAGGGTGTCCACCGAGCCTGTATCTGTCGCAAATAACAGACGAAACAGGTGATTTACATCCCCATGACTCTCGCCGCGCCATCCTGTATGGTCCCGCGCAAAATCAGGCACACCGCATCTAAGCGGAAAAAAAAGTGCTGAATTCCAGTGTTTTTCAGGGAGATACCCGGCATGAGTGAAGCCGCAGCACCATCCACACCCGAGATTCCGTCAGAGCCGATCATGAGCGTCGCCGACGCCCACGCCCTCATGACGTCACCGGGCACGCCGTTCGAAGTGACCGAAGCCGAAGTGCGCGGCTTGAAGATGCGTGTGTGGAAGGAAGCCAAGAACAGCCTGCGCGAATTGTTTACCATGGCCAAGGAACACGGCGACCACGAATTCGTGGTGTTCGAGGATGACCGCCTGTCCTATCGCGAGTTCCACAAGGCAGCCTCTGCCCTCGCCCACAAGCTCAAGGATGAGTATGGCGTCAAGAAGGGCGACCGCGTTGCAATCGCCATGCGCAACTATCCTGAATGGCCCATCGCCTTTTTCGCAGGCGCATCCATCGGCGCCATCATGGTCCCGCTTAACTCTTGGTGGACCGGCGAAGAGCTGGAATACGGCCTTGAAGATTCCGGCACATCTTTGGTGTTCGCCGATGGAGAACGCGCCCACGTCATTTCCGCGTTTGCGAACCGTCTTGGCATCAAGTCGGTGATCGCAGCCCGCGCGACCAAGCTTCCCGATAGTGACGCAAAGGTTGAACACTTCGCTGATGTGCTGTGCAAGCACGAAGACTACGCGTCATTGCCTGATCAGGAGCCACCGGCTGTTGAGTTGGTGCCCGAGGACGACGCCACCATCATGTACACGTCAGGCACCACAGGCCGCCCGAAAGGCGCCCTGGGTACCCAGCGCAACATCTGCGGCAATGTCGTTGGACTTGGCATCGCGCCGGTGCGGCAACTTCTGCGCTACGGCCAGCCTTTGCCGGACGTCGCCAACATGCCCAAGAAGTGCATGTTGATTTCCGTCCCGCTGTTCCACGCAACAGGGTTGCACGCCATCCTGTGCGGCACACTCAACGCCGGCAACAAGCTGGTCATGATGTTCAAATGGGACCCCACCCGTGCGCTGGAACTTATCGAGCGTGAAAAGATCAACAGCTTCGGCGGCGTCCCTGCCATGGTGTGGCAGGTCGTTGAGCACCCTGAGTTCGACACCTATGACACATCAAGCGTTGAAGGCATCGGCTATGGCGGTGCGCCAGCTGCGCCTGAGCTTGTTGAGAAGATCAAGAAGCTGTTCCCGGCCTCATCAGCCGCAAATGGATACGGTCTGACGGAAACATCCGCAGCCTCGAGCCAGAATGCAGGCCTTGAATACATCGCCAAGCCTGAAAGCTGCGGTCCGGCCATTCCCGTGTGCGACGTCAAGGTCGTTGATGAAAATGGCAACACGCTGCCGACCGGCGAAGTCGGCGAGCTTTGGATCTATGGTCCAAACGTCGTGAAGGAATACTGGAACAAGCCGGAAGCCACTGCTGAAACATTCACCGATGGCTGGCTTCACTCCGGTGACCTTGCCCGCATTGATGAAGAAGGCTTCATCTACATCCTCGACCGCGCCAAGGACATGCTCATCCGCGGCGGCGAGAATGTGTACTGCGTTGAAGTGGAAGACGCGCTTTACAGCCACGACGATGTCATGGACGCCGCTGTCATCGGCATCCCGCACAAGGTTCTTGGCGAAGAAGTGGGTGCCGTCATTCAGGTCACACCTGGGTCAAGCGTCACGGAAGGTGATCTGCAGACTTTCGTACGCAAGCACCTCGCGGCATTCAAAGTGCCGGTGAAGATTGAACTGCGTACCGATCCGCTTCCCCGAAATGCGAACGGCAAAATCCTCAAGCGTCAGCTGCGTGAGGAATGGGGACTGATCTAACGTCCCGACAAACGACACACACACAACAAACGGCGCAGCAAAAACTTGCTGCGCCGTTTTTGTTTGCAGTGCGCGCCGCGTGATTTGATGTGTGTGTCGGAGTCCATTGCGCGTTTTGCAAACGAATCAAAACGCATCAAAAATGCAAAAAACGCGTGCTCAACACCTTTTGCACGCAACTAAAAAAAACAATCCCGCAGCAAGTGATGCATCTGCGCAACACGCCTGTGCATAGCTTTGCAAAGCCGCAACGGAACAAACAACTTAGCAGTGCTGCCTACAGCTCATGCGGCACTGCGGAGTCGCCCGCCTGCCACAGGCATGCCCAAAAAAGCAAGCGTTTGACTGCGTTTCAGCGTTTTTAGTCAGTGTACGGACAAACATCAAACAAACACGGCGAAGCGAATACGAAACAACAAGCAAGTCAGTGCTCACTGCATGTAAGACTGCA
The DNA here is from genome assembly GCF_000689395.1 of Candidatus Phaeomarinobacter ectocarpi. GTDB lineage: Bacteria > Pseudomonadota > Alphaproteobacteria > CGMCC-115125 > CGMCC-115125 > Pyruvatibacter > Pyruvatibacter ectocarpi. Next base: position 2,057,618 of record NZ_HG966617.1, read on the forward strand.
CGCAATCTCATGCAGAAGAGTCCGGTGCGCCAATGAACACGCGCAAACACTTGCAGCAGCGCCCAATCGAATAACACTCTGTTAACCACAAGAACGTAACCGTCCTTGTGCGTAATTAGCTCAAGCCGGCGTGCGTCTTCGTTTGAAGGGTGTCGGCCATTGGCCGGACTTACCGGTGACGACACCACTAAAGACACACGATCAGTGATGTTGACCTGGTGTGACATGAGAAAGATTGGGAGAGGACCACATGGCTGCAAGAAAGAAAGCCGCTACGAAGAAGAAATCCGCCGCTAAGAAGAAAGCGGCACCAAAGCGGAAAGTTGCCGCGAAAAAGAAAACTGTGAAGAAGGCGGCTCCTAAGCGGAAAGCCGCAGCGAAGAAGAAAACTGCTGCTAAGAAGCGCCCTGCCGCGAAGAAGAAAGCAGCAACGAAGAAAAAGGCCGCTGCCAAGAAGCGTCCTGCTGCCAAGAAGAAAGCAGCTACGAAGAAGAAGGCTACTGCCAAGAAGCGCCCCGCCGCTAAGAAGAAGGCAGCAGCCAAGAAGAAGTCAGCCGCTAAGAAGCGGCCTGCTGCGAAGAAGAAAGCAGCTACGAAGAAGAAGGCCGCTGCTAAGAAGCGTCCTGCTGCCAAGAAGAAAGCTGCCGCTAAGAAGCGCCCTGCAGCTAAGCGGAAAGCAGCACCTAAGCGTAAGGCTGCGAAACGTCGCGGCTGAAAGGACCTCTTGGCACCCATAAGTGCCAAGTCCAGATAGGCTGACGAAGCACTGGACAAACCGGTGGCGCCCTTTGGGGAGCCGCCGGTTTTTCCTTATGTGGCGCCTCGTTTTGCCGGATTACAGTCCAAAACCGTCGGTGTCCGCTCTTTGACGTGACGAGCGACACGGCTAGAGTCCCAGCGACCTCTTTATCGCTTGGATACGCCACCGTGACACAGACCACCCCCGCTCCCACGCATGAGCTGTCATCCACACAGCATTCCATCATCGTCCTGGGTTCAGGCATCGCCGGCCTTGCCTCTGCGCTGGCGTTAAGCCGGGACGGCCACACCATCACGGTGCTAGATCGTGACGCGCCCCCGCCTGCCACATCTGCAGACGAAGCCTTCACCCAATGGAACCGAAAAGGCGTCGGCCATGTGCGCCACAGCCATGCGTTCCTTGCAGTCCTCTATCAGCTGCTGCGCGACAGTTACCCGGATTTGCTGCAGCGCCTGCTTGATGCCGGGTGTCGCGAACTGACATTTGAAGATGGTCTGCCGGCGACGCTGCGCAATACCTACCAGCCATCACCGGAGGATCAGGACCTGACGATCCTCACCTCCCGCCGCACAACGCTGGAGTTTGTCATTCGCGGCTATGTCGCAGACCTTCCCAATGTGACGTTGGAAACAGGCGTCCGCGTGCGCGACCTTGTCGTCGATACAAAAACCAGGCCTCCGGCAGTCACCGGGGTAATGGCCGAAACAGATACATCACCTCTAAGCGCCCGCCACGCCGACATAGTGATAGATGCAACCGGCCGAACGTCACAGGTACCGTCCTGGCTGGCAAAGGAAGGCATCGTTCCAACGGAAGAGACCGAGCCATGCGGCATTCTCTACTTCACCCGGCACTACCGGCTGAAACCCGGATGCGAAGAGCCCTCCCGTGGCATCGTTCCTGGCGCCGGTGATCTGGGATATCTGAAATACGGTGTCTTTCCTGCGGACAATGGCTGCTTTTCCATCACCCTCGCCGTCCCTGAGATTGAAACCGGCCTGCGGATGGCCATGGTGGATCCCGCAAAGTTCGACGCGGCCTGTATGTCCCTGCCCGGCATCGCCGACTGGGTGTCACCAGACCGATCCGATCCGGCAAGCAAAGTGCTTGGCATGGGCAAACTTGCCAGTCGCTGGCGATCTTTCATCGCCACGGAGAATGAGGGCAAGCAATGCGCGCTGGTGACCAACTTCTTTGCTATTGGCGACGCTGCCATTCGCACAAACCCGCTGTATGGCCGCGGCTGCTCCTGCGCCTTCGTAGAAGCCCATGCGCTTGCAGAAACCCTGCAGGCCAACGGTGATCCCCAACAACGCGCGATCATCTATGCCGACAGGCTGGAGCAGGCCATCCGCCCTTATTACGACAGCATGGTGAAGCAGGACAAAAGCGCCATGCTTCAGGCCGAACGGGGCGTTAGCGGCGCAAAGACCGCGAGCCTGAAAGGCCGCTTGATGGCCAGCTTTGCTGAAGATGCCATCACGCCCGCCGTGCGCGGCAGCACGCCATTGCTGCGGGAAGCCATGAAAGGCTTTCACATGCTGGAGCCACCCATGGACTGGCTGCAACGTCCGGCAAACATTCTGCGGATCCTGTGGATGTGGGTGCGCCCCAAGGCCACAAAAAAACACCTCTATCCGCCAAAGCTCGGGCCCGAGCGCGATGAAATGCACCTGCGTCTCGACGCAAAGCCCGCCACCGCTTAGCGATACAATAAAAAATCAGAAAAGTGCTGCTCATGTCATTTCCAGAGCCCAAATTCATCGAGGCCAATGGCCTCAAACTCGCCGTCTATGAGCAGGGCACCGGTGTGCCCGTCGTCATGTGCCACGGCTTCCCGGAACTGGCCTATTCGTGGCGTCATCAAATACCAGCCATTGCGGATGCAGGCTTTCGCGCCATAGCAGCCGACCAGCGCGGCTATGGGCGCACGGTAGATGCGACAACCGGTAAAATTCCTGCAGCCATCGAAGACTACGACATGGAGCACCTGACCGGCGACATGGTGGCGATGCTCGATGAACTGGGCATCGACAAGGCCATCTTCTGTGGACATGACTGGGGCGGCTTTGTTGTCTGGCAGATGCCGCTGCGCCACCCCGACCGTGTCGCCGGTGTCATCGGCGTCAACACGCCATTCATCGCACGCGGCCCGATTGATCCGATCGAAGCCATGCGCGCCACAATGGGCGAAGACATGTACATCGTGTTTTTCCAAAAGCCCGGCGCAGCCGATGAACTGTTTGGCAAGGACATCGCGAAGTCCCTGCGCTTTTGGTACCGCAAGAGCGCTGTCACACTCGAAGACTTCGACAACGCAGCGCCTGACGCCGCCAAGAACCTGGCCCTCGCGAAACTGTTTGAAGTCCCCGAAGAAGAATGGGGCGGTGACCCGCTGCTGACCGCTGAAGAAGCGGCCTACTATCACGAAGCCTTCACCAGCACCGGCTTCACCGGTGGCCTCAACTGGTACCGCAACTTTACCCGCAACTGGGAACGCTCGAAAGACCTTCCCGAAAAGGTGAATGTCCCCTGCCTGATGATTTCAGCAGCAAATGACGTTGTCCTGCGCCCGGAACTCACCGAAGGCATGGAGCAGTTCTGCCCGGACCTCGAGAAACATATCATTCCAGACTGTGGTCACTGGACTCAGGCTGAAAAGCCGGATGAACTGAACGCTCTCATCACGGACTGGCTGAAACGCCGCTTCGCGTAGGACGACAACGAGGGGCAACCTCAGCAAAATGAGCGACCGAGCAGCGCTTCTATTCGCCAATGATGCGTTCTATCAGGCCTTTGCCGATAGCGACATTCAGGCCATGGCCTCGTTATGGGCCGCTGATGACGCCATCACCTGCCTGCACCCCGGCTGGGCACCACTACGCGGATTTGAAGATGTGCTGTCATCCTTCCAAAACATTTTTGAAGGACCTGCCCCACCCGCCATCACCCCCCTGTCCGCGGATGTCACTCTGCATGGCTCTGTCGGCATTGTGATTTGCTACGAGTTGATCGGATCGGATTATCTGATTGCCACGAACATGTTCCGCAGGGACGAAGCTGGCGGCGGCTGGAAACTGATCCATCATCAGGCGGGCCCAGCGAATGAGCCGCCCGTGCAAGAAGAAGAAACAAAACCGACTGCCATCAATTAGGCAGCAACGATCAACAGGGGACGCAGACAATGGACATGATGGCCGATATCGCCCGTGAGGGACCGCTGATTCAGGGCTGGGTGTACTGGATGATCGTCCTGAACACAGCCGCCATCCTCTTTGTGTTTCATCGTGTCGAGGCGCGTTGGGTTCTGGCAGCGTGGGTCGCCAATCTCTTCTTGATGGGCTTTCTCTACGACACTTACGGCTACACCCGCATCTTGGGTCTCTCTCACATCATTCTGTGGACCCCGCTGCTTGTGTATCTCTGGCGACGGCGCACCACCTTCGATGCGTCGACCTGGGGCGGGCGGTATCTCTGGGTGCTCTCGATCACCATCTTCGTGTCCCTGATCTTCGATTACGTAGATCTGGTACGCTATTTTATGGGCGATCAGGCCGCATAATTCCTTGTCAGGCCTTGAATTTTGACCTTCCTGACTAATTTGTAAGCTCCCTTGGCGTGTGCGGTGCACATCGTTATGATCGCGCCGCAACATGCCTGGCGGGAGCCGCAGCCATAAGCGCGGTGGCCATCGCCAATATCAAAGGCGTGTTTTCTTTTTTGTGGGATTTCCCGCCATTTATAAGCAGCCGCGCCGCAATGCGCGTTTGCAGGAGTAAGGCTATATGAGCCAGGCGCTATCACGCGCTGACGTGCCGGACTTTGAGCCGCGCGAGCCCATCGACACTCGCGCCCGCCCCGGCATTGACCGCCCCCTTCGCATGCTGATGCCCAGCTACCGCTCCAACCCCACCACTGGTGGCCAGGGTGTGTATATGCGCCTTATCACTAAGGCCCTGGCGGATCGTGGCCACGAAATCGACGTCGTGTCCGGCCAGCCCTATCCGGTGCTGGACCCGCGCTGTCGGCTGATCAAGCTGCCATCGCTGGACCTGTATGCGGACCCGCACCCGATCAAGGCGCTGTGGTCCGGCAAGATGCGCGACTGGCTCGATGTGAAAGAATGGTGGTGGCACAATTCCGGTGGTTTCCCCGAGCCCTATACGTTCGGTGAACGCATGGCCAAATGGGCTGAGACCCGCGTCAACGATTACGACATCGTTCACGACAACCAGACCCTGTGCTGGGGTCTCCTCAAAATGCGCGACATGGGCATGCCGGTGCTGGGAACCATCCACCACCCCATCACCCGCGATCGCCGCATCGACATCAAGCACTCGCCAAACCCGTTTTTCGCCTTCCTGAAGTGGCGTTGGTATTCCTTCCTCAACATGCAGATCAAAGTCGCGCGCGAACTTGAAGACCTCATCGTGGTCTCCAAATCCACGCTGCGCGATGTGTCGAAGGATTTCGGCCTCGATCCCAATCGTCTGGAGCTTTGCTATCACGGCATTGATACAGAGCAGTGGCGTCCCATGCCCGAGATCGAGCGCAAGCCAAACCGGTTGATCGCCTGCGCCAGTGCAGATGTCCCTCTGAAGGGTCTCATCTATCTGATCCGCGCATACGATCAGTTGCTGCCAAAGTATCCGGACCTCGAACTGGTCGTCATCGGCTCCCTGCGCGAAGGCAACACGTCCAAGGAACTTGAGCGTCGCGGCATCAAGGACAAGGTGAAATTCGTGTCCGGCGGTCTGACCGACGAAGACATCACCAAGATGTATGCAGAAGCCACCATCGCCATCTCACCGTCCGTCTATGAAGGCTTCGGCTTCCCCTGTGGCGAAGCCATGGCGTGCGGCGCACCGGTGATTGCAACAGACGGCGGCTCGCTTCCTGAAGTGGCCGGCGATGCGGCACCGGTTGTGCCCAACTCCAATCCGGACGCTCTGGCTGCACAAATCTCGAAGATGCTGGACGACAAGAGCCTGCGCGACAGCATTGGCGCTGCGGGCCGTGAGCGTATGCTCAAGGAATTCCAGTGGAGCCGCACTGCCGAGAACCTCGAAAAAATTTATCTGGAGACTATCGGACGTGCGCACGGTCGACTTCGCCAAGCTTAACCTTCAGGAAGGCGACCGGGTTCTGGACCTTGGCTGCGGCGAAGGACGGCATATGCATGCTGTCTACTTTGCCAAGGACGAGATTCAGGCCGTTGGTGTCGACCTGTTGCTCGAGGATGTTCAAAAGGCCCGCAAGGGATTCTTGGATTTTCCAGACCTTGACCCTTCAAGCCCGCGCAGCTTCGGCTTTTCGGTCGGCAATGCGCTCAAGCTGCCCTTTGCTGACAACACCTTCGACAAGATCATCTGCTCGGAAGTGCTGGAGCACATCCCCGACTATCTGGGTGCCGTGAAAGAAATCAACCGCGTGCTCAAGCCGGGCGGCAGGTTTGGTGTGTCCGTGCCCCGCTACTGGCCCGAACGCATCTGCTGGGCCCTGTCCGAGGACTACCACAACACACCCGGCGGCCACGTGCGCATCTTCAGCGAAGGTCAGCTGCGCGGCGCCGTTGAAGCGCAGGGTCTTTCCTTCCTGCAGCGCCATTGGGCGCACGGCCTGCACTCACCCTACTGGTGGATCCGCTGTGCCGTTGGTGTCCGCGATGACGAGAATTTCTTTGTCCGCACTTATCACCGCTTCCTGGCGTGGGACATCGTCAAGCGCCCGTGGCTGACGCGGATGCTTGAAAAGATCGCAGATCCCCTCATGGGCAAAAGTGTCGTGATGTATTTCAGCAAGGCCACCCAAAGCGGGGGCGCATAAGCGGTGAGCACTCTTCACCTCACCAAGGGATCAAAAATCCACGACGGCCTGTTCGACGGTGCCGTTGCGCGCATTCTCGAGTTGCAGCGCGATGACGGTTCCATCCCCTGGTATGACGGCGGCGTCTTTGATCCATGGAACCACACCGAAGCGGCCATGGCACTTGATGTCATGGGCGAGCGCGAGGCCGCTGTGCGGGCGTACCAGCACCTTGTGGACATCCAGCTTGAAGATGGGTCCTGGTGGATGGAAATGGGCTCTGCCGTCCCTCTGGACGAGGATGAGCAGCGCTACACCGGCGAGGACGAGCAGGACAAGAAATACGAGCGCGACACCAACAGCGCTGCCTACATCGCAACGGGCATCTGGCATCACTATTTGCTCACACAGGACACAGACTTCCTGCAGCATTTCTGGCCGACCATCAAAAAAGCCTTCGCATTTGTTGTCAGCCACCAGTCAGAGCACGGCGAAATACGCTGGGCCTCCCGCGACACCGATGCGCCTGATGACGCATTGATCACCGCAAGCTCTTCCATCCACAAGAGCCTGGAGCACGCAGCACACATTGCCGCGACGCTCGGCCATACTGACCTTGCCGGTGAATGGATTGCATCACGCGAAGCCCTTGGAGACGCCCTGCGCCACAAACCACACCGGTTTGACCGCACATGGGAACCAAAAGACACCTTCTCCATGGACTGGTACTACCCCGTCCTTGGTGGCGCCCTCACTGGCGATGCCGCCTACGCAAAAATCGCTTCGCGGTGGGATGAGTTCGTGCAAGACGGCGTCGGCTGTCGCTGCGTGGTCCATGAGCCATGGGTGACTGTTGCTGAGTCGGCAGAGCTCTGCCTCGCCCTGCTGGGTATGGGCGACCGCAAACGTGCCGAGAAAATGCTGTCGTGGCAGCATCAGCATGCCGATGACGATGGGGCCTACTGGATGGGCATTCAGACCGAGGTCGGCAAACCCTGGCCTGCCGAAAAGCCCGCATGGACTGCGGGCGCTGTCATTCTTGCTGCCGACGCCGTGACGCAATCAACTGCGGCCTGCAACGCGCTCATTGACCACACCCTGCCGGATATTGACGGTCTAGATGCGGCGCAGGATCGCCAGCGTCTCAATAAGCGCTAGGCCACGAAACAAGCCTGACGCCAGCGCCAGCTCGTACACCTCGTAAGGCGGCCGCCCCCCCGTCTCGGGATCCGGATGCACATCGTGAATGGCCAGAATACCGCCCGGTGCAACTTTCGGCGCGAACAACCGATAGTCCGTAAGCGCTGCCTCCAGCGTGTGCCCACCGTCAATAAAAACCATGCCTAGGGGCTGTTGCCAGACCCGAGCAAAATGTGCCGCTGACGTCGCCACCGGGATCACCACATCTTCCAGACCCGCATCCCTAATGGTCTTGCGAAAAAGCGGCAAAGTATCAATTCCACCGTGCCCATCGGCCAGATCAGGGTCATGGAACATCTGACCGGGCTGATTTTCTTCAGACCCGCGATGATGATCAACGGCCAGAACCTGCCCGCCGCCATCGCGCGCACCAAGACCAAGGTAAACGGTTGATTTACCACAATAACTGCCGATTTCCAGCGCAGGACCAAGGTCGGCGCTTGCTTGAGCATGCTCCCGCAGGGCCTGCCCTTCTTCAGGTGCCAGGAAGCCTTTTACAGTCTCAATATCAATCGGGAGGTCAGAAGATCTCATCTCAACCATTCAGCAACTTAGGTTTGGGACTATGCAATCAAAGATTGTGACGTCAGATTTTCAGATACAAACCGGGGCATGACTATGGCTGAAAAACCAGGCACTGCAGAACAGAAGCTTGCAATGATCCGCGCGCAGCTTGAAGCAATGAACAATAGCATTGCAGCAACGCGCAAGGAAATCAGTGACATTGGTGAATCAAACACAGCAGGTGATCGCGTGAGCGAAGCAACCGGCGAGCTGGATGCCATCGTCGAGGCAACTGAAAGTGCCACATCCTCCATTCTGGAAACCGCCGAAAAACTGGATGACATCGCCACCAACGTTGCCGCCTTGGACAATGGAAGCGACGCAGCCGCAACGCAGGGCGAAGCCATCGGAGAACTGACCGCCGAGATCTTTATGGCCTGCTCCTTCCAGGACATCACCGGCCAGCGCATCAGCAAAGTCGTTGCTGTCTTGAAGGAACTTGAGCGTCGGACATCTGCCTTGCTTGGCGATGAGGCCCCTGCAGTCGATACGCGTCCCGACGCCCACCTGCTCAATGGACCCGCTGCAGAAGGCGAAGGCATTGACCAGGACGCCGTTGACGCAATGTTCGCCTAACAGATCTGCGCCGACACACCGCTAGATTTTTTCCGCAAGCACATCTGCAAACAGCTCAGCATCGGCATTGCCGCCGCTCAGAACAGCGACGCTGGTCTGCCCTTTGGTCTCCACCGAGCCATTCAGCAGCGCTGCAAGGGCGATAGCACCGCCCGGCTCCAGCACAAGCTTCAACGCGTGAAATCCAAACCGCATGGCGCGGGCAACGTCAGCATCACTGACAGCCACCCCCTCACTGACGCTTTTCCTGTTCACATCAAACGTCAGCTCTCCGGGCGTGGGTGCTAGCAACGCATCACAGATTGAGCCTGTGGTGGAGGGATTCTGGTGTCGATGACCGGCGGCCAGTGACCTGCGCGTATCGTCAAACGCTTCAGGTTCAACCGTGAGGATGCGGGTTTTGGCCGACAGGGCCTTCATTGCCGTCGATAGCCCAGCAGTCAGTCCGCCCCCACCGCACGGCACAAGCACCTGATCGGCAACATGGCCCGCCGCACTGAGCTGCTCGACGATCTCAAGCCCCACGGTGCCTTGCCCTGACATGACATCAATATCGTCATAGGGCGCTATTTTGACCTGCCCGCCTTCGTTGGATATGGCGGTCGCAATTTCCTGGCGGTCCTCGGTTGCACGATCATAGCCGACCACATCTGCGCCAAGCGCGAGTGTCGTCTCACGCTTTGCTGTGGGCGCATCGTGCGGCATCACAATCGTTGCCGGCACGCCGAATGTGCGCGCCGCCATCGCGACGCCCTGCGCATGGTTGCCGCTCGACCAGGCCACCACACCGTTGGCCCGCAGGTCCTCATCGATCCTGGAAAGGGCTGTGTAAGCACCGCGAAACTTGAAGGCCCCGATGTGCTGCAGGTTTTCTGCCTTGAGGAAAACCCGCCCGCCAACAAGTCTGTCCAGCCCGTCATGGCGCAAAAGCGGCGTGACGAGAGCGTGGCCATGCAGCCGCGCGGCAGCGTCTTGGATCAGATCGAGGTCAAGTGGAAGGTTGCGCATCCCGCTTGTTATCGCACTAGAGGAGACGCGAAAACCACTTCTGGAATATCGCTTGATCCCGCGCGAGGCCTAACAAAACCCTAACAAAGGACGGCGGCGCGTTAACTCGACATTTGACTATTTCTGCGATCCTGAAACCTCAATTACCTCAAGGGATTGCCGCAATGCAAAGTCAGCAACTCAAACTACACGACGCTGCAACATGGCGCCCGGAGCATCAGGACTCTCCGCTCGCGCACGCGCAGGTGGTTCTGGCGTTCATGGACCCGGCACTTGGCGAGGCCGCAGAGGCGATCCGCGCCCTTCAGACTGACTTTCCAGAGGCAGACATTGTTGCCTGCAGCACCGGCGGTGAAATACTCGGTGACGAGGTCATGGAAGGGTCCGCGGTGGCAACCGCGCTGGCCTTCGACAATACGCCCACGCGTCTTGCCACAGCGGATGTGCAGACCTCTACAGACAGTTTCGCAGCCGGGCAGTCTTTGGGCATGCAACTCGCTGACGATGACCTGGCCGGCATTTTTGTCATTTCGGAAGGCCTGCAGGTCAATGGCAGTGAACTGGTCCGCGGCCTTCGTGAGAAAATCATTTCGTCCGCCGCCATTACCGGTGGCCTTGCCGGAGATGGTGCGGACTTTGGCGTGACCCGCGTGGGGGCAAATGAAAGTCTTCGCGCTGGCCGCATTGCAGCTGTTGGGTTTTATGGCGATGCGGTGCGCATGTCTCATGGCAATGCAGGCGGGTGGGAAGAGTTCGGTCCCCAGCGCCGTATCACCCGGTCAAAGGACAATGTGCTCTATGAACTGGACGGCAAACCGGCGCTGGATCTCTACAAGAAGTATCTCGGCGACGCCGCAAGCGAACTTCCATCCAGTGGTCTTCTGTTTCCCTTGAAGATCTGCCGCACGAACAACGAGGAAACCGCGGACGATCATGACGCGGTAAGAACGATCCTCGGTATCAATGAAGAAGACCAGAGCCTCACATTCGCCGGCGACATCCCCGAAGGCGAAAACGCTCAGCTGATGATGGGCAATTTCGAAAACCTGATTTCCGGCGCCGGTGACGCAGCAGCGAATGCCGCGCCGCGATGGGGCTGTGACAGCAAGAGCAGCATTGGCATCCTGGTCAGCTGCATTGGACGCAAGCTCCTGCTGGGTCAGCGCACCGGTGAAGAACTGGAAGCCGTGAGCGATCAGCTGAACGGCATGCCCACGATCGGGTTCTATTCCTATGGAGAGCTTTCGCCACATGCCGCATCGGGCATCTGCGAACTCCACAACCAGACCATGACAATCACTTTGCTGGGTGAAGCATGAGCGAGGCACCAACCTCGAAAGTGCCTGAAACGCTCCATCCCCTGTTGGAGCGACAGCTTCGTCGTGCCCAAAATCAGGATGGAACGATCGACGAGGCGGAACTGATCAAACTGGTTGATGGCGCGTATCGCGAAGGCGACGCCAACGCAGCGCGCAGCCGCCATGCCACCAAACTGATGTCCGAAGAAATGCTGGAGCTCAATCGCGCTCTGGAAGAAGAAGCTGAGGAAACCTTCCGCGCCATCATTTCAGGCGTCGATGAGGGCGTTATCCTCGCGACCCCTGACCTGCAGGTCGAATTTGCGAACAACGCAGCCGAGAATATTCTTGGGTATGCCTCCGACCAGATGGTCGGCAATACGCTGCGCCACTTTCTCCCTCACCTCGAGCAGCATTCAGGCGAACAGAGCATCACGGCGACCCACAGCAATGGCACGGAACTCGTCCTGCTGCTGACGCTCAGCCCGATCAGCCGCAGCACAAAACCGCACGTGATCTGCATCCTGAAGGACATGACCGAGCGATACCTGCGCGAAAGGGAACTCAAGGCCACGAGCGACAGGCTGCGCGCGGTTCTCGACAATGTCAGCCATGGCATCATGATGGTGGATCAGGCTGGCGAAATCACAGCCTGGAACAACCGCATTTGCGACGTGCTCCATCTCGAGCCGGAGTTCATGGAGCAACACCAGACGCTTGAGGCAGCGCTGCAGCATGGCGTGGCACCACAGCTTGAAAACAATGCCGCCCGCACCGAACTGATCGATTACTGGCGCGAGCGCTTGTCTGCAAAGCAACCCCAGTCTTTCGAACAACATACCAGCGAAGGCCGCACGCTGGATGTGAGCACCCAGCCGCTGCGCACCGGTGGTTTTGTTGCAAGTTTTGCTGACATTTCAGATCGCAAGGAAATTGAGAGTGAACTGCGCGCCGCCAAGGAAGCTGCCGAGGCTGCAAGCCACATGAAGTCGGAATTTCTGGCCAATATGAGCCATGAATTGCGAACGCCGCTCAACGCGGTCATCGGCTTCTCGGAAGCCATCGAGCAACAAATCATGGGCGAAGTGCCGGACATCTATCGCAGCTACGCCGGCGACATCCGCACTTCCGGCCACCACCTGTTGAGCCTCATCAATGATCTTCTCGATCTGTCCAAGATTGAGGCCGGGAAATTCGACCTTGAAGAAGAACAGGTCAATCTGGGCAACATCATCAGCGTCTGCCGCCGGCTGATTGAGCCGACAGCCGAGGCCAAGAACATCACGATTACCAAGGACGCAGCCTACCTGCCGCCGGTATGGGTGGACGAACGCGCCATGCGTCAGGTGTTTTTGAACGTCCTGTCCAATGCCGTAAAATTCACCGACCCGGGCGGCGAAATCGCCATCACGTCCAGCCTGTCTGACGTCGGTGAGATTATAGTTTCCATATCCGACACCGGCATCGGCATGGCACCGGAAGACATTCCGCGCGCACTCCAGCCTTTCGAGCAGGTGAGTAGTGCGCATACCCGTGGGCATGCGGGAACGGGCCTTGGCCTGCCCATGGTGGCGTCATTGCTGCACCTCCATGGCGGAGATGTCAGAGTGGAGAGCGAGCTGGGCAAGGGAACGACAGTTCACCTGCAGTTACCGTCAACGCGCGCAATGCCCGGTTACGTCCAGGTCGCCATGCTCGACTGATCCACCTAGTAGGCGAGGTTCGGCTGCAACCAGCGCTCTACAACGGACAGCTCCATGCCCTTGCGCTTGGCATAGTCCTCAACCTGATCCTTGTGGATGCGACCGACGCCAAAATAGGCCGCGTCAGGGTGTGCGAAATAATACCCGGACACAGCAGCAGCCGGGAACATCGCAAAGCTTTCGGTCAGTTCCAGACCGGTATTCGCTTCAGCTTCCAGAATATCGAAAAGCGTGCGCTTCTCGGTATGGTCAGGACAGGCCGGGTAGCCCGGTGCCGGGCGGATGCCGCGATACTTTTCCGAAACAAGATCCTCGTTCGACAGGTCTTCATCCGGCTCAAAGCCCCAGAACTCCTTGCGGACCCGCTCATGCATGCGCTCCGCAAAGGCTTCCGCGAGCCGGTCGCCCATGGCCTTGACCATGATGGACGAATAGTCGTCGTGGTCTTTTTCAAATTCCTTCGCCCGCTGCTCGACCTCATCACCGGTCGTGACGGCAAAGCCGCCGAAATAGTCAGCAAGTCCCGTGTCCTTGGGCGCAATGTAATCCGCCAGGGCGAAGTTCGGCCGGGCATTGGCGCCCTTGCGCTCCATCTGCTGACGCAGCGTATGCACCGTTGCCTTGACGGTGCTTCGGCTGTCATCCGTATAGAGCTCAATATCATCGCCGACAGCGTTGGCTGGCCAGAAGCCGATCACACCGCGGGGCTTGAACCAGCCTTCCCCAACAATCCGCTGCAGCATTGCCTGCGCGTCATTGAACAGACTCGTCGCGGTTTCGCCCACAACCTTGTCTTCCAGAATGGCCGGGTAAGCCCCCGCCAGATCCCAGGTGCGGAAGAACGGCGTCCAGTCGATCCGGCTCACCAGTTCGCCCAGATCATAGCCTTCAAACACCTTGAGACCGAGGAACTCTGGCTTGGGCGGCTCATAGCCCTGCCAATCAACCGGCACCTTGTTGGCGCGGGCCTTTTCAATGGGAAAGACGACAGTGTCCTTGCGGCCAGCCGCGTGCTTCTCCGCCATCTGCTTGTAATCGTCAGCGATTTCCTTGACGTACTCTTCCTTGCCCGTGTCAGACAAAAGAGCGGACGCTACGCCAACAGCACGGCTGGCATCGGTCACATAGATGGCAGGGTTTTCATAGTTCGGCGCGATCTTGACCGCCGTATGCACCTTTGAAGTCGTGGCACCGCCAATGAGCAGTGGAATGTCAAAACCCTGCCGCTGCATTTCAGCCGCGACGTAGCACATCTCATCGAGCGACGGCGTGATCAGGCCGGACAGGCCAATGATGTCCACTTTGTGTTTCTTGGCTTCTTCCAGAATGGTTTCAGCAGGCACCATCACACCAAGGTCAACCACATCGTAGTTGTTGCACTGAAGCACAACGCCCACGATGTTCTTGCCGATGTCGTGCACATCGCCCTTCACTGTCGCCATGAGGATCTTGCCCTTGGCACGAGTGTCGCCACTGCCCTCTTTTTCCTCTTCAATGAAAGGAATGAGGTGCGCCACCGCCTTCTTCATCACACGTGCGGACTTCACCACCTGCGGCAGGAACATCTTGCCCGCCCCAAAAAGGTCACCGACCACATTCATGCGGTCCATCAGCGGGCCTTCAATCACATGC